>CAIJFH010000026.1 GCA_903819895.1 Candidatus Adlerbacteria bacterium
AAGTATGAAAAAGATGTGGTCGATAGCTTTAAGCACAACGACGATGGTATCGAGATTATCATTGTCGTGGACAAGCTGCTGACCGGCTTTGATGCGCCACGCAACACGGTGCTGTATCTTGCAAAGGATCTGCGCGACCATAATCTCCTGCAAGCAATTGCGCGTGTGAACCGTCTGCACGAAAACAAGAAGCTGCCAAAGACAGCGGGCTATATTATCGACTATTCCGAGAACGCCAAGAATATCAACACCGCGATGAAGCTCTTCGGCAACTACGATGAGAACGATATCAAGGGTACGTTGATCGACGTGTCGGAGAAGGTACAGGAACTTGAGGAGAGCTATAGCCTTGTCCATGACATTTTCAAGGAGCTTAAGGGGTCGTCCGACGATGAGGCGTTTCTGCGGGCGCTCGCTGATGCGCCTCGGCGAGAGGTGTTCTATAAATCGCTGAGCGCGTTCATTAAAAACCTCAATGAGTGCTTTGTGTTGCAGGACTTTGTGCATGAGTTCAAGCATCTTGATCTTTATACTCGCGAGCTTAAGAAGTTTATGGAGCTTCGCAAGGCTGCTAGCTTGAAATATGCCGACCGCGTTGATTTGGCGGAGTACAAACAGTCACTCGTGACCATCCTCGATAAATATGTTGACGCGCGAGGTGTGGAGCTTCTGACCAAACAGATCAATATCACGGATCGGGAGCAATTCGAGGAAGCGATTGCAGAGCTTGGCTCTGATAAGTCGAAAGCTGAAGCGATTGCAGCGCAGCTGGATCGAACGATTACCGAGAAGATGGATACTGATCCAGAGTTTTATGAGCGGTTTTCTCGTAAGATTTCACAGATATTGCAGCAAATGCGAGATGGCAAACTGGCTGACGTTGCGGGGCTCAAGCAGCTAAAAATTATGCGGGATGATGTGGTCAACAAAAAAGACGACACCTTGCCTAGTGCTATTGCGACACAAAAGGGCGCTGATGTGTTTTACCGCAACCTGCGGGAGTGCTTCAAGAGTACGCCTGTGCCAGAGGACATCTTTGTCTCGGTGGTATTGGATATCTTCGGTATAGTGAAGCGGGGTGCAATTGTCGATTGGTATAAGAATATCGACGTTAAGCGCCGTATCATGAATACGATAGACGATTACCTCTATGATGTGGTGAAGAAAGAGAAAGGTATCGAGTTGTCGGATGAAGACATGAAGCTCGTGATCTCGGACGTTCTTGCGCTTGCCGAAAATAACCATGGAATCTTTTCCTAGTCAGACAAAGGAATTTATCTACGGCACATTCGTCTATCAGTACGAACTCATTAGACAGGACAGAAAGACGCTCGGATTGACGATAACTCCAGACCTGCAGATATTTGTTAAGTGCCCTCGTGCGGCACATGATGAACGGATTGAGCTGTTTCTAAAAAAGAAGTGGTTTTGGCTGCAGAAACAGCTTCACTTCTTTAAGAAATACAAGCACAAGGTGTACAAAAAAGAGTACGTCTCTGGGGAGGGTTTTCTGTATCTTGGACGGCAATACACACTGATCGTCAAACGTGCTTCGTACGAGCGTGTATCCGTCTCACGAGGGGTCATTACTGTGCAAACGAGAGAAGGTGTTGCGAACAGTGCACATACAAAACGCATGATTGATGCGTGGTATCAAGATAGAGCAAAAACGGTCTTTGTTGAGCGATACGAGGAGATGCAAAAACGGTTTGAGTATGACTCATGTCCTACGTTAGGAATCCGTACCATGGATAAGCGCTGGGGTAGCCTTCTCAAAAATACCTTACTTCTAAATCCAAAGTTGATACAAGCACCCAAGGAGTGTCTTGATTACGTTATTGTGCACGAACTGTGTCATGTCCGGCACAAAGATCATGGTAAAGAGTTTTGGAAATTGCTTGATAAAAAATATCCGAACTGGCAGAAGGTTAAAGAGAAGCTCGAGATATTGATGGCTTAGGTTTTACGGCAACACCCTGTCCGTTCTGTAGCTTCTTAATATCCGATGGTTTGTACCACGTCACCTTGCCTGTGTGGTCGACTGAGAGGATGTGGAGACAGGTTGCGACGGCGAATTGGTAGGGGATGCGGCGCAGGGCGATGCCGGCGCTTGGTTTGGGGAGTGCGATGCCAAAATAGGATCGCGATTTGAGGCTCTTCATGCGGGTGACGATTTGCCCCAGTGAGTAGACGAAGGCGACTTCTGCGCCGCTGCGATTGACCGAGCCGCCCTTGGCTTCGATGTAGAAGGTGCGGCTGTATTTGGCGTTGGTGACTTTGATGTCGACACCGTGCACATGCAGCTCGTTATACTGGAGGTTTTTGCTCCAGCCCTCGTTGGTGAGAAACTTGATGACGCTCCGTTTGACGAACTCCTCCGTCAGGACCTTGGGTGCTGTTTTCACCCCGCAATCATACTGGCGTTTTTGCAGGGGGACAATGGGGTGGTCAAATAACCTACTTAGAGGGGTTCAGATCGTCGTAAACTTGCCAGAAATATGCATCAAGTAGTTTCATTGGAGTATAATTGACCCCTGGAATTACTGTAGGGATTGATACATCATATATTTTGCAGAGTTCCGCGTCTGTTCTAGACAAAGATAAGAGTTCAGCAAATGATGCTTTGGTAAAAGAGTTGCTCAGCTTGCCACCCCTTTTTTCGAGAAAGATTTTTAGACCACTTGTGAAGTAGGTATCATACGCAGGCACACAACCCATTGTTGCCATGATAATTTTTGTAATGAGAGTGTCTGTGGGTTTTCTGTTTTCAAAACCGCTCTTTTCTTCCATTATCTGTGTTAAGTGTTTAACGAGTTCGAACAAAAGATCTATATGTTTTTCTGGCGCATCAATATTCCATCTAATATCCCACAGCGCATCATATTTTTGATCGAGTAAGACCTCGATGACATGCTTGTAGTATGTATAGTTTAACTGCAGCAAGAAAGTCGATCCTCGCAGCATTCCCCAACTAGCAAGAAAGAACCCCAAGTGCAGCGCTGCCTTATCGAGCCATTCTTTGTCCTCTCTATAATCCTTGTAGTTCCTAAAAAAAGCGTAACAGTATTCCCATGATTGCAGTCGGGCGCCTTCTTTTTCGTGCGCCTTTATTATATCGGCGCGTATATTCTCAATAGTAAGGAGTTTTTGCATTGGGTACTGTTCGGTTTAGTAGTGCTCTGGATTCTCTAGATGCATCAGTGCCATCACCACTGCACCCTTGTTGTATTCCGTTCGGTTGGTGCGCCCTTTTGCAAATACGCCGACAAATCCTTCGTGCTCGCCTAACTTTTCGTGCTGCGTCAGACCAGCGGCTTTCATCGCCTGACTACCATCCAGACCTTGATTCAAGATTCCATCGAGCACCTTTTTAGGCCATTCGTATGCTTGCGAAAGTCCCATGTGAACTTGCTTGCCGTCAAAAATGGCACAGACGGCAACCTCCATGTATCCAGACTTAGTTTGTGGAACAGCCATGAGTCCGCTTTCGATACCAAATCCGTAGTCGTGTCCTACGCACGCCTGTTTGGCGCGATCAACTGCTCCAGCGACTGTTTCGGCAAGACTTTTTGGGTGACCAAACTGTTCGATGTGTACAGCAACGCCTTCAACTTTTGCGTCGGCAAACATAGGGTAGTCGCGCAGAATCTGTTCGACCGCATCAACTTTTGTCTTATTTTTTGAACCGACGCCTATTTTCATATAGTAGTTTGGTGACTCACTTGTAAACAACGGTTTTTTGTGGACAGGGATGGGTCACATCCACAGGAATCATTTGCTCCGGCGCCAGGACTCGAACCTGGAACCAACTCCTTAACAGGGAGCTGCTCTACCATTGAGCTACACCGGAATGTATTGCTGCGTCACACAAATTGGCTACACCGGAATGTGTGTGGTCTCGACGACCGACTAAAATATACACCGATTTGGCGCATAGGGCAACGCACTGGGCGGGGTTGTCGAACGAGGCGAAATGGTATACTGGAGGCATGGAGTACAACATCAAGGGGACAGGGCTCGAGGTGACGCCGGAGATCCGCGGCTATGTCGAGAAGCGGCTCCGGGCGCTCGACAAATTTACTGGCACCGGTGTGGATGCGCGCGCAGATGTCGAGGTTGAGTTTTTGAAAGGTGAGGCAAAGGAGTATCGCGCCGAGTTGATGGTCTATGCGCCGGGGGTTGAGGTGCAGCGGGTCGAGGTGCGCGGCGCCGCTCTCCACGAGGCGATTGATATTGCGGTCGGCGAGATGTCGCGTGAGTTAGATAAGAACAAGAAAAAGCGGCAGCACCTCTTTCGTCGTGCGGCGGGGCAGATTAAAAACGCGCTACGCTTTGGGCGGTAGATGTCCCGTTTTGGAATTAAAAGAAGAAAGAACTATTTTGAGAGGCCGCGAGCAAAGTCGGCATATGCCATCTCTTTTTTCCCTTCGGGGATTACGCGGTCGAGGACGAGTGCGTCGCCCTCGATGTGCGCCTCGGTGATGGTCACTCGGCTTGGCTTGCCGTTTTTGGTGATATAAAAGTGCGCGCGCGGGCTTTTGTCGAACGCGCGGATTTTGCAGAGGTTGGTGCGTGCGTCGCCGTCAAACTGGATTGATTGCCCAACCTGTTGCGCATCAAGCAGGGCGTCTTCGTCGGTAAATTTTTTGGTATAGGTCGCGAGTGTGTCGTCCTGCGGCACAGCATCAATCTTGCCAGCGACCCAGTCGGGGAGCACTTCTGCAAGGAGGTTACCGCCCTCGGTGGCGAGCAGGGTCTCGAACTCGCTGCCCTTTGGTGGCCACATGTCCTCCTCGAGCTCGATGCGTGCCTGCGCGACGACGGACCCCGCGTCCATCGCCTCGACGAGTTGCATCACGCAGACACCTGTTGCCCTTTCGTCTGCCAAGATTGCCGAGAGTACCGGAGAGGGGCCGCGAAACTTTGGCAGGAGCGACGGATGCACATTGAGCACGCCGCGCCGCGGCATATCGAGAATTGTTTTTGGGATCAGCTTCGCATACATCGCGACAATAAACACATCCCAATCGGTGTTGCCGAGTATCTCTAACACGTCGGGGTCGGAGAGTTTGGCGGGTGTGATGACGTCGATGTCACGGGCTTGTGCCCATTGCTTGACTGGCGTTGGTGTTGTCTCCATCCCGCGGCCGCGCGGTCGGTCGGGCGCAGTGACCACGAGTGCCGGGAGGTAGCCCGCGCGCTCGAGCGCGTCGAGCACGTAGACAGAAATATCTGGCGTGCCAAAGAATGCAAAGAGGGGTTTAGTTTTCATGCGAGTGTTCTTCTGTGTCTTTGTTCTCGATATCCTCTGTATCAGTATCCTCCTTTGTGTCCTTGCGCAGGCGCGTTGCTTTGTCAGTATACAGGATGCCGTCGAGGTGGTCGCACTCGTGTTGGAAGATGTGTGCGATGAGCCCCGACGCGTGGTAGTCAAACGGTTTGCCAGTGATGTCGAACGCGTGCACCGACGCCTTCTCGTGCCGCAGCACCGAGCCGTACACATCGCGCACCGACAGGCACCCCTCGGACATCTCTTTTTTCTTTCGCGAGAGGCGGGTGATTTCGGGGTTTATGAATACCATATCTTTGCTACGGCTATTTTCGCTCGCGACAGCATCTTCCGCAAGATTCTCTTCCGCTCTCTCCTTCGGGCTCCGTAGGACAGAGCGGCCAGTCGTTCGCTTTAGAGAATCTTGCTCCAGCGTTCCGTCCTCGCCATCTTTTTTATCCGTCTCAAACGCTTTGGCCGCGATTACAAACATACGCAGCGGCACGCCGATTTGCGGCGCAGCAATCGCGACACCAAACTCCTCTTTTGCAAGGACGCGGCGCATTTTTGCAATCGTCGCCTTAAGTTGAGGCGAGTTAAAATCCTTCTTGGCGACTGGCTTTGCCTTGTGTCGCAATACCTCTGCGCCAATCTGCACGATTAGATCTTTCATACGTGCTCCTACTGTACCATGTTTGTCCCAAAAGGGAATGGGTGCGGGTTTGATATACTGTCCGCATGGAGCATATCAAAATGCATATTGCAGGGCAGGTGACGTCGAAGAAGTCGCGAGCGACCGAGCGCGGCGACCTGATGCGCTACTTTTTGGATAAGATAAATCGCGCGCGCGTTGCCGACGGCTTGCCAGCGATGACGATGGGGCGGATGGGGCGGCTCTTGCTCGCGACACCGACCAAGGATTTGTACTATCTCAAAAGTATCTGCGACCAAGCGCCCAATTTTTCAAAAAAATTCTGGTGGGAGATTGATCCCAAAAAGCACACGCCCGAGGAAGAGAAAAAACGTGCCGCGTTGTTTGAGAAAAAAAATGCGGAGCGCTTTGCCAAACGATTTGGGACTCGTGTCGAAAGTCGCCCGACTAACGCCCCTCCACCATCTCGACCGACGCCCCCAGCGACGAGAGCTTTGCCGCGAGCCCCTCGTAGCCGCGGTTGATACTATATATATTGCGCAGGGTAGAGGTGCCTGGTGCCGCGAGCATCGCGATGAGTAAAATAGTCGCCGGTCGCAGCGCGGGCGGGCAGGTGAGGTCGGCGGCGTGGAGCGGCGTCTTGCCCGTGATAAAAATCCGGTGCGGGTCGGCGAGTAATGTGGTCGCGCCCAGTTTGTCGAGCTCGGTAAAGTAGAGCGCGCGCTTTTCGTACGCCCAATCGTGGATGAGCGTCGTCCCTTCGGCCTGTGTCGCGATCACGGCAAAAAAAGGTAGGTTGTCGATATTGAGCCCGGGGTAGGGGCGGCCATACAACTTCTCGGGTGAGGCGACCAAGTCGCTGCGGTGTGTCTCGATATCAACCAAGTTCACATTGCCGCCGTCGCCTTTGTAGCGGTCGAGGATGGTGTAGGAAAATCCCATCTTGGCAAGCTTCAATAATTCCAGCTCGATAAAATCAATCGGGCATCGCTTGATGACGATAGACGAGTTGGTGACAATCGCTGCCGCGAGAAAGAACATTGCGTCGGTCGGGTCCTCGGTCACCGCGTAGGACACGTCTTGGTTGATGACGCTCTTGCCGCGGATGCGCAGTGTGGTGGTGCCGATGCCATCAATCGCGACACCAAGTTTTTGCAAGAAAAAGCACAGCTCTTGGACTTGATAGTTTGCCGACGCGTACTTGATGACGCTCTCCTCCTCGATGCCGGCGGCGGCGAGGATCGCGTTATTGGTCGCGGTGTCGCCCGACTCGTACATCAACACCTCGCTTGCATGCAGTCCGCGGTGCGACACCTCCCAGTCGTGGTCGGTGGTCGCGATATCGATACCAAAATTCTCGAGCGCGTAGAGGTGTGGGCGCACCGTGCGGCTACCGAGCTTGCATCCGCCTGCCTGCGGCAACTTAAACGCGGGGAGTGTGTGCACGAGCGCGCCAGTAAACATAATGATGCTGCGCGTCTTCTCTGCCGCGACGCGATCAATTGCATCGAGCGAAAACTCTTTTGGCGGGGTGATGGTGATGGAAGTGTTGTTCCAAGTGACTTTCACGCCAATACTTTCGAGCACTTCGATGATGCGGTAGACCTCCTCGATCTTCGGCATATGCTCGAGCGTCGTGGTGCCGTGGTTGATGAGCGAGGCGCACAGGAGCGCGACCGCGCCGTTCTTGGACGAGTTCACGACAATCTCGCCGTGCAACTCTTTCCCGCCTTCTATTTTAAAATTGAGTGTCGGCTGCATCGTGCTCCTAGCGTACCACGCGCGCCTGTATATAAAAAGCGAAAAGGGGAACAATGTGTGCGCGCTACTGTCAACCACTCGCCGTGCGCTCACAACTCCTGTATCATTGCCGGTGATGGCATTTTTTACACAAAAGTTGGGGATTGATCTGGGTACGGCAAATACGCTCGTGTTTGTGCCCGGGCGCGGCGTCGTGCTCAACGAGCCGTCGGTGGTTGCTATATCCGAGGTCGACAAGCGCATTTTGGCGGTTGGCGTCGAGGCAAAGGAGATGATTGGCCGCACGCCGGGCGAGATTATCGCCTACCGCCCGATGAAGGATGGCGTCATCGCCGACTACCGCGTGACGCAGGCGATGCTGCGCTACTTTATCGGCAAGGCGCTTGGCAAGTTTCAGATCTTTAAACCCGAGGTGATGGTGTCGGTGCCCACGGGTGTGACCTCGACCGAGCGTCGCGCAGTGGTCGAGGCGGCAATCCGCGCTGGTGCAAAAAACGCGTACGTGGTCAAAGAGTCGATCCTCGCTGCCATTGGTGCGGGCATCCCCATACACGAGCCGCGCGGCAACATGGTGATTGATATTGGTGGTGGCACCGCGGACGTCGCGGTGATCTCGCTGGGCGGTATTGTCGCATCGACATCGGTAAAGTGTGGTGGCGACAAGCTCGACCGCGCCATCGGTGACTATATAAAGAAGACCTACAACCTCGGCATCGGCGAGAAGACCGCCGAGGATATCAAAATTGCAATCGGCTCCGCTGTCCCGCTGGAGGAGGAGTTGGTGATGACCGTGCGCGGCCGCGACTTTATCACCGGGTTGCCGCGCTCGACCGAACTAAAAAGCAACGACATTGTCAAAGCGATGGGCAAGGAGCTGCGCGAGATTATCAAAGCGATCCGCGATGTGCTGCAAGAGACGCCGCCCGAGTTGGCGAGCGACATCATCGACCGCGGCATCATCATGACCGGCGGCACATCGATGCTGCGACACTTCCCCGAGTTGGTGCTGCGCCGCACCGGGGTCAAAGCGGCGGTCGCCGAGGACCCGCTCTTTTGCGTGGCACGCGGCACTGGCATCGCACTGGAGCATCTCGACACCTACAAAAAAGCAGTCATAGCGAAGCGCTAGCCACCCGCAGGTTTAACCTGCTGTTGCACCACACGCATGCTAACTCACCACGCATACTATATAGAGGGATCGCTACAGCAGTTTGCTGCGTATGTCGACCAGGTGCGCGCCGCCGCGGGGTTGGGTGCGCATGACCCGAACTTTGTCGCGCAACAGTATGACAAGTTTGGTATCGATGATGCGCGAGCGCTGCAACAGTTGGCACAACTTAAAACAACTAATGGCGCAGCACTCTTTTTTCTCGCCATCTCGTCGATGACCAGCGAGGCGCAGCAAGCACTGCTCAAGTTGTTTGAAGAGCCGCAAGCGGGAGTGGTGTTTGTGTTGCTCGTGCCGCATGGCACACTCCTCCCAACACTCAAGTCGAGGTGTTTGGCGTTTTCTCCCAACGACGAAATTATCCATGATGCTGCTGTTGCCACGCCTACACATGCAAAATCTGCAACTGTTGCATCGAAGAATCTTGATGTAAATACTGTGCAGGCAAAACAATTTCTCGCCGCGCCATACAAAGAGCGCAGCGAGATGATCGTCAAGATGCTCAAGCCAACTAAAACTAAAGCGGAGGCAGATACTGAAAACGCGGGCGGGGATGAGGACTCGGCCAAAGAGCAAGCACGCGAGCTACTCAACGCGCTCGAAGTGCTGTTGCACAAAGATATTGCAAAAAAAGAAATCCGCGATGCGCTCGCCGACATCGCGCACTTCCGCACCTACCTCGCCGACCGTTCGCCATCGCTCAAGATGATTCTCGAACACTTTGCCGTGACGTTGCCAAAACTATGACCCCCAAGAAACTCGCAGAGCGGAAGGAGCGGATACGGAGGTTGGATCGGGAGTTGAAGAAGTTGTATCCGCAGGCGAAGACGGAGCTCAATTTTAGTACGCCGTGGGAGCTGTTGGTTGCGGTGGAGCTGTCGGCGCAGTGTACCGATAAAATGGTAAACAAGATTACTGCCGAGTTGTTTCAAACATACAAAACACTCGCGGACTATGTAGCGGCGGGGAAGTCGCAGAAAGGAATTGCTGCGTTCGAGCGCGTGGTCAAGCGCAGTGGGTTTTATCACAACAAGACAAAAAATATTTTGGCAGCAGCGACGCTGATTGCGGCACCAAAGAAAGATGGTGGCTTTGGTGGCACGGTGCCCAAGACGCTCGCCGAGTTGGTGCGCGTCCCCGGTGTTGGGCGCAAGACGGCGACGGTGGTGCTGTCGGAGGCGTGGGGCATTGTCGAGGGCATCACCGTCGACACACATGTGATCCGCTTTGTGCAGCGCTACGACCTTTCTGATTACAAAGATGCGGTACGTATCGAGCGCGACTTGATGCAGCTCTTGCCGAAAAAGGATTGGGTCGGGTTTATGCATCGCGTCATTTTTTATGGCCGCTACTTGGCACCTGCGCGCCGCTACGACACTGCCAAAGATCCGCTCATCAACATCTATCCACCAGCGGCAACGCGGTTCCGAGTGTAACAGCAGGCATCTCCACCAGGTGTGGCGGTGTTCGTGTGACAGTGTGGTATACTACCGGCATATGGCATACGACTTTAAACCGTTTGAGAAGAAGATTGCAGAGATTACCGACCGTTTGGGCAAAGAGCTTTCGGGTGTGCGGACAGGGCGCGCGGGCCCTGCGGTGCTCGACGGTGTCTTGGTCGAGAGCTACGGATCGCGGGTGCCAATCAATCAGGTGGCCAACGTGTCTGTCGAGGATGCGCGCACGTTGCGCATCGTGCCGTGGGACACTAGTGTTGCCAAAGAAATCGAGAAGGCGATTTTGGCAGCCAACTTGGGGCTGTCGGTTGGTGCCGACGACCGCGGGGTGCGCGTCTTTTTCCCCGAGTTGACCGCCGAGCGCCGTGTGTCGCTGGTCAAGTTGGCCAAGGAGCGCGTCGAGGAGCATCGCACCGCGCTGCGTGTTGCGCGCGACGAAGTGTGGTCGGATATCCAAAAAAAGGAGCGCGATGGCGAGATGCCCGAAGATGACAAATTCCGCGCCAAAGAGGATATGCAAAAACGCGTCGACGCTGCCAACGCCGCCTTCGAGCAGGCGCTAGAGCGAAAGGAAAAAGAGATCACTAGCTAACCGCTCACGCATGACCATCCTCCTTTTTATTTTACTGCTCGTACTGCTCATTCTCGTCCACGAGTTTGGGCACTTTATCGTGGCAAAAGCGTTCAAGATCCGCGTTGATGAATTTGGCATCTTCTTTCCGCCGCGCCTGTTTGGCTTTCGATGGGGCGAGACCGAGTACACGCTCAACAGCATCCCGCTGGGCGGGTTTGTCAAAATCTTTGGCGAGAACGGTGAGGAGTCGGACGTGCGACACAGTTTTGCGCACAAATCGCGCTGGATACAAGCCGCGGTGCTGGTCGCGGGTGTCACATGCAATATGCTCTTTGCATGGCTCGCACTGTCGGCGGGCTATATGATTGGGATGCAGACCTCTGTCGACCATCGCGGGTTTGGCACGGTCCAACATGTGCAGACGATGATCACCGACGTGTCGCCGGGCTCGCCTGCAAGTAAGGTTGGTATTTTGCCCAGCGACGTGGTCGAGAGCGTGGGGACAGGCACCAGCGTACTTGCCGTCGCGAGTACCACCGCCGACGGCGTGCAGCAGTTTATCCGCGACCATCAAGACGAGAGTATTTTGTTGATGGTCTCGCGCGCAACATCGACCACCACCGAGCAAAAGGTATTTGTCGCCAAGCCAGTTGCCGGGATCGCGCCCGACCACAAGGCGATCGGCATCGGGCTCGATGATGTGGGTATGCTCAAGTTGTCGCCGCCACTCGCGCTCGCCGAGGGCGCAATTTTGACCGAGAGCATGACCGTCGACTTGGCAAGTGGCTTGGGTGGCCTCGTGACCGGCATCTTCCACGGCAACGCCAACTTGAGCGAGGTCTCGGGCCCCATCGGCATCGTCACCTTTGGCGCGTCGCGCGTGACGCACGGGTTTATGGCGACCCTAGTGTTGTTGTCGATTATCTCGATCGATTTGGCGATCATCAACCTGCTGCCGATCCCCGGGCTCGATGGCGGGCGGTTACTCTTTGTTATTATCGAGGGCATTATGCGCCGCCCGATACCAGAAAAAATTGTGTCACGCGTGACCATAGCGAGCATGGTGCTGGTTGGTGTGCTGTTTGTGGTTATTTCTATCCACGACATTCTCCATCTCATCCACCCTGCGGTGTAGGGTGCTTCTCTTTTTAGTTGTACAATAGACGTATGGACGACAGTACATTTGTACAACCCGCGGCAGTGTTGGCGGCAGCGGGGGTAGGCGAGGGGATGCGTGTTGCCGACATCGCCACCAGTAGCGGATTTTTTACGCGCGCGGCGGCGCGCATGGTGGGCCCCGCGGGTGTGGTGTGGGCGGTTGATATCCACCAACCCATGCTCGCGCGCGTGCATAACCTCGCCATTGCCGAGGGTTTGCATAATGTCCACGTAGTGCACGGCAATGTCGAGCAACTCGGTGGCAGCAAACTTCCAAGCAGCACCTTTGATGTGGTGATTGTCGCGAATGTGCTCTTTACGCTCGAGCATCCGGCAGGGCTCGTGGCCGAGGCGTGGCGCGTGCTGCGCCCCGGTGGTGTCGCGCTGGTGGTCGACTGGGCGGGGTCGTTTGGTGGGCTGGGGCCGCACCCGGGCCACGTGGTCGCGCGTGCGGACATGCTGCAATTGTTTTTGGCCGATGGGTTTGGCGACGTAGTCGATATCCCCGCGGGCGCCTACCACTGGGGCTTTGTTGTGCGCAAGCAGGATGCGGTTAGTGCACAGTAGTACAGTGTCCGCAGCAAAACATGCGGTAGTATTGAGTATACGTATATGAAATCAACCCCATTCCAACTCATTGTCACGGGCGTCTTCGTGGTGTTTCTGCTCGTTGGTGTGGGCATCTTTGCGCTCTTTGGTGGTTCGGGGCGCAATGGTGGTGTCGGCACGGTCTCCATTTGGGGCACCGAGGATGCATCTGTGATGAACCATGTGCTTGATGATCTGCGCACCACCGACAAATCGTTTCAAAACGTGAGTTATACCCAAAAGGACACGAGCACCTACCAACAAGATCTCACCAACGCGATGGCAAGCGGCACGGGCCCCGACCTCTTTCTTGTTTCGCAGGATGATGCGCACTTTTTCGCCAACAAGATCTCTGTCATTCCCTACGCGACACTGGCGCAGTCGACTTTTACCACCTCGTATGTCGACGAGGGGCAACTCTTTTTGACTCCCAAGGGGACGCTCGCGCTTCCGGTGCTCATCGACCCGCTGGTGCTGTATTGGAACAAAGATCTCTTCGCGAGCGCGGGCATCCCGCAGCCGCCACAGTACTGGAGCGATGTGTTGAGTATCGCGCCGCGACTCACCACGCTCGACGGCACCTCAAATGTAACCCGCAGTGCCATCGCGCTTGGGGTATGGAGCAACATCGCGCATGCGAAGGAGATTCTCGCCTCACTCTTTTTGCAAGCGGGGGACAGCATACTTTCGACCGCGGCAGATGGCAGCACCCAAGTGTCGTTTGGTATGGCGCCCACGGGCTCGAGCGAGAACCCGACTGCGTCGGCGCTCAGTTTTTATACCCAATTCTCCGATCCAACCAAGTTGAGTTATACGTGGAATCGCTCGCTCCCGCGGTCGGCAGACGCCTTTACCGGCGGCACGTTGGCGATGTATATCGGCTTTGCGAGCGACTACCCCACGCTCGCGGCACGCAACCCCAACATCCACTTTGCCGTGTCGCCCTTGCCGCAGATCCAAGGCAGCGCAACACGGCTCACCTTTGGCGAGTTGACCGGTGTGGCAATCGCCCGCACTAGCGGCAACCCAAACGGGGCGCTCATCATTGCTCAAAAGTTGTCGAGCCAAACGGGCGTGTCGGCCTTTGTCACCCAGTCCGGCTTGCCGCCGGTGCGCCGCGATGTGGCGGTTGATACGTCGGCCAGTGCCGAGCAGACCGTCTTTGCGCAGTCGGCACTCATCGCGCGCGCCTGGCTCGACCCCGACCAAGCGGCAACCAGTGGCGTCTTCCAAACCATGGTAGAATCGGTGATAAGCGGCGCGTCGCAGTCGCTGCAGGCGGTGGGCGAGGCGCAGCAGTCGCTCCAGCGGATTGTTACTAGTAGTACTGCAAACTAATTTCGTATGCTATCTCAATTGCGATACTCTCGGTACCTGTTGCTCGGGTTTGTGGTGTACGTGCTCCCATTTGCCGCACAAGCGGGCTGCAACTCAGCCAACGGCGCTTGCCTCGACAACCCGCTCAATGTTGGGTCAATTTGTGGCTTGCTCCAGGCGATCCTCACGGCGCTCCTGACCATCGGCACGCCGGTCGCCGTGCTGTTTCTCGTCTACGCAGGGTTTAAGTTTGTGGTCGCGCGCGGCAATGCTGAAAAGTTGGGCGAGGCAAAAAATAACTTACTGTATGTCGTCATCGGTATCGCCCTGTTTATTGGTGCGTGGCTACTTGGCGAGATTATTGCCAACACGCTCAACCAGCTTGGCGTGCCCTTGGTTGGTAATTGTAAATAACTCTATATGCATTCAACGAGCGCAACCTTATCAACCGTCATCGCTGCAATCATCGGCAACGTGTTCAACCCATTGGTGTTGGCGCTCTCCACACTCGCTCTGGTCATCTTCCTGTGGGGCGGGGTGCGTTTTATCTGGGGCAGCTCCAACAAAGAGGGGCACGGCGCCGACAAGCAGCTGCTCATCTGGGGCATCATCGCGCTGTTTGTGCTCTTTTCCCTAGGCGGGTTGGTGCGGTTTGTCGAGATCGCACTCTTGGGCAAAGCAGTGTAGGTTGGTTTATCCACATTACGAGCTTGTATCTTGGTCGCGCTCTGGTACAGTTATTGCATAACCGTAATTCATCATATGCTTACAAACATCGCACAGCTTATAAACGCGTTCGGAGGCATCATCGCAATGCTGATTCCGATTATGATCGGTGTCGCGATTCTTGCTTTTTTCTATGGTCTGTACAAGTACATCAAGAGCGCGGGCGAGGGTCACACCGAGGGTATCAATATCATGATTGCCGGCATCGCCGCGCTCTTTGTGATGGTATCCATCTGGGGTATTATCGGCTTCGTACAGTCGTCGCTCAATATCTCGAACACGCAGACCGTCTCGGCACCGCGCATCCCGACACAATAGGCCATTAATCGGGCTAGCCCACTATGCCAACTGCTACACTCAGCCCGGCGGCACTTGCAGGCAGATTGACCACAGTCATCATCTACCCACTGATGGTGCTGTTGGTCGGTTTGGCTGTGTTGGTGTTTGTGTGGGGGATCGTCGAGTTTTTGCGCGACCTGAGCAGTGGTGGCGAGCTCCAAAAAGGCAAGGACCACATGCTCTGGGGCATCGCGGGCATCTTTGTTATGGCCGCTGCGTACGCGATCTTCCAAATCATCCAAGGCACCCTCAACTCGTTTTAGGACTCGTTTCAGATTCCTCCCACAAAAGTTGGCATACATAGGGAGCAAGAGACAACACACCGTTTTCAGAGTACAATGGCGGTCATGCCCTCGTGGCGGAATTGGTATACGCGCGTGGCTTAGGACCACGTCCCGAAAGGGTTAGAGGTTCGAGTCCTCTCGGGGGCACAAAACAACAGAGCTGGATGCGTAGCATTCGGCGACTTTTGTTTTGTAGTCCAGAGAGAGGGCGAGAAAGTGAGCGCGGGGCACCCTGCCAGCAGGCAGGGTCGAGAAACTTTTTGGAGCGACGGCGACAAAAAGTGTTCTTGACCGAGCATCTCGGGGAGTGTGTGCAAAAGAAGAATCCGCCAGAGGTCTTGCGACATAGCGGATTCGAAGTGGGTGGTGGACGCGTCTACTCGGTCGTGCGCGCTGCAAGTTTGAGCCAGCGCACGGACACAAACTCGTAGTTGATGACGCCGAGAACAGCACCTGCAAACCCGCCGACGAGAGCGCTGCCGAAAGCGTAGCCAATAGCGGCGCCAAGCGATGCGTCGACGAAGCATAGCGTGCGGCGCTTGGAGTGGATGTGGACGAACACTCCTGCTACGAACTGTGCCAGCAGCATGGCGGCTCTTGTAATGAAGGAGATGAGCTGTGTACAAAGCGACGGCGAATGAAGCACCAGCCACCAAAGTCCTTTCAGCAGATGGTACATCACGCCCAATGGGTTCGCTTTGCGTGCAATGTTGTAACCACTGGTAATTTCATGCCGCAAGCAACTTTCGTATTCGCTGTTATAAGCAAAACGAAAGCGATCAGGGAGTCCTATCCAGACGATTGCCAGATTAAATACGATGGCCGCACACATAATCGTGGTGACACTCCACGCTCCCTCGTGAAGTGCGTCTAGCCACCCAAATCCTTTGGTAACAAGAATAGATAGTACCAGCACAACGATAACGCTTGTCGTCGCTGCGCACATGCCTATCCACTGGGCGAATAGTGCTTGCCAGTAGAGGTAATACGGTCGCCACGTGATAGTCCTGCGATAGGAATGGACGACACCCGCACAGAATTGTCGGAAGTCGGCCGCCACATAGGCAACCATGCCGCCAATCAGCGCACCAACGCTCCAAAAGTACGACCCGTATTGGAAGCGGCTGGCGATATCGAGGGCGACGAAAGCACCCGTGAGCGCGCCCAAAGCGCACGCACCGATGATAGACCATGTCTCGCGTTGCATCCTTTACTCCTCCGAGTGAGGGCTCTCTGACCTCAAAGAGCCAAGTTTGTACTATGCTAGAATCTACTACAAGAAATAAGAGTACGCAAGACCGCCTCCAGTTACTTCTTTTGGTTTGCTCTATAGAACAGGGTTGGGGTGAGGACAAGCGTGAGGACGATGGCGAAGGTGAGGCCAAACATGACCGCAAAGGCGAGCGGACCCCACATGCCGCCCGAGCCCGCGAGCGGTATCATGCCGATGACCGTGGTGACGGTGGTGAGGAATATCGGGCGCAGGCGTGTTGCTGCCGAGTCGACCACGATGTCGAGGATCGGCTTGTTTGGCTCCTCGCGCAGGTGGTGGATCATCGAGTCCATCAGGATGATGGCGTGGTTGATGATGACGCCGCCAAGCGCGATGAAGCCGAGCAGCGAGGGGAAGGAGATCGGCTGCCCGGTAAACGCCAGCCCATCGAGCACACCAATGAGCGCCAAGGGCACGATCATCAGGAGGTAGAGCGTGTAGCGGAAGGAGTTAAACGCGATGATGAGTATCATAAACATCAGCACCAACCCTGCCACGAGCGCCAAGAGCATTTGTTGAAACGAGGTGTTGACGTCTTGGCTCTCGCCGCCGTAGGAGACGGTGACGCCCGGCGGCAGGTGGAGCTCGCCAACCCGCTTTTGAAACTCCGCGACCACTGCGGCGGTTGTTGTCTGTGTGTCGGGGTAGGCCGAGAGTGTCTCGATGCGTTTTTTGTCTTTGTGCGAGATGCTGGTGTTGCTCAGTGCGAGCGAGTCGTTGAGCACGGAGCCCAGCAAGATGCTCTGTGTTGGCCCTTGGATGGTGAGATTTTTAATCGTGTCGATGGATGTCTCGGTGGTGGTGTTGGGGTCGGTCGAGTTGGGGTTGAGGTTGAGTTTAACCACCACATCAATCGTCTGTGATGGTTGGGTAATCGTGGTTGCTTTGGTGCCGTTGATTGCGGCGCGCAGTGTTTGTGCAATTTGCACCGTCGAGAGCCCCTGTGCGGTTGCTTTGGCGCGGTTGATCGAGAGGTCAAACTCCGTGCCATTGTTTTTGGTAGTTGAGTCGATGTTGGTGACATGCGGGATGGTTGCAAGCAGTTGTCGCCCGGCGTCGGTGGCGGCGATAATCTGGTTGAGGTCATCACCTTTAAACTGAATTTGGATCGGCGCGCCAGAGGACGGCCCGTTGTTGGGCTGCAGCACCTGCACGTTAGCGTCGGTCACCACAGCAAGTTGTCGCTGCAACTCCGCGACCATTTGGGTGCTCGTCTCGGGGTGGCCAGGCGGCAGGTTGACGGTGATATTTGCCTCGTTGCTGCCCGAGGCCGAGCTGCCGCTGAGTGCCGAGCTTTGGCCCACTGTGGTTTGGAAGGAGGAGATATGTTTGTTGGCGTACAAAATCTCCTCGACCTCGCGGACGACCAGGTCGGTCTGCGCGAGTGTTGTGCCCTGCGGTTTTTCGATATTGATATACACGTAGTCGACATTGCTCTGTGGGAAGAATATCGCCTGCACGAGCCCGGTCGCTGGCAACAAGAGCGACAGGACAAACATCCCTGCTAGCGTGCGCAAAAAGATGCGCTGCCATTTGCTGCTTTGGAGGAGTGTGCGCAAGGTGTTTTTGTACCACTCGGTGGCGATGTGGGTGTACTCCTCCTGCTTTTTCTCTAGGCGGTTGGGTGCCTTTTTAGTAAAGAGCACGGCGATGACCGGTACGATGCCCAGCGCCACGACAATCGATGCCAACAGCACAAAGATGAGTGTGTAGGGGATGCCGGCGATAAACTTGCCGATGATGCCGGTGATAAAAAACAGCGGCGCAAAGACGGCCACCGTCGCCATCGTGCCCGCGATGAGCGGCCAGGCGTAATCCTTAAGTGCCGCGCGCGCTGCGACCATGATGTCGCCATAGATCGCCATGCGCGCGTGTATCGCTTCGGTAATCACAATGCCCGAGTCGACCAAGATACCAACCGCCAAGATGAGCGAGAACAAGCTGATAAAGTTGAGCGTGTTGCCGGTAAAGTAGAGGCCGATAAACGCGATAAGGAACGATAGTGGGATCGAGAGTGCCGCGATGAGCGACTCGCGCCAGCCGATGGTGAGCAAGAGTGCGAGGATGACGAGCAGCACCGTCTCGAAGCCGGTTTTGGTGAGGTCGCCCAGCTGCTTGCCCACCTGCACGCCTTGGTCGGTCGAGGGCGAGATAAGCACGTTGAGCCCGGCGAGCGTTGTGGTTTGTAGCGTGGCAATCTGCTGCTTAACCGCAGTCGAGACGCCCTGGATGCTCGCGCCGGTTTGCTTATATATAAGGAGTGTGATCGCGTTGTTGCTTGGCGTGCCGCTGGTGCTGACACGTGAGTAGGTCGACGCAGGAGCGAGCGCGTCGGATATGGTGGCGATGTCGCGCACGTACACGGGCGCGCCGTTTTTGCTGGTCACCGCGATGTTTTGGATCTCGGCGGGGTCGGTGATGCCGCCTTTAAAGTTGACCGCATACTTGACGCCATCCATCGAGATGCTACCCGCGGGCAATGCTGCATTGGATGCGCTAATGGCCGAGATCACATCGGTCAGCCGTAGGTTGTACTGCGCGAGCTGCTCTTTGTTGACAACCACATCGACCTCGCGCGCGGGCACGCCGGTGATGTCGACATGTGACACGCCGTGCACATTTTTTAAATCATCCGACAATGTTTTGCCGAGTGTCGAGAACTCCATCGGTGATCGGTCGCCCGCAATCGAGACAACCAAAATGGGTTGATCATTAAAGTTGATTTTGCTCACCTGGGGCGCGGTCACGTCGCTGGGCAAATCGGGCACTGCCTTTGAGACCGCATCGCGCAGGTTTTGGATCGACTGGTTGACGTCCGCATTCGCGTCAAACTGCACCACCACCGAGGCGATGCCACTGCCTGACGACGAGGTAACCGTGTCGAGGTTGTCGAGGTTCTCGATCTGATCCTCGAGCTTGTCGGTCACCAAGCGCTCGGTGTCCTCGGCCGATGCGCCAGGGAAGACGGCCGTGACAATGCCGTAGGGGATCACAATCGATGGCGAATTTTCTTTGGGGATCTGCGCGACCGCGTACGCACCCGCGACAATAAGCGTCACGATACAGACGTAACTAAACTGTCGCTTTTCGAGAAAGAAGTTCCAAAGAGGTAACATATATGTTGAGTATCGCTACTGCGTGTCGACTTGTACCACTTGGCCGTCGGAGAGTCCGCGCGCGTCGGTGACAATGGCTGTCTCGGGGGTAAGTCCGTTGGTGATAGTGACTTGGTCGCCCACTACATCACCCAAGGTGACCGGATGTGCGGATAGGGTGCTGCTCGCTACGGTAAACACGGCCGCTCCTTGCGGTGTCATCTTAATTGCGATAATCGGGATGCGGATTGCACTCGTGGTGTTGGTGCTCGCGCCACTATTTTTTGTCGCGCGCTCCAGCGCAATGGTGACCGTCTCGCCATCGGTAAGCGTGTTTTGGTTGCGGTCGGGCAAGCCGATGCGCACCTCGATCTTGTTGGTGGTTGGGTCGAGCGCGGGGGCGATCGAGACAATCGTGCCCGCGATGCTGCCCTCGATGGTCGCTTTGCCCCCAACGGTGATGGTCTTTGCATCCTCGGGTGTCACATAGGTTTTGACCTCAAGCGCGTTGGGGTTGGATACAACGGCAATTTGAGACGGCACCGAGACAAAGTCGCCCTGCGACACCGGCAAGCTGATGATGGTGCCTGAAATGGGGCTGCGCACGCGGGTCTTCTCGAGGTTGGCTTTTGCTGCGTTGAGCGCGCCTTGTGCCTGCTTCACGTTCGCTTGCGCAGCAGCCAAGTCGGCGGCTTGGCCGGTGGTGCCGCCGGTTGCGTACTGTTGGTTGGTGATTGCTGCGCTCGAGACAGCAGCATCGTAGGATGTCTTGCTGCCTGCGAGCGAGGAGATCGCGCCAACAACTGCCGAGCGCCCTGCGCCCACCGACACCTGCGACGCGCTAATGGTGCCAGCCGACACGGCAGCGGTGGGGATTGCTTTGGTGAGCGCGAGCGTGATATCGCTCAGCAGTGTTTGGATGGTCTGCGCGTCGGTGGCAAGCGTCGTGATGCTGCTGTCGATGTCCGACGTGGTGCCGAGGTTTGCCACGAGCGCTGCGTCGCGGGTGAGGGTGATCTCGGCCTGCGCGCGCTCGTTTTGGATGGTGATCGCCAACTGCGAGTCGGACGCGGTGACGTTAAAAAGAGGTGAGTTGCTACGCGGGTTGGTAAAGAGGAGGTCGGCCTTGTTGTGCACAGCGTCGTCCATCGACGCGTAGGCGCTCTGCATCGTGCTCGCTGCCGACAGCCGCGCATTGGCGATTGATTGGGTTGCTTGGCCCTGCGATAGTGTGGCAATGGTGGTGCCGCTGCCGCCTGCTTTGGCGAGCGCCGCCTGTGCTGCCTCATATGCGCCCTGTGCCTGGAGCATGGCCGCCTGTTGGGAACTGTTTTCAAACTCGGCAATCACCTCGCCAGCGCCAACCTGGTCGCCCAGCGACACATTGAGCGCTACCAACTCGCCCGAGGTTTGTGCAAGAATAGTCGCCTCACTGAGCGAGGTCACCTGGCCGGTCACGGGCAATGGCCCCGCAGGGGTCGAGAGCCCCGCGACCGATGACAACTGCACGTGCGTCACGGCAGCGGGGAGTGATGCGCTACTCGCGCCACTGCGCAGCAGTGCTTGTCCAACAATGAGCACGATAACAATAATAATGAGCGCACCGCCGATGCTATACACCTTCGGCAAGTGCCGAATCCAACGAAAAAGTTTCTGCATGTCTCTAGTATACAACATCGCCCCGCAGAGCTCCTATATCGCAGATGTGCTTCCGAGTTTCGCTGTAACGGTATATTATTTTTTGTATGAACGATGCAGATGATTTACATGCGTGTATTGCTGCCGCAAAAGCAGTATACGAAAAACAATCAGTGTTGCGCTGTCCTTATTTTAACGAGATGGTCACTCTCAATGCAGATGGATTTAATCATCTGTTGTATAAACCTAATCGCCAACCGCGCAACGTGAAAGAACAGCAATTAAAATTACGATTATTGAAAAAAGGTTTACGCATATTGCAGCGGGCAGGGACAGTGCAAGAGGAGCGATTGTGTTTCGAGAAAGTAGGAAAACAAAGAAGCGACGGTCTATCTGCGACAAAGGAGGTTCGGTATTGGGCGTTCCACGATATTGTTGGAGAAACAAAACGTTTTAAAATGCGCGTCATTGTGCGGAAGGTTGGAGATGGAAAAATAGCTTTTTGGAGTGTTATGCCGCACGGGAAGATTAATCGACAGCGTCTATATGATGAGGGCATAGGAGATGAGTAGAGAATCAAAAAAGCCGCCCAGTGGCGGCTCCTTTGGTGTACCTGTCTTCAGCTTTGGAAATCCTTAGCCGAAAAGGGGCTTTCGCCCACAGGCACACTGCTAGTATACAGTACTGGTGTTTTGTGGGCAACTACTGTTCGCCTTTGCTTGTCGCACGGTTTCCCCGTACAATGGGCGAATATGAAGCATCCTACCTACTCGGCACGGCAGTCGCAGCTGTTTACTAAAACGCGCAAGGAGGCGCCTAAGGACGAGGTGTCCAAAAACGCGCAGCTGTTAATCCGTGCGGGCTATGTCCACAAAGAGATGGCCGGCGTGTACGCCTATCTGCCGCTGGGGCTCCGTGTCCAGAATAATATAAAAGAAATTGTTCGCGAGGAGATGGAGAAAATTGGCGGGCAGGAGATTATCATGACCTCGCTGCAACGCAAAGAGTTGTGGGAGAAGACCAAGCGCTGGGATGACGAGGTGGTGGATGTGTGGTTTAAGACCGAACTCAAAGCAGGTGGGGACATTGGCCTGGCGTGGTCGCACGAGGAGCCGATTGCCGACATGATGAAAAATTATGTTGCCAGCTTCCGTGACTTGCCGATTTTTGTGTATCAATTTCAAACAAAATTGCGCAATGAGCTGCGCGCAAAGTCGGGCATTATGCGCGGGCGTGAGTTTGTGATGAAGGATATGTACTCGTTCTGTCTCGACGAGGCAGAGCACACACGTTTTTACAACAGCACCATTGAGGCATACAAGCGTGTGTACGAGCGGCTCGGTATCGGCGCAGATACGTTTGTTACATTTGCGTCGGGTGGTGCGTTTACGCAGTTTAGTCACGAGTTTCAAACCATTGCCGAGACAGGCGAGGATGTTATCTACATCAATCGCGAGAAAGGGATTGCAATCAACGAGGAGGTGCTCAATGAGGCAACGCTCAAAGAACTTGCGATTACACGCGCCGATTTAGAGGAGGTAAAGACAGCCGAGGTCGGCAATATATTCAACTTTGGGACACAAAAGTCCGAGGATCTGGGCCTGTTCTACACCAACGATAAAGGCGAGCAGATACCGGTCTGGATGGGCTCTTATGGCATTGGTATCACACGTGTGATGGGCCTGCTTGCAGAAAAGTTTTCTGATGCAAAAGGGCTCGTGTGGCCCGAGCAGGTGGCGCCATTTCGGGTGCACTTGGTGGAGTTGCAAAGCGACAATGTCGATGTGCGTGCCGAGGCCGCCGAGGTGTACCGCGAGTTGACCGAGGCAGGCGTGCCGGTGCTTTGGGATGATCGCGACGTGCGCGCGGGCGAGAAGTTTGCCGACAGCGACCTGATCGGCATCCCACTGCGCGTGGTGGTGTCCGAGAAGACGCTTGCAGCAGGAAAATTTGAGTGCGTCCATCGCCAGGGTGGCCGGGTCGAGCACAAAAGTATGTCGGAGCTGCTGGGGCAGTTGACGGCATGAGTGGCTTTTTTAATCGCCTGCTGCCGCTCGTCTCCAACGATGTGGGGATCGACTTGGGCACTGCCAACACGCTCGTGTATTTGCGCGGCAAGGGGATCGTTGTGACCGAGCCATCGGTGGTCGCGGTCAATCAAAAGACCGGCCAAGTGGTCGCGGTCGGCCAAGCAGCAAAAGACATGCTGGGCCGCACGCCGGGGCACTTGGTCGCGGTGCGCCCCTTGGTCGATGGTGTCGTCTCCGACTTCGAGGCGACCGAGGAGATGCTTGCGTATTTGATGAACAGGGCGCAAGGCGCATCGCGCAAGATGCTCGGGCCCCGCGCGGTCATCGGTGTCCCGGCGGGGATCACCAATGTCGAGATGCGCGCGGTCAAAGATGCGGCGCAGAACGCGGGTGCGCGCGAGGTGTACATCGTCGAGGAGCCGATCGCCGCGGCGCTTGGGGTGCGCTTGCCGATACGCGAGGCGGTGGGCAGCATGATCGTCGACATTGGTGGTGGCACGGTCGACATCGCGGTGCTGTCGCTGGGCGGCATTGTCCGTGCAAAAAACTTGCGGCTCGCGGGCGACAAACTCAACACCGACATCATCAGCTATGTGCGCTCGGAGCATAAAATTTTAATCGGCGAGAAGACCGCCGAAAACGTCAAGATGGCAATCGGCTCAGTTATCCAAGGCGGCAGCAACCTCGAGGCGCTGGTGCGCGGCCGCGACCTGATCACTGGCCTCCCGCGCGAGATTGTCTTGACCGATCAAGACGTGCGCGAGGCGATCTCACAATCGATCGACACACTGGTCGAGTCGGTGCGCGAGGTGCTCGAGACCACGCCGCCCGAAATTCTTTCGGACATTATGCGCTCGGGGATCACGCTCGCGGGCGGTGGCGCCTTGCTCAAAGGGCTCGACGAGCTGCTCGCGCAGTGGCTCAAGGTGCCGGTCGTGGTAGCCGACGACCCGCTGACCGCGGTGGTGCGTGGCACCGGCGTCATTCTCGAGAACATCGACCTCTATCGCGATATCCTGCTTGAACATGAAGACGATTTCTCCTAACCGCTCGATGCGGCCCTACTCGCGCAGTACGCGACAATTTAAAATTGCGGCGTTCATTCTTTTGTTTACATGTATTATTGGTGGGTTGGTGCTGTGGCGTGCCAGCGTGTCATCACTGTTGCTGCAAGTGCTTGCGCCCGTGGTGCGCCTGCGCGACTCGTTCTCGGCAAACGAGGATACGCTGCTTCGCGCACAGTTGGCCTCGACCACTGCGGCACTGCTCGATCGCGACGTGCTCTATGCAGAAAATCTTGATTTAAAAAATAGAATGGGGCGCGACGCCGGTGTCTCGACCATCCTTGCGGGTGTGCTGCTGCGCCCACCGGCTACACCCTACGACACACTGCTGGTTGATGCGGGCAAAAACGCTGGTGTCGTGGTGGGCAACGTTGTTGCTGCGGGTGGCACAACGCTCATCGGTACGGTCACCGAGGTATACGACACCACTGCGCGCGTCGAACTTTTTTCTGCGCCGGGCACGACGTTTAACGCGTTGCTTTCTTCGGGTCAGGACACGGTGCCGGTGTCGGTGCGTGGGCAGGGGAGCGGCTCGTTTGTGGCGCAGGTCCCCGCGGGCACACATGCGTCTGTGGGCGACAGCATTGTTTTGCCTGGTGTTGCGGGTGGCTACGCGGGTTCGGTGTCCGCGGTCGAGAGCACCAGTGGCGAGTCGTTTGAGACCATCTACCTCCATTTGCCGGTCGATATATTCAACCTGCGCTCTGTTGAAGTGTGGCGGCAATCTGATATAAAAAAATAATGCAGACGCGCACCAACACACGTATCATCTCCTCGATTGCTGCCTTGGTGTGCCTCTTTGGTGTCGTGCTGCCGTGGTGGCCGCTTTCGCTTGCGGGTGTCCTTTTGGCTGCGGTGTGGGGCAATGGCGCTCTTGCGTTGGGGTTGGGGCTCGTGCTCGACCTGGTCTACGGCGCGCCAACCGGGTTGCTGCATCCTCTTGCTGCTCCATTTTTTATACTCGCACTCGTGTGCGTCGCCGTGCGCGCTGTGTTTATGAAGCAGCTGCGCCCCGGCGTGGTCGACAGAGTGTAGTGCTGCTCGGTATACTGTGCGGGCATGCTGTTCAATCATCGCAAGAGACGCCGCTTGGTTGAGGAGATCCACCCGGACGAGATTTTGATCGACTCATCCAACTTGCCCGAGTTTGATCGCGACCAGATGGAGGGGCGCATCGAGCGGCCGTTTGGTCGCCGCTCGTTTATCGCCGCAGGCGCGGTGGTGGCGTTGGTGCTCATACTCCTGCTTGCTCGTGCGGGCGTGTTGCAGCTGGTGCGTGGCACCGCGTATGCAAAGATGTCGGAGGATAATCAACTGAGCAACCAGGTGCTCTTTGCCGACCGTGGCATCATCACCGACCGCAACGGCACGCCGCTTGCCTACAACAGCCGCACCACGATGTTGGATACTACCGACTCGACATCAACCAACCCGACCGAGGGTGATGCATCCTCGACCCCGCAAGAGTTTGCGACGCGAGTGTATGCCGACTACCGCGGGCTCGCACACGTGGTCGGCTATGCGCAGCCGCCAGCCAAGGACTCCTACGGCGTCTACTTTCGCAATACGTTCTTGGGTGTCGATGGCGCAGAGAAAGCGTTTGATGCACAACTGGGTGGGAAAAATGGCGAGAAGTTGACCGAGACAGACGCGCACCACAAGACCATCGCCGAGAGTGTGGTCAACGATGCTGTGCCGGGGCAGCAGATCACCTTGTCGATTGATGCCGACGTGACGCAGGGGTTGTATGACGCCATTGCCGAGCGCGCGCAGTCATCCAACTTCCAAGGTGGCGCGGGTGTGCTGATTGATGTTCAGACAGGTCAAATTTTGGCAATGACCAGCTATCCGGAATATTCGCAGAACGCGGTCGAGAGCGGTGACGCGACCGTGCTCAAGCAACTCTTTAGCAACAAGCAGCAGCCGTTTCTCGACCGCGCGGTCGATGGTCTCTATGCGCCGGGCTCAATCGTCAAGCCAGTTGTCGGCGCAGCGGCGCTCACCGAAGGGGTGATCTCGCCCGACAAGCAAATTCTTTCGACGGGTTCGATTTCGCTCCCGAACCAGTACGACCCGGCGCATCCATCCGTCTTCCACGACTGGCGCGCAAATGGGTGGGTTGATGTGCGGCACGCGATCGCCGTCTCATCCGATGTTTACTTCTACGAAGTGGGTGGTGGGTTTGAGGGTCAGCCAGGGTTAGGGGTCGATCGGCTCGACAAATATTTTAGAATGTTTGGCTTTGGCCAAGACGCAGGGCTCGCGGGCTTTAGCAGCAAGACCGGCAACATCCCCACCATTGCGTGGAAGGCAGCGACATTCCCCAACGACCCGACATGGCACGTGGGCGACACCTACCACACGGCAATCGGGCAGTATGGGATGCTCGTGACGCCGCTGCAGGCCGCGCGCGAAGCGGCGGCAATCGCCAATGGTGGCACACTGCTTACGCCGAGTGTGCTCGCAAGTTCGACGCCGCAAGGACAAAAACTCGCGATCTCACCCGATGCGCTCGAGGTGGTGCGCGAGGGGATGCGGCTGGGTGTCACCGACGGCATCGCGCAGGCGGTCAAGCTCGATGCGGTGCATGTGGCTGCAAAAACAGGCACCGCACAGGTTGGTATGCACAACGAGTTCGTCAACTCGTGGATGATTGGCTTCTTCCCCTACGAGCATCCGCGCTATGCGTACGCAGTGGTGCTCGAGCGCGGGCCCGCGGGCACCTTGATGGGTTCGCCCGCAGTCGTCGGCACGTTCCTGCAGTGGATGGTTGCGCACGAACCGCAGTATTTGCATTGACTTGCGTGCCAAATCAGGTACACTAGTGCGACCAGAGTGCAGCACCACGGGCCATTAGTAGCTATTTTCACGAGACCTATGGGAGAGCAATTGATATCACAAGAAAAATTTGAGGAGCTGACGAAAGAGCTCGAGGAGTTGCACACGACGCGCCGCAAAGAAGTTGCCGAGCAGCTCGAATACGCTCGATCACTTGGTGACCTCTCCGAAAATGCCGAGTATCAAGAGGCGCGCGAGATGCAGGCAGCCGTCGAGGAGCGCGTGCAAAAACTCGAACTCATTTTAAAGAATGCAAAGATTGTCCGTGGCGGCAAGACCGACGCAGTCGGTATGGGCTCGACGGTCACCGTCAAAAAGCTTGTGGGCGATGACACGTTTACCTACATCATCGTTGGTGCCGAGGAGGCCGATATGCTCGCAGGCAAAATTTCCTACCACTCGCCCTTGGGCGCAGCATTGATGGGGAAGCGCAAAGGAGACGAATTTTCCTTCCACACCCCCCGCGGCGTGCAAAAATATAAAATCCTAAAGGTGGAGTAGGGTTGATACTAAACTAGATGAGACGAAGAGACCCGGCCGCGCATGCGTGGTCGGGTCTCGGTATGTCAGGCGTCCCACGGGAGCGAAACGCCCGGGTCGCCTTCCCCGAAGGGATTTGCTCCAGTGAGCACAATTTCCCAACCGGTTGCGATTTCCCTGGCGCAGGGTGCCTCGAGGTCTGGGTATTCACCCCTCGAGATTGGGTATACTCGGTCCGTATGATTTCCTGGATGATGCCACACCTGTGCTCCGCCGACTCGGATGGGAACATCCGGGTGTTGCGGGGTGAGGCCGCTCAAGGCAACCGCGGCAAGCAAACCTGGTGGCGGTTCGCCCGTACCGACAAAAAGAACAGACGGACGAGTCGAACTCTGCAACATCTGTACCTCCCTGTGCTGCTGCGTTTAGCATAAATCTGAAGAGCTCTTTCGCGCAAGTGCAGTCCTGTTACTTTCTCAACTATGGCGCACAATACACATTTCAAAAACGTAAAACCGGCAGTCACGAAAGTGGCTGCCGGTCTCTCCGCGCTGTTCCCAAGGCACGGAGGGTTGGTGGTGGGGAAGAGAGGTTAGATTGTTGCTGTGCGCCAATACCTCTGGGAGATGTACCAGACGGCTGGCAGTTGTACCATTAGCCAGACGACGGGTGTCACGATTTCGCTGAAGCTCCATTGCTCGATGGACAGAAGTTGGCAGACGCTGCCGACTGCGGCCATAATCCACGGAAGGATTGCTTCGGCATGTGGCGTTTTGCGTACATTCCGTATGAATGGAAACGAGCCAATTAGTGCCGCGAGCAGGCATAGCAACATCCCAATCTGTGGATTGCTAGAGTAGTACCACATCAGCATTGCACCGATGACCATGCCGATGCAGAACGAATCCGCCGCCGTCCAGCCGAGCGCTGCTTTTTTGTACACACAGACACCAAGTACGACGCATGTGCCTCCTGCGTATGCGACCATCTGCCACGACATGCCTCCCGCGGCGATGATGCTGACGAGAATGGCGGTGTCCAGAATCCACCACGAAATCCACGAGGAAAGTGTGGGCCGCGTCCTGCCAGTAGCGATATTCCGCACATATGGGAAGTATGCACCAGCGGAGACAGCGAAGGCGAGTGAGGCGAACAGGGCGTGGTTGCCCATTAGTTTTCTCCCAAGAACGGGGTTCAGTTCCAAAAAATACATTACATAATATATTTAATTACGTCAATGCTATAAAAACTTTGCAAAAAGCGGTATGCTGTGTGCATGGCAGAGGATGATATTCGCGCGCAGCGCATGGCAAAGGTGGACGAGTTGCGACGGTTGGGTATCGACCCGTACCCGCCGCGTGTCGCGCGCACGGTATCGGTCAAGCAGTTTTTGAGTTCGCTTGCCGAGCTCCAAGAGTCAAATAAAGCAGAGTCCCTCGCGGGCCGCGTGATGTCTATCCGCCAACATGGAGGGATTATTTTTGCCGACCTGTTCGACGGCACAGCGCGCGTGCAGCTGGTGCTCAAGCAGGGCGAGACAGACGAGCAGGTGTTCGACCACTTTGTGTGCTTTGTCGACGCGGGTGATTTTGTGTCAGCAACAGGTACCGCCTTTACCACCAAGCGCGGCGAGCCGTCACTTAAAGTCGACACATGGCAGATGGCGGCAAAGTCGCTGATGCCGCTCCCGAGCGAGTGGTACGGCATCAAGGACGAAGATCTGCGCTTCCGCCAGCGCTATTTAGATATTTTATTAAACGAGGAGACGCGCGCGCTGTTTGAGCGCAAGTCGAAGTTTTGGCAAACCATCCGAAACTTTTTGATTGCACGCGAGTTTATCGAAGTTGAGACACCCATTATCGAGACAGAGCCCGGTGGCGCCGACGCGCGCCCGTTCGTGACGCA
Organism: Candidatus Adlerbacteria bacterium; assembly: GCA_903819895.1. Taxonomy (GTDB): domain Bacteria; phylum Patescibacteriota; class Minisyncoccia; order Phycocordibacterales; family SBAW01; genus GWA1-54-10. Next base: position 29,617 of record CAIJFH010000026.1, read on the forward strand.
TCACAACGCGCTCGACATGCAGGCATACCTGCGCATCTCGGCGGGTGAGCTGTGGCAAAAGCGCCTGCTCGTCGCGGGCTTCCCGCGCGTGTTCGAAATCGGGAGGATTTTCCGCAACGAGGGGATGTCCAACGAGCACCTACAGGACTACACACAACTGGAGTTCTATCAGGCATTTTCTGACTTCAAAGAGGGGATGCAAATGTTGCAAGATCTCTATCGCACGATTGTGCGCGAGGTGTACGGCACGACGAAGTTCGTCATCCGCGGGCACGATGTCGATTTTGCAGCCGAGTGGCAGCAGCTCGACTACGCGACCGAGATACAAAAAAAGTTTGGTATCGACCCGGTACATTGTACAGAAGACGAGGCGCTTGCTGCGGCAAAAAAAGCAGGCATCGCGCTTGATGAGGGGGATGCAAACAAGTCGCGCGCAGTCGACTTGTTGTGGAAGAAGATTCGCCACGAGATTTCTGGCCCTGCGTTCTTGACCGGCGTGCCAGTGTTCTTGGAGCCCTTGGCCAAACGCGACCCAGCGCGGCCAGACGTCGTCGAGCGGTTCCAGATCGTCATCGCGGGCTCCGAGCTCGGCAAGGGTTTTAGCGAGCTCAACGACCCTGTCGACCAACGTGGGCGTTTCGAGCAGCAGCAGGGCATGCGCGACGCGGGCGACGACGAGGCGCAGCGCATGGATGAAAGTTACGTCGAGGCGCTCGAGTTTGGCATGCCGCCAGCGTTTGGTTTTGGTATGAGCGAGCGCCTGTTTAGCTTCCTCGAAAACAAAAATGTCCGCGAAACCCAGCTCTTCCCCCTCCTCCGCCCCAAAATCGACTAAGTCGCAATGCAGGTGGTGCGCTTGCGTAGCATCTTGACACAGCACTATATTCATGTGTATTCTCTAAAAAGCCCAACAGAAAAAGGTTCTTCCGATGATTGACTTCTTCGTCGTCCCCACCGGTCTCTTCCAATGGTTGGGGTTTGCCCCGGTCCTCGTGTTTGCGGTGTGGCTTCATGGAGCCACACTCTTCCATGTGGCAGAGGGGCGGAGTCAGTATATATTTTTGCACCCAATCAATCTCTTGCTTCTCATTGTCGCCACGCTCCTGCTCGCTGTTTGGCTCGGGATTGTTGACGTGGTGTACAATGAGGAGCTCGTGCTTGGTTTATCCATGGCGCCGCCATACGAGGTTGGGATTGCTGTCGTATCCTTCCTCGTTAGTCTTCTGGTGGTGCTGGCACGCAGCGAGCCAAACACCCGCTGAAAAAACAGGGGATTGAGACCCCCACAACAACTCACTCCGCCGCATCCTCCCCAGGATGCGGCGCTCTTGATTACGGAGGTCCGTCCTCCGTATCGTGGGTGTATACTATTGTTGTTATGCAACGGAAGATGGCGTTTGGTGTTGGCGAGTATTATCATCTGTACAGTCGAGGTGTGGAGAAACGCGACGTATTTCTTGATGCGCACGATCGAGAACGTTTTATGCGTCTGTTATACATAGCAAATGGAGAACGCTCGTTTGAGTATCGAAACATACAAGACAAACCACTTGGTGCAATAGACAGGGGAGACGCACTGGCTGCCATCGGCGCGTATGTCCTGATGCCAAACCACTTCCACTTGTTGGTTCGCGAGACGCGAGAGGGAGGAATTACAAAATATCTACGAGGGTTGCTTACTGGTTATTCGTCCTACTTTAACAAGCGCCACAATCGTGTCGGGTCGTTGTTCCAAAGCAGATTTAAAGCCGAGCATGTGGATCGAGACGAATATTTGCGCTATTTGTTTGCATACATACACTTAAACCCCATAAAACTGCTCGAACCGAAATGGAAAGAGGTCGGGATACAAAACCTCGAGCGGGCAGAGGTGTTTCTATGTTCATATCAATACTCAAGCTATGCCGAATACGGAGGTCCGTCCTCCGTACCGAGGGAGGAGGTGGCGATTCTGTCGCCCGAGGTGTTCCCAGAGTATTTTGCCAAGCGCAAAGAGTTCGACAGTTTCGTTCGGGAATGGTTGGATTACAAAACCGACTAACTACGGAGGACGGACCTCCGTATAGAAGGGTAATAACTCCCACCAAACTGCAAGTATTGACTTTTATGCATATTGTGCATATACTGTAGGTCGCGTTTGTATGCTACATGCACATATACCGTCCAAAAACCCCATGAGGAGGTTTCGTTATGGCTCTGTTTCTGCTTGAGCACATGCTCGGATGCACTCCGATCAAGCCGTGTCTTTCGTGCCAGGCCGTCGCCATCTTGCACGAAAAACTGGATAACTCGGAAATCAACACGTTGTTCGGGCTGGCGCGACAGGCGGCTTCGCCCGAGGGGGAGGATCAGGATGCTTCGTCGGGAAACACCGTCCTTGCACGGCGGCTCGACGAGTTCGAGCTCTCCCCCGCCACCACGAACGCCCTCAAGGGGAATGAGATCGTGACGTTGGGCGACCTGATCTGTCGGACGGAATCGGAGATGCTCCGCATTCCTGGTTTTGGTCGCAGATCCTTGAACGAAATCAAGGTGGTGTTGCAGTCGCTTGGTCTCAGTTTCGCCAGCAGCGGGTGAGAACCGCTGCAGCAGTGTCCCCGGTCCGCACGTTTGCGGATCGGGGCTTCGTCTTTTTATGCGTTAGTAGGGGTTTGTGGATAACTGATGATGGTGAGTGGGGGAAAGTGGCGTATACTGGGTAACTAGTGGGGCAGAGTGGGATGTCCTTCGAAAAACCCTTATGTTGATTGGCGAATATCTCCATACACTCGATAACAAAAAGCGCATCTCGCTGCCTGCCAAGTTTCGAAAGGAAGTTGGCGAGAAGGTGGTCATCACCCGTGGGCTCGACACGTGTCTCTTTATGTTCCCCGAGCATGCGTGGGCGAATATCGCGGAGAAGTTGGCATCGCTGCCGTTTGGCCAAGCCGATACGCGCGGCATGAGCCGATTTTTGCTCGCGGGCGCGGTCGAGACCGAGGTCGACAGCGCGGGGCGCATCTTGGTGCCCGAGTATCTCAAAGAGTTTGCGGGCCTGGGCTCGCGCGTGGTGCTCGCGGGTGTGTCCGACCGCATCGAAATTTGGGATGAAAAGAACTGGAGCGAGTACAAGCGTCATATCGAAAAAAGTGCCGACCAAATGGCCGAGAAGTTGGGCGACCTGGGCATCCTATAAACCTATGAGTACACTTGCATTCATTCCTGTTCGTGCGCACACGCATCTCCGTCGAGAGGAGGATGTGTTTGCTCGCGAGCAGGAATCAGTGCGAGTGGCAGTGCTCGAAGACGAAATAGAAGATACAGAAAGTCCAACGATACAAACACACGTGAGCGTGCTGCTTGCAGAGTCGATCGACGCGCTCAATCTCAAAGCGGGGAGCGTGGTGGTTGATGCGACCGCGGGGCAGGGTGGGCACAGCGAGGCGATACTGCTGCGCGAGCCGTCGTGTCGCCTCGTTGCACTTGATGCCGACCCCGAGTCGGTGCGCCTTGTGCGCGAGCGCCTCGCGCGTTTTGGGAGCCGCGCGCAGGTGGTCGAATCCAATTTTGGCGACATTGCCACGGTGCTGGCAACGCTTGATATACAAAAAGTAGATGCTGTGTTGTTTGATTTGGGGTGGAACTCGGGGCAGCTCGCGTCTGGTCGCGGTTTTTCCTTTTTGCGCGATGAGCCACTCAACATGAGTTTTGGCGTTGCTCCGGCGTCGAGTTTTGATGCAAAAGAAATTGTAAACACCTGGGATGAAGAGACGCTTGCCAATGCGCTCTATGGCTATGGCGAGGAGAAGTACGCGCGCCGCATCGCCAAAGCGATTGTCGACCGCCGCGCGCACGCGCCAATCGAGACAACCGCACAGCTGGTGGCAATCATCAGCGACGCGGTGCCCGCGCTCTACCGCCGCGGGCGGCTCCACTTTGCCACGCGCACCTTCCAAGCGCTGCGTATGGCAACCAACGACGAGCTGGGCGCGATTGAGCGCGGTGTCGCGGGTGCGTGGAGTGTGCTCGCGGAGGGTGGGCGCATCGCGGTCATCACCTTTCACAGCATCGAGGACCGCGTGGTCAAGCGGCTCTTTGCGGCGCAGGTTGCCGAGGGCGCCGCGCGGTTGGTGTACAAAAAGCCGCTCGCGCCAACCCAAGCCGAAATTATTTCTAACCCGCGCGCACGCAGCGCAAAACTTCGCGTGATTGAAAAACTATGCAACGAACACTAACCACCGCTCTGCGCTACGACGTCTATGTGCTGCGTACCACCGTGGCGCTGGCGGCCATGTGTGCGTTGTCGGTATTTCTCTACTGCTCGTTTTTGTTGCTCGCAGTGGTACACACCGCACAGCGCACCGACGCCGGGCGACAGATCACCGCCGTGACCTCGCGGCTGAGCGATCTTGAAGCACAATATTTGGCTGATACCAAAGAGTTGACTCCCGACCGCGCAACCGCGCTTGGCTTTGTCGCACCAACCGCGATGGCAACGGTCTTTACCGCGCCCTCGGGTGTGCAGCTTGGCTATAACCAACCGGCGGGCGCGCTTTCGATTACGGCAAATGAATAGACGGTTTCTTGGTCGGGTACGGATGTTGACGGTGTGTATCATCGCCATCGCGCTCGTGATTGTCGGGCGGCTGTATGTGTTGCAGATGATGCGCGGTGGCAGCTATGCCTCCAAGGCAGACGCGCAGTTTGTCGCGCCGCCGAGCCCCTTGCTCGACCGTGGCTCAATCTACTTTACCGACAAAGACAATGCGCAGATTGTCGCCGCCACACTCAAAGATGGATTCTCGCTCGCGGTCAATCCGTCCAAGGTGACCAATGTCGAGCAGCTGTACGCCGCGCTCAAGAATATCATCCCGCAGACGCACGACGAGTTTGTCGCCAAGGCGACCAAGCAGGGGAGCCAGTATCAACTCTTGGCGCAGCATCTGGACAGCAGTATTGGTGTGGCGCTCGAGAAGCAGCAGCTCGCAGGGCTGACTATCTCACAAGACCGCTGGCGCTTGTACCCGGGCGACTCGCTCGCGGCGCAGGAACTGGGGTTTGTTGCCTACAATGGTGATGGACAGGAGGGGCGCTATGGCTTGGAGCGGCAGTACAACGAGACACTCGAGCGCAACGACAGCGACTTGTACGCCAACTTTTTTGTCGAGCTGTTTGGCGGCGTGCAGTCGCTCATCCAAGGCGACCCGCAGCAGGGCGACGTGATAACGACCATCGAGCCGTCGGTGCAAGCCGAGTTGGAGCGGCAGCTGGTTGCCTACGACCAACAATGGCACCCCAAGCTCGCGGGCGGCATCATCATGAACCCGCAAGATGGCGAGGTGTACGCGATGGCGGTGTCGCCCACGTTTGACCTCAATAGTTTTAATACGCAGACCGACCCATTGATGTATGCAAACCCGATGGTGCAAAATGTGTACGAGATGGGCTCTATCATCAAGCCACTCACCATGGCAGCGGGCATCGACTCGGGTGCAGTGACCGAAGCCACAACCTACAACGACACGGGCTGTATCACGATTGATACAAAAAAGATTTGCAACTTTGACTTTAAAGCGCGCGGGGTGATCCCGATGCAGCAGATCTTGAGCCAGTCGCTCAACGTGGGTGCATCGTTTGTGGCAACGCAAATGGGCTCGACCACCATGCGCCACTACTTCCTCGACGAGTATCAGCTGGGCACCAAAACGGGGATTGATATGCCCGGCGAGGTGCATGGTATCGTCGACAACTTGCACAGCCCGCGCGCGGTCGAGTATGACACCGCGTCGTTTGGGCAGGGCGTCGCGATCACTCCGGTCGAGACCGTGCGCGCATTGGCGACACTCGCCAACGGTGGCTACTTGGTGACGCCACACCTGGTGCGCGATATCCGCTACACGACCGGCGTCAGCTCGCCACCCCAGGCGTGGCCAAAAGTGCAGGTGCTCAAGCCCGACACGACCACGACCGTAAGCCGCATGTTGACCACGGTTGTAGACACGGCGCTTGCGCATGGCGCGGACAAGCTCGACCACTACAGCGTCGCGGCCAAGACCGGTACGGCGCAGATTGCGAACCCGGCTGGCGGCGGCTACTATACAGACAAGTGGCTGCACAGTTTTGTCGGCTACTTCCCATCCTACGACGCGCGGTTTATCGTCTTTCTCTTTGCGGTCGAGCCGGTAGGCGCGCCGTATGCATCGACAACACTCGCGCCACCGTGGCATGCGCTGACACAATTTCTTATCAACTATTATGACGTGCCACCCGACCGGTAATATATGAAAACACTTCTTAAACGTTTGCTCGTGTCGATACTGTTGCTCGAGGCGCGCGCCGTGGTGCGCAAGTACAAACCACATATTATTGCGGTGACGGGGAGTGTCGGCAAGACCTCGACCAAGGACGCCATTTTTTCTGTCGTCGCAGCAGGGCACCATGTGCGCCGGAGCGACAAAAGTTTTAACAGCGAAGTCGGGTTGCCGCTCACCATCTTGGGTTGCCCCAACGCGTGGAATAATCCGTTTGCATGGCTGCAAAATATACTCGATGGATTGCTGCTGATTATCTTCCCGGCACGCTACCCTGAGTGGCTGGTGCTCGAGGTTGGTGCCGACAGGCCTGGCGATATCAGTTCGCTCGCATACTGGCTGCCGGTTGACATCGCGGTCATCACGCGGCTGCCCGAGGTGCCGGTGCATGTGGAATATTTCAAATCGGTCGACGCGGTGGTGGAGGAAAAAGCGTCGCTCATTAACGCGCTCAAGCAGGGCGGCACGCTGGTGCTCTATGCCGACCAACGCGCAGCATTTTTGCGCGAGCGTGCAGAAAAACAGGGGGCAAAAGTTATCACCTTTGGCTTTGATGGTGGTGTCGATGTGCGCGGCAGCGACTTCGCACCAATGTTCGAGACAGAGCAGGGCAGGCAGTATCCCATCGGCATGTCCTCGATGGTGACGGTGGGCGGCACGTCGGCACCGCTGTCGACGATGGGCGTTGTCGGCGCACATGCGACGCTCTCGACCTTGGCGGCGGTGGCGGTTGGTAGTGTACTCGGGATGCGTGTCGAGGAGAGTATCGCGGCGCTCGGCACCTATGAGCCGCCGCTGGGGCGGATGCACCTCCTGCGCGGCAGCAAAGATACGGTTATCATCGACGATACCTACAACGCATCGCCCGCGGCAGTTGAGGCGGCATTGCGCACGTTCGCGATTCTTAAAAAGGAGAAGAATTTTCCCGAAGAGGCGGGCCTGCCCGGTGGCAAGCAAGTCGCTGTCTTGGGCGACATGCTTGAGCTGGGGCGACACTCGGTCGACGAGCATCGCAAGGTGGGTGCCTTGGTGGCACAGACCGCCGACCTGTTGGTGACGGTTGGATTTCGCGCGCGCGACATCGCGCAAGGCGCGCTCGACAACGGTATGCTCGACGCAAACATTTTGCAATATGAGGATGCAACAATGGTGGGGGAGGAGCTCCTGCTGCGTCTCCAGCCAGGCGATGTGGTGCTGGTCAAGGGCTCGCAGAGTATGCGCCTCGAGCGTGTCGTCGAGCAGCTCATGGCCGAGCCCGAGCGCGCACACGAGCTCTTGGTGCGCCAAGATGCCGAGTGGAAGAGGCGGTGATGCACTAAGATACTATATAAGAGCGCACGGGGAGTTCTCGCTCCCGGGTGCTGCTACATTTTAGAGGAGAGCGGGAAGACGGTATACACCGCCGCGAGGCCGACGAGCGTGTAGACCGTGCGGCTAATCACGGTCATATCGCCAAAAATGGACGCAACCAGGTCGAAGCCAAAGATGCCCACGAGGCCCCAGTTGATGCCGCCGATAATCAGGAGCACAAAAGCCAGCCAGTCGAACGCGTTGAGATTGTTCATTGCGATAGGGTTTAAGAATAATCGTCACACGCATCATCGCACACCTGCCGTGAGCAATGAGTGAATAGCAGAAAGACCGACAATGCGCGCGCATCGCCGGTCCCGTTGGGTGTTACTCTACTTCGTTGCGTTGCAGATGGGGTTTAACTTCTTTAGGCCACATTCCGCTGCACAACAGGTATCCAATGATAGCGCCGAGTGGAAATAGGAAGATGTGGCGCACCCCGGGTGTGTGCCAAAAGAGAAGTATTGCCGTCAGTCCGCCTACAACAATAGCCAGACCCATTGCCGTAAAAAAGCGTCGCCGTGCTTCTGGGCTGTTTGGATACGTCTGCACGTATTCCGCTGCTGCTGCAGCATCTTCCAGCTTATAAAGGATATTGAACTTCCAGTGCGCGATTATTATCAGCGCAGCCAATACTGACAGTAGTATGACAGTGAGTATCCATAAGATGATGACCAACATGTCCGGACCTCCGCAGCACCAGCACCATTGCTGTGTGCTTTCTAATTCCATATAAACACAATAGATTTGTTTTGTACATAGACCACTTTTACTCATCGCGTGTTATATTCCGGGGTAGCGTGCCGGGCGTATATAGTACTAACCGAGGATGTTCCTCGGCTAGAAATCGCAGGAGGATGCAGAAGTGAACCAAGATCTTTTTGCTTCGCGGCGTTGCGGCTTCTGGTATTGGTGGGGGGTCACCTTTGTTGTGGGTACAGCCCTGGTCTCGGCGGTTATTTGCGATGCTGCGGGGTTGTCTACTGCGAAAAAGGGGAGGAATGGTCACGTTTGATGTTCGACAGCCGCGCCCCAAGGGGCGCGGCTGCATCGTGTCTGTTGTTATTGTTGCAGATACTTCCTAGCTTCTTCCAAAAAAATTGATTCTCTCTGGACAATATAGTCGCCCTCCCATTGGGTTGGCCGACATCGCTTGAGGATCTCTATTGCATCGTCGAAGCTAAGCCAGACCGTTTCAAATCCGCGCTCTTTTTCGCTCTCTGTAAGAGTTGGAGTCCCTTTTGCTCCTACAACGCTGGCGATATAGCAATAGGAAATCTGTTTCTCTTTGTCCTCCTTCCAGTACTCAACAGTGGAACCGATTTCTTGTATTGTTTCAACATCGCATCCAATTTCCTCCAAGCACTCGCGTTGCAAAGCAATATGTCTGTCTTCAGTGCCCTCCAGCCCGCCACCAGGCAATTTGTAATAGGCATCTCTGGTCACGTGCAGAAGTGCAACCAGTCGTGTGTCATCTAATACGATTGCACGAGCCGCCTCTCGCAGCGAATAGGTGGCAACCTCTGCATCAGAAACATTACGAGGATTAATTAGTGCGAGTTGTTTCATATCATCTTTTGTTGTCTTATCTTGCTACGGGACATGGACTCGAACCATGATTCACGGCTTCAAAGGCCGCTGTCCTACCATTAGACGATCCCGTACTGTGGTGGCACGCACAGGTAGAGAATAGCAAAAAATGGCGAAAATGCTACCACACGCAATCATCAGTATTCAACTGTAGTATAGTGTAGTAATGCGTGGTGGATTGTTTTCGGTATTGCGCCCGTACCGCGGCATGGTCGCGTTGTTGGTGCTGCTCACAGTCGCGAGCAACGCGCTCAACTTGGCGGTGCCCACGTTGATCGCCAAAGCGATCGATGCCTACAGTGCGGGGCGATTTGTAGCCGACTCGGTGTTGCTCGAGTTCTCGCTCGTGGCAATTGCGGTCTTTGTGTTTGTATACCTGCAGAGTATTGTGCAGACCTATTGCTCCGAGCGCGTGGCGCGCGACCTGCGTCGCGAGGTTGCAGAAAAAATTTCTGTAGAGGAGTATGCCTACATCGACCAGGTAACGCCCGCCAAGTTGCTCACCAACCTCACCTCCGACATCGATGCGGTCAAAAACTTTATCGCGCAGGCCATCCCCTCCATCGTCTCGTCGGCATTTTTGATTATCGGCGCGAGCACCTTGCTGCTTATTTTGGATTGGCGGCTCGCACTTACGGTCTTGGCAGTGCTGCCGGTTATTGCGGTAACTTTTTTCTTGGTGCTGCGTCGCGTGCGGCCGCTCTTTCGCAAGACACAAGAGACCATCGATTGGCTTAATCGGATAATCAACGAGAGTATTCTTGCAGCGGCGTTGGTGCGCTTGGTCAACTCGCAGCAGTATGAGTACGAAAAATTTTTAGAGGCAAACACGCAAGCCAAGCAAATCGGCTTTCGTATCATCCAACTGTTTGCGGGGCTCTTGCCGATTATCACTTTTTGCACCAACGTAGCGACGCTGAGTATCGTGCTGCTTGGTGGGCGATTTGTGATCGATGGCTCGATGTCGCTCGGGAGTTTTACCGCGTTCAACACCTACCTTGCGATTTTAATTTTCCCCATCCTCATTATTGGTTTTATGAGTAACGTCATTGCGCAGGCGAGTGCCTCGTGGGGGCGTGTTGCTGAGGTGCTCTCGCGTGAGGAGATGCAAGATGTTGGAACAACCGTTGCTGACCTTTCTGGCGCAGTCGAGGTGTCGGGAGTGTCGCTCCGCCTGGGGGAGAAGCAGGTGCTCAACAATGTCTCCTTTTCGCTTGTACCAGGGACGCGCAACGCGATTGTTGGCCCCACTGCCGCGGGCAAGACGCAGCTGCTCTACCTGGTTGCGGGTTTGCGCGCGCCGAGCGTGGGCTCGATTACCTACGACGGCAGAGCAATTGGCACCTATGACAAAGAGTCGCTGCACAGCCAAGTGAGTATCGTCTTTCAAGACAGCAGCGTATTCAACTTGTCGCTGCGCGAGAATATTGCCTTTAGTGCCAGCGCAAGTGATGACTCGTTGCAAAAGGCAATCGACACCGCCGAGCTGGGTGACTTTGTTGCGTCGCTGCCCGAAGGGCTCGACACGGTGGTCTCCGAGCGTGGCACGTCGCTCTCTGGTGGGCAAAAGCAGCGCATCATGCTCGCGCGCGCCTTGGCACAAAACCCGCGCGTACTCTTGCTTGACGACTTTACCGCGCGTGTCGATACGGCGACCGAGCATAAAATCTTGGCAAACGTCGAGCGCACCTACCCAGGGATTACGCTTTTGTCAGTGACGCAGAAGATTGCATCGGTCGAGCACTATGACCAGATCATTGTGTTGATGGAGGGCGAGGTGGTTGCCCAGGGCACCCACGAGGAGCTGCTCGCCACGTCGCCCGAGTATGTCCAAATCTATCAATCGCAGCAAAGCACCAACGCCTATGAACTACAAGCTTAACACCTCCAAAGACGTACCAAAGGGCACACTCCTCACCGCGCTCGCGCGGCTGGTGCCCTTGATGGCGGGCGAGCGGCGCTCGGTGGTCGTGGCGGCGGTGGCAATCTTGCTCAACTCGGGCGTGACGCTCGCAGCCCCTGCGCTCATCGCCTACATCGTCGACCACTTTTTGCTGACGCACAACTATGCCGGTGTGATGCAGTTTTCGCTCGTGCTCGTTGGGTTGTATCTGGTGGGGCTCGTTGCTGCGTATGTGCAGACGTTGACGATGGGGCGCACGGGGCGGCGTGTGCTGTTTGCACTACGCAATAGTTTGTTTACCAAGTTGCAGGAGTTGCCGATTGCCTTTTTTTATCAAAACAAAGCGGGTGATTTGATCTCGCGCATCAACAATGATACGGATCGGCTCAACCAGTTTTTTGCACAAGCGCTAATGCAGTTTATCGGCAATGTGGCGCTCATCGCGGGCTCGGGTGTCTTTTTGCTCGTGCTCAATTGGCGACTTGGGGTGGCGACGCTCATTCCTGCTGCGTGCGCACTCATCATCACGCAACTAATTTCGCCTTGGGTGCAGCGCAAAAATCTGACCAACATGCAGTCGCAGGGTGGGATGAGCGCCGAGGTGCAAGAAAGTTTAGAGCACTTCAAGGTGGTGGTTGCGTTCAATCGGGCCGACTACTTTCGCACGCGCTTCGACGAGGTGAATCAAAAAAATTATCGATCGGCGACGGTTGCGGGTGTTGCCAACAACATCTTTACACCAATCTACGGTTTGTCCTACAACGTGGCGCAGGTCGTGGTGCTCGTGTATGGGTTGTCGCTGGTGCATGCGGGCGTGATGACCATCGGCTTGCTGGTCGCGTTTCTCTTGTATGCAAACAGTTTTTACAATCCGCTGCGCCAACTCGCGAGCGTGTGGGCGTCGCTCCAGCAGGCGCTCGCCGGGCTCGACCGCATCTCCGAAGTGTTGTCGATGCGCTCAGATATGCAAGTGCTCGACGCTGCCTCGTGGTCCGAATCACACAGTGCTTCTGGTGCGGCACAGAGTGATGTGCCGGTGCCAGTCATTTCATTTAAAGATGTGGTGTTTGGGTATGTTGCGGGAAACGAGGTGCTGCATCATGTCTCCTTCGACCTCTTGCCCGGCAAAACATACGCGTTCGTGGGGCCAACCGGTGGCGGCAAGACCACCACTGCGTCCTTGATGGCTCGGCTCTATGATGCCGCCGCGGGCGCGATCTATCTGCGTGGCGAAGACATCCGTTCGCTGTCGCCCAGCGAGCGTGCCGACAAAATCGGATTTATCTTGCAGGAACCGTTTCTCTTTAGCGGCACAGTGGGCGAAAACATTTCCTACGGCAACACGCGCTATGCGCATGCGAGCGCAGCGGATCTGGCACAGGTGTTGGCCGAGCGCGGGCTCGAGGGCTTGCTGGAGCGATTCCCCGACGGGCTTGGCACAGTAGTGGCAACTTCGGGCGACGCGATGAGTTTGGGGCAAAAGCAAATCATCGCCTTTTTGCGCGCGGTCTTGCGCGAGCCAGAGCTCCTCATTCTCGACGAGGCGACCGCCAACATCGACACGGTGACCGAGCAGGTGCTCGAGGATATTTTGCAAAAGCTACCAGCCACGACAACCAAGGTGATTATCGCGCATCGGCTCAACACCATCAGTGCTGCGGACGACATCTTCTTTGTCAACGCGGGTTCAATCACTCGCGCGGGCTCGCTCGAGCATGCGGTCGACCTCCTTTTGCACAACAAGCGTCAAAGTTAGCGCGGTGGCGGCGGGGTAGGGTTGTAGAGTATACTGGCCAGCATGGACATGGGGAGTATTACGCATCTGATTATCGATTATCGCTATTGGGTGCTTGTCCCGTTGTCGATGTTGGAAGGGCCGATTGTGGCGTTTGTGGCGGGCACGCTTGCGGCATCGGGCTACTTTAGCATTGTTGGGCTCGGGATATTTTTCTTTTTGCGAGATATATTTATGGATGCGGGCTACTACGCGCTTGGTTACTTTGGTGGGCGGACGCAGTTGGCGCAAAAGTTGATGCATAAAATCGGCGTGCGGCAGGAGCACATGGAAGAGATCCGCATTCTGTGGGAAAAACATGCAGGCGAGACGATGTTTTTTGGCAAGCTCTCCTACGGTATCGCCTCCAGTTTTATTGTTGCAGCAGGGACGGTGCGCATGTCGCTCGTGCGCTTTTTTGCCTACGGCGCCCTGGTAGCAATCCTGCAGTACGGCGTACTTTTGATGCTTGGCTACTACTTTGGCAATGCGCTTGGCGGCAAGATCTCAACCATCCTCAGCCACTTCCAGTACGCAATCGCGGGCATCGCGCTTGTCGCGACGGGGTACTACTTCTTCAGTCGCGCAATGCGTCGTAAATTACTCAAAGAAGAAGAAAAAGTTGCTGAGGAGTATTTGCATGATAAGAGCGTATAATTGTTCGAACCTGTAATTGTATGCGTATTGCTATTTGTACTGATCAATATCTTCCGCTTCTGTCTGGAATTGCAGATTCTATAGAGACGTTGAAAAATGGTCTCAAGGATCGTGGGCACGAGGTGCGTATTTATGCGCCAGCTATTCCTGGATGTGTTCCTGACCCGGACATTATGCATTTGCCGCAGGTTTCAATCCCAGGGAGTGCAAACTCACTTGCTGTTGTTGCTCCGGTAGGTATGTTGCGCGATTTGCGCGATTTTAATCCAGACGTCATTCATACCCATACAACGGGTATTACTGGTTTATGTGGTTTGTATGCATCGCGTGTACTCAAAGTGCCGTTGGTTGGCACGAGTCATACACTCCCCGCGTCGTATCTCCATTATTTTAAATTAGACAGCATGCTCGGACGATATTTGATTAGAAAATATACTGCGTGGTATTTCGATCGTTGCGCTGCGCTCTCAGCGCCTAGTCAGGCGATGCTCAATGAGTTGAGTACCTACGGTGCGAAAACCCCAATGCAAGTGATCTCGAACCCTATTCGCACCGATATATTTCGACCGCTCACTGAAAAAGACGAACTTAAAAAGAAATGGCGGATACCGTCTCGCTCAATGTTGCTGTTTGGACGCATTGCATTGGAGAAGGATGTTGATGTTGCGCTTGAGGTGTTTGCACGAGTGTCACGAGAGTCGGACACAACGCTTGTTGTGGTTGGTGATGGTCCGTATCGAGAGGAGTTTGAGGCCCATGTTCGCGCTCGTCGTTTAAATAAACGTGTCATGTTGCTTGGTTTGCGACGGGGGATTGAATTGGTTGAGATTATAAATGCGTGCGACGTATTTTTGATTACGAGCAGGTCGGAAAACCAACCGCTCACCTTGTTGCAAATAATGACTTGCGGGATCCCTGCTGTGGCAGCAAAAGCTGGTGGATTGCCAGAATACGTTGCCGACAATGTGACTGGTTTTGTTGTAGAAGCAAATGATGTTAAGGGATTTGCGCGGCGTCTTCAGCAGTTGCTTAGCAATAAAGAGCTATCTCGTCAGTTTGGTCACGCCGCTCACGACGCGTCGGTGCAATTTTCTGCAAAAAAGAGCGTCGATGGTTTTGAGCAGTTTTATACAAACACTCGCTCTGTTTTTAGTGAGAGAGAATAATATGACCATCAGTATTGTGATCCCGGCCTACAACGAGGAGCACTACTTGGGTGCGTGTTTGGAGAGTGTGCTCGCGGAGGTTGCACGTGCAGGGGTGGAGGCCGAGGTGATTGTCGTCAACAACGCATCGACCGACCAGACAAAAGAGGTTGCGCAGAAATACGCGGGTGTGCGCGTAGTTGACGAGAGTCGCAAGGGGCTCGTGTGGGCGCGCAAGGCAGGGTGGGACGCGACACAGAGTGATTTGGTGGCTAACATCGACGCCGACGTGCGTATGCCCACGGGCTGGCTCACCACCGTGGTGCGCACCTTTGAGCAGGATACACGACTCGCGGCGTTGTCAGGCCCGTATCGCTATTATGATTTATCGTGGCGTCAAAATGTATTGGTCGCATTATTTTATCTGCCTGGATATCTGTTTGATGCAGTGGCGCAACCGTTGACCGGCCGCGCGACGATGCTCCAGGGTGGCAACTTTATTTTGAAGCGTGCTGCGTGGGACAAGGCAGGTGGGTTTGATACGAGCATCGCCTTTTTTGGCGAGGATGCTGACATTGCGCGGCGCATCAGCGCGCGAGGTCGCGTGCGCTGGACCTGGTCGCTGCCGATGCACACCTCGGGTCGTCGCCTACAAAAAGAGGGCATCATCACAACCGGCTATCGCTACGCAATCAACTTGTTTTGGATACATCTCACCGGCACGCCGCATACTACGACATATACCGATCACCGATGAGAAAAGAGTTGCAGGAATCTTTTCCCTATACAACAAAATAAGAAGAGGTGAGGCGACTACACCAAAAAGAAACTAAGGGTGCCTGCGATGAGACAGTAAATCGCAAAAGGGAGTAAGGTGTTGGTTTTGAAGTAGTGCGTGAGAAAGCGGACAGAGAAAAATGCGGCGACCGCGGCGCAAACAGCACCCACAAGCGCGGGGACAAGCGTTGCCGACGGTGCGTGCAAAATGTGCGGCACCTTGAGCACTGCCGCAGCGAGGATGATTGGCGTGGCGAGGAGGAAGGAGAACCGCGCTGCGTCTTCGTGCGCCAAGCCCGCCACGAGCCCGCCACCAAGCGCCGCGCCTGTGCGCGAGAAGCCGGGCAACAGCGCGAGCGCTTGCATCGTGCCTACGCCGAGTGTTTGGAGAAAGGAGAGCCGAGCGATGCGCGCGTCGCCACCAGCAAAGAGTTGTGACCCGCGACGGCGCAGCAGCTCAATCGCGCCCAGCAAGACGCCGTTGAGCGCGAGAAATATCGCCACTGTTTTGGGGTCGGCAAACAGCGCAGCAAGTTTGGTTTGGAAGATGAGCCCCAAGAGCCCCGCGGGGATGGTGCCCACAATGAGCATCCAGCCGAGTTTTGCATACGGGTCGCCCTTGAGCGAGCGCGTAAAGAAACTACGCAGCACACCCTGTGCCAGGTAGAGCCAATCGCGCCAAAAGAATCCGAGCAACACCAGCGCGGTCGCCAAGTGGGTCAGGACGAGAAACGGCAAAAAGTAGTCGCTCGTTTGATCTATCTGCCAATGGAGCAACCCGGGCAAGATGACGCTGTGCCCCAAACTAGAGATGGGGAAGAGCTCGGTGACGCCCTGGAGTAACCCGAGCAGTGCCGCTTGGAGTGTGGTGAGCATTGCATCACTCTACCACTAGCGCAGCACTTCTGTCGAACCGTCTTCGTGGAGGCGCAACAGTCGCGATGGTGGAGTGTCGAGCGTGCTGCCGTCGATATAAAAGTCAACCGTATCACCAAAATAGTTGCGCGCCTCTGCTATTGTTTTTGCAATTGGCAACCCGTGCGGGTTGGCGCTGGGGGCCACCAATGGTCCAACTTCTTGCAGCAGTTTTTGTAGTGATGTGTGTTGTGGAATGCGAAATGCAATCGATTTTTTTCCTCGGTGTATATAGGTAAACGTCTCTTCTGGGCAGGGCAAGATACTACTTGCCGGGCTCTCTGTGGTATGTACAAAAAGTTTTCGGATTTTTTCTGTCGCAGGTATGCCAAACTCTTGTAGTGAGTCGAGCGATGGTATGAGTACAATATATGGCTTGTTGTCTTGACGTTGTTTGATTGTATACATTCGCTCCACCACCTCCGGTACACGAGCCGAGCCGACAAGCCCATAGACCGTGTCGGTGGGGATGATGCCAACCTTGCCTGCTTGTAAAAGCGCGGCGGCCTCCTCCCAGGTTGTGGCTTGTTGGTTAGTTGTCGTTGCGTTGTTCGTGCTCATATATGGTATACTGTCGCGGTTATTACC
Source organism: Candidatus Adlerbacteria bacterium (assembly GCA_903819895.1). Taxonomy (GTDB): domain Bacteria; phylum Patescibacteriota; class Minisyncoccia; order Phycocordibacterales; family SBAW01; genus GWA1-54-10. The sequence goes on from CAIJFH010000026.1 coordinate 46,606, forward strand.
ATACTACAAAATAGCAAAAATACGAACCGTATGACGATACAGAAAAAGGCAGAAAAGGGTGTTGCGAAAAAAGGAAGATCGGAAGAGCGTCGTGTAGGGAAAGAGTGTCTTCGCCTGTGTAGATCTCG
>CAIJFH010000027.1 GCA_903819895.1 Candidatus Adlerbacteria bacterium
GGTCTAGGATATTTGCCAGTTTGGCAAAGGTCCCGAACCGCAAGCCAAGGCCTGCGGCGCCGACAATCAAAATCGTCACCCATCCCCAAGGGTGGGTGACCAGCCACGCCAGAGAGAAGAGAATATCTTCCAGAGGCTTGTTCACTTTGTTGCATCTCCTCAATGCGCCACCAGTGGGCGCGGTTGTTACTTATCGGCTACGCAGTCTGCGGTAGCCGCCGAGCTGGCGAGGGCGTAGACTTCGGAATCGCTCCTTTGCTCTATCGCTTTCGTCTGCCGAATTGTAAGCTGAAACAAAGAAGAGAATCAGCAAAAAAACGACAAAACCAATGTGATACATAGAGGAGCAAATCCACCGGAGTATCAGAAGATATGCCTCAGATGTGTCCATTTTTTACCTCCTTTGCATGGACATCTGGCTAAAAGTATTGCATAAAGTTATATAAGAGTCAAGTCCTAGCACCATGCTACACTGTGGATATGGAAACCGAGACAATAGTCCTTGGGGGTGGTTGTTTTTGGTGTACGGAGGCCGTTTTTACAATGCTTAAGGGGATCGTATCGGTCGAGCCAGGATACGCCCGTTCGACATGCTCAGGGCAAGCGGGTTATGACCGAGCGCCGACCTATCAAGAGGTATGCAGTGGCAAGACACCCTATGTCGAGACAATCCGGGTGGTGTACGACCCCGACCAGCTTGCGTTTGAGGAGATCCTACGCGTCTTTTTTGCGACGCATGATGCGACGACGCTCAACCGCCAAGGCAATGATGTTGGCCCACAGTACGCATCGGTCATCTTCTACACCACGCCGCGCCAGCAGGAGAAGGCGCAGCACTACATAGACGTGCTCAACAAGAGCGATTTTGTAAAGCCGATTGTCACGCGCGTCGAGCCGCTCGGTGTCTTTTATGTCGCCGAGGATTATCACAAAAATTATTTTGCACGCAACCAAGGTGCCGGCTACTGCCAGCTCATCATCGCGCCCAAGGTGGAGAAAGTGGAGAAATCCTTCAAGCATCTTCTCAAATAAAAAGAGGGTGTATACTATCGATATGCAAGAAAAAGTATATCTCACGCCGTCGTGGTTGCTCGCTGCGGCGCTCGTGGGGCTTGGCGACACACTCTACCTTTCTTATTATCATCTGCTGGGCATCACGCCTGGCTGCGCGCTCCACGGCTGCGAGATTGTGCTCAATAGTGTCTACGCAACGCCGCTTGGGGTGCCGATGGCCTACCTTGGTGTCATCTTCTATGCGTTTATGTTCTTTCTCGGGGCGTTGTTGGTGATCGACCCGACATCCAAAGGGTTGCGGCTCGGGGTGCTCGCGTATGCAGCAATCGGTTTGCTGTCGTCACTCTGTTTTGAGACAATCCAAGTAACCATCATCCACGCAATTTGCATGTACTGCGCGATCTCGGCGCTCACGACGCTTGCGCTGTTTTGTATCGCAGTGTGGCACTTCCGCGCAACGCGTCGCGTCTAGTAGTAGCTGGGCCGTCGAAAGCGCTGGAACATCTTCCACAGGAAGTAGAGAAAGAGAATCGCAACGACGGGGTAAAAGATACCTGCGTTGGCGACGACATAGCGCAAAATAGAAAGAAGATAGAGCAGCGTCGTGGTGAGAATCAGCCAGAGCAGCGCAAGCGTACTGTTGCCTGCTGATACAACCTGGTTGCTGCTCGACGCGCCCAGCACTTGGCCGGTTTTTTTGTTGTTCACCTGCTGTTTAGACCATGCGATGCCACTGTCGAGTATTTTTGCTGCGCCAACGCGCGCCGAGTCGAGTGTCGAGAAGACGGGTTTGGAGGTGTTGGCGACGACGGGTGAAAAACTTGCGATGCTGTTTTGTATGTTCTGTGACGTGTCGACTGCTCCGCCACCAAGCAGGTTGCCTGCGTTGGCTGCTGCTGCAGTGTTTTCAGTATTTTTTGCAGCTGGCTGCGGCTTGGTGTTGATGTCGAATGTTGCCTGTTCTTGGCCTACCGAGGCGCCACTGCTGTCGGTCAACTCGGCGACGATGGTGTGCGACCCCGCAGTCGGCTCCCACGAGACAGACACCGTGCTTGCCTTGCCAGCGGCCAGCGCGACCGGCACCGTGCCAACGGCCTTTCCTGCGTCAGTAAAGACAAGCGTGCCCGCAAATTTGTGCGCCGGGTCGTCGTTGGAGACAACGGTGTAGATGAGCACCGTGTCGCCCTCGGTCACGGTCGATTGGGAGAGAAAGAGCGACTGCTTGGCAAAGCCCGCGCCAAAGGCGATGCCTGGTAGCAGCAACAAACCAACAATATAGAGAAAGCGCATACCCGCAGTATACCTTTTTTTGCTGTGCTATACTCTTTTTATGCACAGATTTAGTCGCAATGCGCTGTTGGTCGTGTTCGCGCTCGTGTTTACTATCGAAGGGTTTTTGATGACGGGGTTGGTGACGCGCCAAAGTGGGGAGCAATTTCTTGCGTCGGTTGTCTCTGCGTTATAATATGAGCAGTATGAGACCTATATCACTACAAACCGCTATCGCCATTGCTGCTGGGTTGGCAGTGGTGGCGTTATTTTTCTTTTTTCTGCGACCAGCAACAACTGGCGAAACAACACAGGCAGGCGCTGCTCAAGCACAAGGAGGTGCACAGTTGATCGCACAGGATGAGGAGGTGGGCACCGGCGCGGTCGCAACATCCGGCAGTTTTGTCACCGTCAATTACACGGGCAAGCTGCAGGATGGCACCGTGTTCGACAGCACCACCGGGCGTGGGCCGTTCCAATTCCAACTGGGTGTCGGCAAAGTAATCCCTGGTTGGGACCAAGGTCTGCAGGGGATGAAAGTAGGTGGCCGCCGCTTGCTGATTATCCCACCGTCGCTTGCGTATGGATCACAAGCGAATGGCCCGATCCCAGCCAACTCGACGCTTATTTTTGATGTGACGCTGCTGGGTGTCTCGGCAACCGCAGCGACCACAACCGCCACTCAGTAAATGCGACCAATCCGGCTGGATATAGAAAAAGAGGCACCTCGCTCGGGCGGGGGCCTCGACGCGCGTGCAGGTGTGCTGCATACGCCACACGGTGACATCAAGACGCCGGCGTTTGTTGGTGTTGCCACCAAGGCGACTATTAAAGGGGTGTCGTCGGCGCAGTTTGCCGAGCTGGGGCTGCAAACGGTCATCGCCAACACCTATCATTTGTACCTCTCGCCCGGCGAGGAGATGGTGCAAAAGGCGGGCGGTGTCGCCACGTTTATGAATTGGAGCGGCCCCACCATGACCGACTCGGGCGGGTTTCAAGTGTTCTCACTTGGCACGGGGTTTGGTAAAAAGGTCTCGAAGTTTGGACAATCTTCAAAATCGGAAGAGGGGAAGGAGGAAGAAACGCAGCAGGAGAACGATCTTCTCCGGAGAGATGAATGGGAGCCCAACTCCTCCGAAGAGCGTTCTCCTGCTGCTGAGCGCAAAAATCATCCGCTGCCGACGCAATACGACGAAGATCTTGCTACGTCACATGGCAAGCTTGCCATTGTCGATGACGACGGCGTGACCTTTACCTCGCACCTCGACGGCACGATGCATCGCTTTACGCCCGAGCGCTCGGTCGAGATCCAACACAAGTTGGGTGCCGATATCTTTTTTGCATTCGACGAGTGCACCGAGCCGACCGCAACCTACGAGTATCAAAAAGAGGCGATGGAGCGCACGCATCGTTGGGCCAAGCGCAGTGTCGCCGCACATCGACAAAATTTTGATGCCAACAATACGCAGGCAATCTACGGCATCGGCCAAGGCGGGCAGTTTGATGATTTGCGGCAGGAGAGCGCGCGTGCCATCGGCGACATGGGATTTGACGGCTTCGGGCTTGGTGGCTCGTTTAGTAAAAAGTATGGCGACAACTCGCTCCAGTCGGCGCTCAACATGCTCGAATTTTTGCCAAAAGAGATGCCCAAGCATGGGCTTGGGGTGGGCGAGCCGGAGGATTTGTTTTTGGGTGCTGCGTACGGCATCGACACGTTCGACTGCGTGATCCCGACACGCAATGGTCGCACGGGCACGATCTTTACCCACCAGGGCAATATTAATATCGAAAACGCGCAGTACAAGCACGACCTTTCGTCGCTCGACCCCGAGTGCGACTGCGTGGTTTGCATGGGAAGTGTTGCAACTGGTGGTGTGGGGTTTACTAAATCGTACATCCATCACCTCTTCCGCACCAAAGAGATGCTGGCGCCGATGCTCGCGAGCCAGCACAACATCCGCTTCCTCACCCGTCTTATCGACCGCATCCGCGAGTCCATTCTTGATGGCAGGTTTGATGATTTTCGCGACTCTTTTTTGCGTCGGTATAAAAATAAACAGTAGCGAGAACTACGGCAAAAACTTTTTAAACCAGCGGAAGAAGTTTTTGAGGAGTTCTTTCAACTCGCTTTGGTGTGTCGGCTCGCCCATATCGCCACCTTGGGTGATGCCCCAAATGGTGAGCCCATAGGCGACTGCCCACGTGCCGTCTTTAAGCTGCACCTTGCTCCCTGCGCCATCCTCAAACGAGGCGAGCCGCGATGGGAGATGCAAAATGGTTTTGGCGAGGTCGGATGCGGTTTGGATCGCCGAGCCGCCGCCGGTGAGGATGATACCCGCGGGGAGCAGCTCATTTTTGCCGATCTTTTTTAAATGTGCCTCGATGAGTTTAAACATATCCGACACGCGCTTGGCGATGAGGTCGTCGATTTTCTTTTTGGGGAATGGTGCGCCCAGGACAGCGCCCTGCTTGAGTTGCTCGGCGTCCTCGGGTGCAATGCGCAAACCAAGTGCCAAGTCATTGGTGATATCGGACGCGCCGACCGGGAACACTTTGATAGAGATGGGTGTGGTGTCCTCAAACACCGCGATCGACAATGTTTCGGCGCCGATGTTGGCGAGCACGCAGCCGACGCGTTTTTGCATCTTCGACAGTGTGACAAAGCTCGCGGCGATGGGTGCGGCGACGACGTCCTCGACCTCAAACCCGGCCTCCTCGACTGCCGAGACCAAATCGTTGACGTGCCGCTCGAGGCAGGTGATAAACAGTGTCTCGACCGCGATGCGCACACCTTTCATCCCGATGGGGCTGCCGCCCATGACGCGTTGTCCATCGACCGCGTAGCGCAGAGGGATGGTGTGGATGATTTTTCGATTGAGAATGAGTGCTGGTGCGAGCGCCTTCTCGCTGGCGGCGATGGCGTGGGGGATGTCACGCTCGGTGATCTCGGCATTGCCTTTCTCGACAATCGACTCGCCGCGGCCAAACGCCTCGTCGAGCCCGATGCCGCCAAGCCCCAAGTAGACGCGCTTTACTTTGACATGTGCGGCTTTGGACGCTTGTGCCACCGCGGCCGCGACGGAGCGTGACACCTCGGGGATCGAGGTGATGTAACCATTTTTAAGCCCGCGCGACTCGGCGTATCCGGTCGCCAAAATACGCGGCAGTTGCCGCGGATCTGCTGCTTGCTCGGCGATGACCACTTTGACATGGTAGGTGCCGACATCTATGCCAGTGACGATGGTGCTCATTACGCGCGGAGCGCGAATTGTTTTAAGATTCGACGCTCTTCACGTTCCATTGTATCACCATGATCCAATCCTCGTAAGTGCAGTAATCCGTGGATAAATAAATACGCGATGAAGATGCGCGGCGTCATCGAAAATTCTTTGCACTCGCGTCGTGCAGTCGCCGGGCAGAGCAAGATCTCGCCCGATGTTTCGCTGAGGGGGAAGGAAAGTACGTTGGATGCTTTGTCTTTATGTTTTACTTCTTGTGTCACACGCGTCGCCTCGGCTGCGGTGAGCAGCGCCAGCGACAGCTCGTACTCCTCGCCGAGCACGGCGTTTTTGAGTGCTAAAAACGGAACTCGCGGCACGGCGCCGCGGGTCTTGTTGGTGAGAGAAAAATTCTTGGTGCTCATGTGAGCAAAGAGATGCCTAGCGGCGGCGAGGGCCACGGGTGGTGCGCTCCTCCATTTTGCCGAGTTTGATCTGCTCTTGGACATCCTCGCGGCGCTTGATGACCTTGAGTGTCTGCTTGCGACGGACTTCGCGCGACTTGATGCGCGAGTAGTAGCGGCGGCTGCGCATACCTTGGATCAACCCCGAGCCCTGGACGCGCTTGCTAAAACGGCGGATCAAATTGACCGCCGACTCGCCCTCGTTTTTCGATACTTCTGCATTGGTAGCCATGTAAAAAGATACTACCACACCGCACTATTGCGTGCAACCAACTACATAGGACGGACCTATGTAGTGGTTACCGCAGTGTCTTAAGGAGGCGGGGGAGGGCGTCGATGCGGAGGGTAGTTTGGGACGAGTTGGTGGTCGAACGCAGGATGATGGTGCCATCGAGCGCCTCGCGCTGGCCCATGATGAGCAGGTGCGACACACCCATCTGCCGCGCGTTGGCGAGCTGTGGCGCTAAACTTTTTGCATCAAACGACTGCGACATTGGCACCTGCGCTTGGCGCAGCATGTCGACGACCGCGAGCCCTTGGAGTTTGGCGCGCAGCCCCAATTGGACAAAGTAGACCTTGGGCACCGCTGGTTGGGGCGGGGTGGCATAGCTCGTGCGGTCGGCACCTTTTTTGCGAAAGAAGATGCTCGCCGACACTGCGGCGGTATCTTTTTTGTTGAGCGTGCGACGCAAGTACTCGTCGTAGCGGCCGCCAACGCTGCTCATGATGGTGCCGTCCCCTTCGGGCAGGTCGATTGCAAACAGGATGCGCGGCTCGCGCTCGTCACCCACCAGCAAATCATCCAGCTCGTAGGGGAAGCCGAGTCCTTCGATATGCTCGAGCACCTCGCGAAAGTGCGCGCGGCTTTTCTCGGAGAGAAAGTTCATCGCGCGTGGGCCGCCCTCGAGCACCTCGCGGCACACATCGTTGGTGCAGGTGTATGTGGCGCAGGGCGCTTGGCCGATGCGGGCGCGACAGGCGTCGTCGAGCTCGTGCGCATGGCGGCGCAGGTAGGCGGTCAACTCGCGCTCAAAGCGTGCCTTGGAGTCGCGGTCGCCCAGCGCGTTGATCCGGATGCGCGGCGCTTTGACGCCCCACTCGGTGAGGATCGCAAACAATGTTTTGATGATAATCACCTCGCCGATGCTCTCGGGCGAGCCGATTACCTGCAGGCCAAACTCGGCTATCTCGCGTGGCAGGTGGGCAGGTGGCAGGTGGGTTGGCGATGGTGTCGCATAAAACGCGAGCACCGGCTCGCCTGCGCGTGCTTGCATCAGCGCTGCGCAGGTTTGCGCGGCGGTAGCAAAGGTGTGCGGCCCGCGCGGGCGCAGTGTTGCAGGGATGCCACGCTCGATCTCTTTAATGGGGCGAAATCCGTAGAACGTCGCCACATCGCCGGCACGTCGAATAAAGGTGATGGGTGAACCTTGGGTGATTGGACTCATAGTCACGCTAATGATTATTGCGGCTCGGACGCACTACCAGGGAAGATGCCGATCGATTGTGGGGGAAGCAGGCGGAGGAAGACGTGTCCGACAATGTCGCCTTGCGGCAAAAATCCCCAAATGCGCGAGTCGGACGACTCGGGTCGGTTGTCGCCCATGACAAAGTAGTTGCCTGCGGGGACGACGTAGGTTTGGTTGCCGCCGTTGCCGTGGTTGACGACGTACTGTTCGTTAACGGTAACTGTTGATGTGCCGTCTGTGTGCGTGACGGTCACGCCAGTGTCGGTGATGTGCACGGTCTCGCCAGGGAGCCCAATGATGCGCTTGATAAAAAATTGTGATGGATCTTTGGGGTAGCGAAAGACGATGACATCGCCGCGTCTTGGCTGCTCAAAATGGTACGAGAGCTCGTCGACAATGAGGTATTGGTCGTTTTGAAAGGTGGGAACCATCGACTCGCCCGAGACGATAAACGGTTGCGCAACAAAAAGACGCACCGGAACCACAATCACCAATGCGATGATTGCAAATTTGAGGAGTTCGGTGAAAAAGGTATCACGTTTCTCCTCTTGCATGTGCACATTGTATACTGCTAATACAATCGCGCAAGTCGAGACGCTACACATCGTATAAAAAAGGAGTATGCTGAGTATATGCAATGGATTTTAGTCGGCTTAGGCAACCCAGGGAGCGAGTATGTCGGCACGCGGCACAATGTCGGGCGCGAGATGTTGCAACACATCGTGCACGAGGCGGGCATTGGCGAGTGGAAGGTGGATAAAAAACTCCATGCGCAAGCGACCAAGGGCGAGATTGATGGCAAAAAAGTGCTCGTCGTGCTGCCCGATACCTACATGAACAGCTCTGGCGGCTCGCTCAAGACGCTTGTGCTGTCCAAAAAGCAGGCCGAGCAGACGGTCGTCTTGCACGACGACCTCGATATCCCGCTCGGCAAAATCAAACTCTCGTTTGGTAGTGGTGCCGGCGGGCACAAAGGTGTTGAGTCAATTCACAAAGTGATTAAGACAAAAGATGTGGTGCGCATCCGCATCGGCATATCTCCCGCAACACCAAAGGGGAAGTTGAAGAAGCCCGACAGCGCGGACATTGTCGACTTTGTGCTCGGGACGTTTAAACCCAGCGAGCGCGCAAAGTTGGAGACCGCAAAAAAGAATATCCACGACGCAATCACCCTGCTCCTTAGTGAGGGCAGGGCGAAGGCGATGACCGAAATCAATTCGCGATAATTTTTTACTTCTTCTCTCCGGTGAAGGCGAGTGCCATGCGCATCTCTTTGGGGTCAAAGAGCGAGATGGTGAATGGGTAGCGCTTGCCGAGCTCGAGTGCGGCGCTGAGTTTCTCCTCGCTGCCAAACTCCGACACGTGCACCAAGCCAGCAATGCCCTCCTCTATAGACGCGAGCGCGCCGTGCTTGTTGAACTTGATGACCACGCCCTCGACCTTGTCGCCCTTGTTGTATTTCTTTGCGGCTTCGCTCCACGGGTTGCTCTTGAGCGCCTTGACCGACAGCGACACTTTGCCATCTTTGATGTCGATAATCTTGACCTGCGTCTTGTCGCCAACTTTAAAGAAGTGGCGCGGGTCGTCCACCAAGCCCCAGTCGATCTCCGAGATATGCACCAAGCCCTCGAGGCCTTCCTGCAGTTTAACAAAGACGCCAAAGTCGACCATGCCGGTCACCTCGCCGTCGACGACGTCGCCAACCTGGTAGTTTTGCACGATCTGCTTCTTCTCTTTATCATCCGAGCCCTTCTCCGAGAAGATAAGCTTGCCCTCCTTCGGCGTTGCCGAGATGAGCATCACCGGCAACTTTTGCCCGACAAACTTGCGCAGCTCATCGAGGATGCGATCCTTATCGCCGTCGGACACGCGCGGGTAGTGCTCGGCTTTGAGCTGCGACGCAGGAAGGAAGCCGACGATACCCTGCCACTCGAGCATGAGCCCGCCCTTGTTTGCCTCCTTGACCACCAACTCGAAGAGCTGCTTGTTTTTGACCGCGTCCTCGGCCTCGGCCCAGAGCACCGCTTGACGTGCCTCCTTGAGCGAGAGCTCGATGTAGCCGTCTTTGGTGTCGGTCGCGATGACCTTTGCCTGCACCGTGTCGCCGACGTTGGTGCGCTTAATCACCTCGCGGGCGTTCATGTACTCGCGGCCATAAATAACGCCCGTACCAAACGGCGGCAGGTCGATGTACAACTTCGCGCGGTCCAGAGCCAAGACCTTGCCCTCGATAATGTCACCCGCTTTGGGTGGCATCGGTGCCTGCTCCGCAAACGCGGTCATGAGACGCACAACACCATCCTTCTCGATTGTTTCTGTCATATAATCTATTGATTTGTACGATAGGGGCTCTTTGGCTCGCCCCGAGCGACTCCTAGGAGTCGAAGGGCTGTTCCGCAGAGTTTACTCCTACGCGATTTCTCTAATAATTACCCGCCCACCGAAAGAGCGACGGGATAATTGCTCGAAACTATAGGGGATTTGCTGAAAAATAGCAAGTATAAAAAGCAAAACCACCCGAAAGCATGGGTAGCTTTGGGTGGGAGTGGGGGAGCCGAAGCTCCCCCGTAGACGGTTGATGGAGCTTGATTTGGTCGGGAAATCCCGACCCTTCGTCGTTGACTGCCGTTACGCGCTGCCGCCCTGGTGCGCCTCGGCGGTGATCTGGCCGGCCTGGGTGATGTGGCCGACGCCGTCCGACGAGTGGTGCTGCGCCGCATCGAGGGGCGGGGCGGTCTGACTGGCGACGGTGGCGGGCGGAGCAACGGCCGTCGGGCGCGGAATCGAATGGCATCCGGGCATTGGAAGTCCTCCTTTGTTTCCCCGCGGCATTATGCCGACAGGGTCGAAGCCGCTCAAGAGTCAGCGAATCTTGTCCGGACAGTGTTTCGCACAAGAACGGCTACCAGCAAATCTATAAAATCTCCGTTTTGCTGTCAACTACTCAAAACGCGGGAGGTGTGGATAGGGTGAAGATAAAAAGAGAGTGCGGGCGAGATTCCTGTAAGGAATTCCCGCCCGCTTCCTACTTCACGCAGTTTCCCACGTGAGGGACGCCAAAATCGAGGCGTCCCTAGTCGTCAGCCGTTGGTACTCCGCCAGCTGACGGTGGTGGGCGGATCAACGTTGTTCCGCTCGACACCCGGCCCTCGGTGGCCACTCCGGAGGGCAGGCCGAAAAAGGGTCTTTTGCACGTGCATCCCTTTCGTGTTTGCCAGAGCGACGATGCTCTGGCGCGGCTGGTGCACCCAATAAGATTTAGACAGTGCACCCACCTAAACAGTACGTTCATTCACTCTTCATGTCAACAACAGATCTTGGATTGTTTGGATAGGGAAGTGGTGGAGAATGGTCGGGTGTGATAAAATACTGCTATATGGTGATCAGCTACCTCGGCGGTGAGTGTTTTAAAATTACCCAAGGCGATTTGACGATCGCAGTTAACCCGCCCTCCAAGGACTCGACGCTGAAAGGTGTTAAGTTTGGCGCGGATATCACGCTCGTGTCGCAGGATCACCCCGACTTTAATGGTGTCGAGAGCAACATTTTTGGCGAGCGCGAGCCGTTTGTCGTGCGCGGCCCCGGCGAGTACGAGGTGCGCGGCGTGGCGATCCGCGGCTTTGCGTCTGAGTCGCACTATGGCTTTTCTAATGGCAAGGCGGGGGCAGTGGAGGAATCTCATGTGAATACTATATATAGTATCGTCTTGGAGGGGATGAACCTCTGCTTTTTGGGTGCGCTCGGCTCGGCAACACTCCCCACTGCCGCCAAGCAGGAGTTGGATGATATTGATATACTATTTCTACCAATTGGAGGAGACGGCATTATCGACTACGCCGAGGCGTACAAATTGGCGGTGCAGTTGGAGCCCCGGGCAATTATCCCGATGCACTATACTCCCGAGACGCTCAAGCATTTTCTGAAGGAGGCGGGTGCAGACACGGTCGAGCCGCAGGAAAAACTGACGGTCAAAAAGAAGGATTTGGAAGGGAAGGAAAATGAGATTGTCGTGCTCGCATCGTAGTTACTTGTAGTGAGCGAAGTCGAACTATGAAAAAATATTTGCATCATATAAAATCCAAGCCGACCCACGAGCGCCGCGAGCATGCGATGCGTGTTGCGGGCGTGGTGACCGCGCTGGTCTTTTTTGGGTGGATCAGTACACTGGGTGTGCGCTTGGCGATCCACAGCTCGGCTGCGTCGGTCGCGAGTGCAGGTGATTCGACCGCGAGTGGCGACAGTACGAGCGCCAACCAAACGCAGTTGGCGGGCGTTGCCGCGGCAGACCAGACAACCAACACCGCGCAAGGTGGAGGCGACACCGACCCAAACGCCAACCATCTGGAGGTGGCGACAACCAGCGTCTTTGCGCAGTAGGTTCTCATCCCGCACACTTTTTCTATCCGTATGGCTGATAAAAATACAAAAAAAATTGAAGAATCGGCGCCAATGCCCGAGCGTGTGAACGTGATAGATCGCAACATTTCAACCGAGATGCGCGAGTCGTACCTCGATTACGCAATGTCGGTGATTACGACACGTGCGCTCCCCGATGTGCGCGATGGTTTGAAGCCCGTGCACCGCCGCATCCTCTACGCGATGCATCGCATGGGGCTCACCCCGGGCGCACGTTTTCGCAAGTCGGCGGCAGTGGTTGGTGATGTGCTGGGTAAGTACCATCCGCACGGCGATATTTCTGTATACGATGCAATGGTCAAGATGGCGCAAGAGTTCTCGATGCGCTACCCATTGGTTATTGGCCAAGGAAACTTCGGCTCAATCGACGGCGACTCGGCAGCAGCGATGCGCTACACCGAGGCAAAGATGTCGTCGATGGCGTCGCTCTTGTTGAACGATCTCGAGAAGGAGACCGTCGACTGGCGCCCCAACTACGACGGCACACTCAAAGAGCCCGAGGTGCTGCCCGCTGCGGTGCCAAATATTTTGCTCAACGGTACACTCGGCATCGCCGTTGGTATGGCGACCTCTATCCCGCCACACAACCTCACCGAACTCACCAACGCGCTCACGCATTTGATAGAAAACCCCGATGCGACGGTCGAGGATTTGATGGAGCATGTCTCGGGCCCCGACTTCCCCACAGGCGCGGTCGCGTTTAATAAAAAGGATTTGCTGCACGCCTACACCACCGGCAAGGGCGGCGTCGTGGTGCGCGGCCAGGCCGAAATTGTCGAGGATAAAAAAGGCAACTTCCAAATTATCATCACCTCCATCCCATACCGCGTCAACAAGTCCGACCTCATTGTCCGCATCGCCGATTTGGTGCGCGATAAAAAAATCGATGGCATCAGAGGGCTCCGCGATGAATCAACCCGCGACATCCGCGTCGTGGTCGACCTCAAGGTTGGTGCGCATCCACAAAAGGTGCTCAACTTTCTCTACAAGCACACGGCGCTCGAGGACACGTTCCACTTCAACATGGTCGTCTTGGTCGACGGCGTGCCGCAAACGCTGTCACTCAAAGGGATCCTCCAAGAGTTTATCAAGCACCGCAAGGTGATCGTGAAGCGTCGCACTGAGTACGATTTGCGCAAAGCGCAAGAGCGCGAGCACATTTTGCTTGGCCTCACCAAAGCCCTCGATCATATCGACGAGGTGATCAAGACGATTCGCGCGTCCAAGGATGTGCCGGACGCAGCAGCCAACCTCATCAAAAAGTTTAAATTTTCCGACCTGCAAGCGGCAGCGATTTTGGAGATGCGCTTGTCGCGTCTTGCAAACCTCGAGCGCAAGAAGGTCGAAGACGAGTTAGCAGAAGTACAGGCGATGATCGCTGAGTGGACCGCGCTCTTGGGGAGTGAAAAGAAGATGCTCAGTGTCGTCAAAACAGAAATTGTCGCTGCGGGCGAGAAGTTTGGCGATGATCGCAACACCAAAGTCATTAAGGGTGCCGCAGGTATCATCAACGTCGAGGACTTGGTGCCCGAGGAGGAGCAGGTGCTCGTCCTCACCTCCGGCGGCTACGTCAAACGCACCAACCCCGAGGAGTACAAACGCCAAAAGCGCGGCGGCGTTGGTGTGATTGACCTTGATACAAAGGAGGAGGATTTTGTCACCACGGTCCTCACCACCTCGAGCCACAGCGACCTGCTCTTTTTTACCGACCTTGGCAAAGCGTATCAAATCAAGATGTACGAGCTCCCCGAAGGGAAGCGTTCGACCAAAGGCAAGGCGATCGTCAACTTTTTGTCGATTGGTGACAACGAAAAGGTCACGAGTGTCTTGCCGATGCGCCTCTCTGCACACTCGACCAAGGGTAAAAAATCTGCCAAGGCGGATGGTGCGTCTGGCAAGGATGATGCTGCCGAGGGATCGCAGTCGCTGTACATGATCACCAAGTTGGGTGTCGCCAAGAAAGTTGATGCGACCGCGTTCCACGATGTGCGAAGATCGGGGCTCATCGCGATGCGGCTCGACGCAGGCGACCAGCTCATCGCAGCGCTGTTGGTGGGTAAGGGGGATGAAATTGTCCTCACCTCGCAGCGTGGGCAAGCGATCCGCTTTAAAGAAAGTGACATCCGCTCGATGGGTCGGACAGCCGGCGGCGTGCGCGGTATGAAGCTCGACAAAGACGATGTTATTGTCGGCGCCGATGTGGTGCGCCACGGCGACAAGGGGGCAGAGATCCTCGTCGTGACAAAGAATGGCTACGGCAAGACGACGCCTGCGAAAGAATATAAAACGCAGAATCGCGGCGGCTCGGGAATCAAGACGGTCAAAGTAACGCCAAAGACGGGGCAGCTGATCGCCGCGCGCGTGGTCTCAAAAGTTGGCGGCAATGCAAAGTCGTCTGGCAACGGCGACACGTCCGCCGACAACATCAACGACATGAGCGAGCTCGTCGTCGTCTCGCAAAAAGGCCAAGTGATCCGCACCGAGCTCTCCGAGATCCCATCCCTCTCGCGCGACACCCAAGGCGTCCGTATCATGAAACTCCGCGACGGCGACGCCATTGCGAGCTTTGTTTGTTTGTAAAATCTTTATGCTTGATAGAGAAAGTGACAATAAAATTATTGGTACATTAGGTGCAACCAATACGAATCTCTTTCAAATACAGGGTACTCTTTCTAGTTTAGCGAGACAGTTTTCAGACTTAAACAAAAATCTGAGGGATTCGGCTGAATCGTCCACAAAACTTACGAAAGCAATTAAAAACGTAACATTGTTTGGTGTCGGTGTCGCCGTTCTTTCTTTATGTTGGGATATTTACAAGACACTGTTTCTTCATGCCTAAATAGTCATATGAGGCAAGGACCAAAAAATATTTGTTCTCCACTGGAGCGTAAAACCCCCACACAATATTCAGGGCTGCAGCCAGATAGTGTAGATTTTCAGGAGTATTTTGATGCCTGGAGTTTGGAGGAACAGATAATGTGTGTGCGTTATGTAGAAAGAGATGCTTTTCGCTACGCATTTAAATTTGCGTTAGTTGTGGGCTTGATAATTGGTTTTTGCTTTGGCTTTCTTCTCGCTCAGAATCATTATTCTCGTGTGTTGATTGAGAAAGTCTTTGCTGGTCAGTAGAAAATAGGTGCCAAGTATTTCTTCTGGCGCGTGTAGTAAGCAAGGCGTCGCCTTGCTAAAAAGCAAAAAAGCAAACCGTTGTCGAATTTTTTGCTATACTTACGGTATGGTACAGGCGAAGAAGAAAACAGGCGGGGTGGTGCTGTATCAGGCAAAGAACGGAGCGATTGAGCTGCGGGGTGATGCGTCACGCGAGACGATTTGGGCGAACCGTATGCAGATGGCAGAAATCTTCGGCGTTAATCCACAGGCGATAACCAAGCATATCCAGCATATCTATGAGGAAAAAGAGTTGGATCGAAAGGCAACTAGTTCCAAATTGGAACTAGTTCAAAACGAGTCTGGCAGAACAGTAAAACGACAGGTTGATATCTACAACTTGGACGTTATTATTGCTGTCGGCTATCGAATCAACTCGGTGATGGGGACAAACTTTCGCATCTGGGCGACCAAGACGCTGCGGGAGCATATTACAAAGGGGTACACCATCAACCGCAAGCAGATTGCCAAGAACTACGACGCGTTTATGAAAGTGGTTGGCGATGTGCAGGCGCTCTTGCCCGAGCATGTCGCACTCGACCCCAAAGGCGTGCTCGAACTTATCAAAGAGTTTGCGGGCACGTGGGTGTCGCTCGACGCATACGACAAAGAGACACTCTCGACCAAAGGTGTCACCAAGAAGAGTGTGCGGCTTACTGGCGAGGAGTTGCGCACAGCGATTAGTGATCTCAAAAAAGAGTTGCTGCGCAAAGGCGAGGCAACAGAGCTCTGTGCTGCCGAGCGCGCGGCGGGGAGTGTCGAGGGAATTGTCGGCAACGTGATGCAATCCTTCGGCGGCAAGCCGGTTTACGCGACCGTCGAGGAGAAGGCAGCGCACCTCTTGTACTTTATGGTCAAAAATCATCCCTTTACCGACGGCAACAAGCGGTCGGGCGCTTTCGCGTTCGTGTGGTTCTTGCGAAAGACAGGCAGCCGTGGGAGCCGCAACATCAACCCAGCAGCGCTCACGGCACTGACATTACTTATTGCCGAAAGTAACCCGCACAAAAAAGATCAGATGGTCGCTCTGGTGACGCAGATGCTCAAATAGATAGTTGATGGTATAGTACACTCATGTCGTCGACGCATCGGCCCAAGGAGGATCAGAACGCGTGGAATATCTTTTTCTCTCTCGTCTTTGGCGGGATAGTGGTTGCTGCGCTGTGGTGGGTGTGGGGCAGGGGAGGCACCTTCCCACATGCGATACCGCTCTTTGACGCGCTACTCCTCTCGCTCGCGGCGTTTCGCATCACACGGCTGGTGGTGTATGACAAAATCATGCGCTGGTTCCGCGAGTTGTTTGTCGACGCGCGCGAGTATGACAAAGATGGTGCGACCTGGGTCGAGCTGGTGCCGCCTCGCGGTGGTGTGCGTCGCACGGTGCACGACTTGCTCGGCTGCCCATGGTGCATCGGCTTTTGGTCGGCGCTCATCGTCACTTGCTGCTACTACCTCTTTGCGTGGGCGTGGGTGGTGATTCTCTTTCTTGCGATCGCAGCGATGGGCTCGCTCTTTCAAATCATCGCCAATTTGGTTGGCTGGACAGCCGAAAACGGCAAGCTCGACGCGCACCGCAAAGAGCGCGAGCAAGAGCAGTAGTATACAAAGGACAGTCCTTGGCATGCCGCCCGCGCGATTTTCTTTGCTACAATAGACGCATGCAATCCATACGCGCATTCCAAAAACAAGTGCGCCGTGGGGTCGCGCGCCGCGTTGCACGAGTCAAACATTTTGCGGGGCTCATTCTCTTTCTCTTTATCTCGCCCATCGTGATCCTCTACTTTGGCATCATCCCGTTTTCTGCACGGCTGTGGATACTCGGGCTGTACATGCTCGTTGCAATCAGTATTGTCATCCGCCAAGAGCGCTCGCTGCGCAGTTTGGGGATGCGCAGCGACAATCTCAAGACAACCGTCGTGCCCTACACCATCTTTACCTTGGTGAGCGTGCTGCTCTTGCTCCTCTTTGCACACATTCTCGGCAAAGAGCCGATACCCGAGTGGACACACAACTCGAGCTTGCTCTTTCTCTTTATCCCGATCAGCTTTACGCAGGAGTTTCTCTACCGGAGCGTCCTCATGACCGAGCTGCGCCGATTTTATGCATCAATCATCTCGGTGATTATCGTCAACTCGCTGCTGTTTACCTTTCTCCACATCATCTACGGCGAGCCGTTTATCACGCTGCCCTTGGCGCTGGTCGCGGGGGTCGGCTTCTCGTTTATGTATTACAAATATCCCAACTTGTGGATGATCGCCCTGTCGCACAGTATCCTCAACTTTGTCGCCGTGCTGTACAGCTTTTTTTAGGGTCGATTTCGTGGTACGGTAGTGGAGTTCGCACAGCAGTCGCACCCTTAGCTCAGTTGGTAGAGCACACCCTTCACACGGGTGGGGTCGCAGGTTCGAGTCCTGCAGGGTGCACCACCCTGAGCAAGCAACCTGCGTTGCTTGCGTCAGGACGAGAAAGGCGGAGCATGTCGAGCCCAGCAGGGCGAGGCAGCGAGCCGGGGTCGCGGTCGAGGATGCGCGACGGCGCAGACGAGAACCGTGACCGAGTCGTTAGCAATAGTGCGGGCTGTAGTATACCGGTAGTACGCGCGCTTCGGGTGCGTGAAGACCGGGTTCGATTCCCGGCAGCCCGACAAGTAGTGTAGAGTAAGTGAGACCGAGTTCGACCCGCCTGCCGGCGGGCAGGTTCCCGGCAGCCCGACAGAGTTTTTTTGTGTTACATTAATACGCGTGCCACATCGGCACGTTAGGGCCCATAGTTAAGTGGTAAAACGCTGCATTCGCATTGCAGAGGCGCGAGTCCGATTCTCGCTGGGTCCACAAATCATTGACAGATAAGAACATTCTGTTCTACATTGTTTGTAGACGATCTCCGACACAACCTCGCAAGAAAGGATTCTGCGTTATGTACAGAGAGTTAAAGTCTCCTGTTGCGGTCCAACTGGAACTAACGACAGGATGCAATGAAAGGTGCGTCCATTGCTACAACCACTGGAGAAGATCCTCCGAAGAAGACAGGACTTTGACCGAGGATGACGTCCGGCGAATCATCGAGAACCTCAAGGATAGCGAAGTTCCAAACCTGCTCATCACAGGCGGAGAACCGATGCTCTACCCCGACCTATTGATCCGCACACTTGAACTTGGGAGGGAAGCTGGCCTCAAGTGCTCGCTGAACTCCAATTTGACGCTCGTGACGCCAGAGCTTGCTCGAGAGCTGAAAAGGCTCAAGGTCGGCATACTGACATCGATCCTATCTTTTGACGAGAGACTGCACGATAAGCTCACAACCGTGCCTGGTTCCTTCGACATGCTCGTCAAGGGAATCAGGTTGGTCAGGGAATACGAAATCCCCGTTGGCGCGAACATGGTCGTGATGCAAATGAATGTGGACCAAATCTACGAGACGGGTAGGTTTATTCATAGCATGGGCGTGACTGCGTTTCGGGCAACGAAAGTACATCCCGCCCAAGGATCCCCATGCTTCGAGAGGATCAAGCTCCCTTCGGAACGCATTGTCGACATTTTCGACACCTTGATTAGGTTGCGGGATGAGCTCGGACTCGACGTCGATTCTCTGACTACCTACCCCACCTGCCTCCTCAAGGATATGAGCCGCTACGGCCAATTCGTCTCGAGAAGGAGCTGTAGCGCTGGAAAGACTGGCTGCACAATCGGCGCGGACGGACAAGTTCGCCCGTGCGGTCATTCCGACAACACCTACGGCAACTCTATTGTCGAGCCGCTTCTCGAAATCTGGCCTAGATTGCGGGAGTGGCGAGACGGCTCGCTGTTACCAACGGAATGCAAAGAATGCAAGCATGTTATTCAATGCAGCGGCGGCTGTCGTATGGATTGCAAGCACTACGGCAACATCAGTGGGATGGATCCATACGCCCCGGGCAAAGACTTCGCGTACACACCCCAACAACGAGAGGAGGTCACGCCTCTTGATCCTGAATCGGAGCTGGTCGTTAACTCGACCCTTCGCCTGAGAATCGAGACATTCGGCACAGCACTGATTGTCGATGGGAACTTCAAATCTATCGTCACCTCTGACACGGCCGAATTGTTGGAGCAGCTACGGAATGCAACTTTCACGCTCGGCTCAATCTCTGAGGAGTATGGTCTTGAGGTGGACATGCTGTGCAAGTTCTTTGCCAGCTTGCACGCCTTGAGAGTCGTCTACTTTGCCAGCTAGCACTTGTACTAAAATTGTGCTAGAAACAAACAAGAAAGGAGGCATCCTAGGAGTTCCCGAGAAGGTTAAGCCGACCACTAAACAACGTAAACAGCGAGGAGATAAGCCGTGAAGACACTGAATCTGGGTTTCGTCTCGATGACCACTATCAAGGGGCGGGAACCCCAACCCATCCTTGGTCTGGATAGTTGCGACTGTTGGTGTGACTACGACAAGGGGAACTAATCCCCCAATGACTGCGCATGAATCCTTATGCGCAGAACCGCCGGCTAACGGAAACGTTAGCCGGCTTTCCATTTAATTTTATATATCATATACTGGAATATCTATGAAAAAGATTATTTTAAAGGAGGATTTTGATGCAGAGATGCGTATTTTCCTTAATTTCTTGAACAGCAAAGAATATCCACAACATCGGAATATCATATTTTCTTGCTTCCCTGCATTGAAAGAAAAACTCGAGGCGAATGTCACAGATGAAAAATCGGTTGTTACGGCATTCATACAAGAGAAAAGGACACACAACGAACAAGCTATCCGGCAATCGGTTGCCTTTGTTAAGCATGAGCTAGAACAAAAAGGAGAGAAGACGTTAGAAATACTCGCCCAGCTGATGGATTATGTATGGGAATCTCAAGAGGATCCCTACTTCTTGGTACCAACCATTTTCCCTCTGTCTCCCTTTAATAAGGATACATTCTTTTTCTCGATATACCCATCACTGCAAGGCAAAACAGAATATCCGAGAGTGCTGGCAGTTTCAGCTCACGAGATATCTCACATGATACTTCTCGACATCTTGAAAGAGCGAAACATACAGATGGGACAAGAACTGGTCTATTTTGTAAAAGAACTGATTGCTCCGGTGTTGGTATATCAAGATGATTTCGACGGTATGTTCAAGAAACAAATCGTGGGAAACTACAACGTGTTGGAGGTCTATTTTGAAGAAGGCGGAAAGTCGGTAACGGCTTTCGATTATTTTCTTGCTATGTTCGCAAATAACAGAGCTGAGGGCAAGAAATTCAATGCATTCCTCGATAATATGATCTCTGTTTGTAGAAAAATAGAGCAGGAGATACAGGACAAGAGAGCGTTTGATGACGAATACGGCACACGAATACTAAAAGAGCCGGAACTACTGGAGAAATTTAGGGAGCCTATCGTGTTGATGTAAAGGGTTTTCACCACTCTAATCCAATACACTCATTGTGTATCTCTTGTTGCGCATCCGCTAGGCGCACTCTAGGGCTTTTCGTAGCATAGAGCTGCTCTGGTAATACTCCCAGAATCGGGAAATATAGCTTTTTACAGAGTCCAATGTTTTAATGGCTGTGTCCACTACTTCGCTCACTGTTTACAGACAGTCGCCGTGTTTCTTTTTTGGCGTAATTCATGTACGCTGCCATCGGCTACGCACAAACAAGGAGAAAAACGATGCTGCAACATCCGGAACCGAAGCAGGTATTGTACCTGGACTATCCCCTTGGTGATTCTAGGGACGCGCCCGAAGTGATCGAATACGTCGCGCGCATGTTCTCTGAACGAGGACTGCCCGTTGTGTTTTCTTTCTGCGGGATTGCCTACGAATTCAACGGCACAGAGACCGTGCCCGAATGTCTCGAAAAGTGGAGGTATCGGTACCACGTCTCCATGGATCTTGATGATTGAGACGCGAAAGACCGCCGCTAAGCACGCTGTGCTTAGCGGCGGTTCGCTGTATTTATTTTTTAAGCGTACTAAACACCGCGCCCACACCTGCTACTTGTTTGGCGACTTGGTCGACGATGGCGGTCTTGATGGGGTAGAGGAGGGAAGTGGGGGTCGCGTGGCTGGCGACCGCGGCGCTGCCGTAGCCGATGGCGGATAGGAGAATGAGCGAGCCGATGATTGTTGGCATACAGCTAGTATATACCAACTTTCGCCAAGGGCTCTGGTGTGCTAGGATGGGCGCATTGGTATGGAGAAAAGCGGTTTACATATATCGCTCGCGGCGGAGCGGCTTGGTACGTTTTTGACGATACCAATCACCAACACGCTCGTTGCCGAGTTGACGGTCACGGTCGTGCTGCTTGCCACCGCCTTTTTGGTTGGGCGCCGTCCTACGTTGATCCCCGGCGCAGTGCAGAATTTTTTTGAGTCACTTGTCGAGTTTGTGCTCGGCTATATGGAGGGCGTGCTCGGCTCGCGTGCGCTCGCCGTCAAATTCTTCCCACTCGTCATCACCATCTTTCTGTTTATCGCGACCTCCAACCTCTTCGACTTTTTGCCATTTGTTGGCAGTGTCGGCTTTATCCACCCGGGCAGCGAGTTTGTGCCACTCTTCCGCCCCGTCAACACCGACCTCAACGTCACGCTCGCGCTCGCGATTATTGCGGTAATCTCGATCGAGGTGTCTGGCATCGTCGCCGTGGGCTTTTGGCGCTACGCGGGCAAGTTCTTCAACTTCTCCTCACCGCTCAACTTTGTGGTCGGCATCATCGAGTTTGTTTCCGAGATGTCGCGATTCATCTCCTTCTCCTTCCGTCTCTTTGGCAACATCTTCGCGGGCGAGGTGTTGCTTGCGGTCGCGGGCTACTTTATGCCCTACCTCTTGCCGGTGCCCTTGATGGCGTTCGAGACCTTTATCGGCGTTGTCCAAGCGGCAGTGTTTGCACTCCTCACGCTCTTCTTTATCAAGCTGGCGATTGCTATGCCACACGGAGCAGAGGAGAGTCACCACCACACATCGAACGAGGCACCTGTCTCGGTCGAGGGTGCGGTTGTGAGCCAGTAGCTGCGTGTTTTTAGTGAGGAAGTGTGTTAGAGTGGGCGCATTAGGAGATTAGTTCGCGTAATTTGTAATCATATATATGGAACTTGATTCGGTCAGATTAATCGCAATGGCACTTGCTGCAGGTCTTGGTGTGATTGGCCCAGGCATCGGCATCGGTCTTATCGGCGGCGGTGCGATGGAGGCAATCGGTCGCAACCCAGAGGCAACCGACAAAATTGTGTCGAACATGATTCTCGCGATCGTCTTTACCGAGGCGCTCGGTATTCTCGCGCTCGTGGTCGCTTTCATTGTCCGGTTCGTATAACCAGTTTACTTCGCATCCCGTATGAACGCATTACTTGCTGCATTTGGTATCGATTGGCGCTTGCTGCTGATTAACCTGCTCAACTTTGGCCTGCTCTTTTGGCTATTGTCGCACTACTTGTACGGGCCGCTCACGCGGATGCTCGAGAGTCGCCGCGAGAAGATCGCCGAGGGTGTGCGCAATGCGGCCGAGGCCGAGCAAAAGCTGGAGGAGATTGCTGGCCTGCGCGCAGCGATGCTTGCTGACACGGGCAAGCAGGCCGACCAGTTGCTTGCCGACGCACGCGCCGTTGCTGCAGAAAAAGAGCGCAAAATCATCGCCGATGGCGAGGCAAATGCTGCGGTCATCATTAGTGACGCCAAGCGCCAAGCAGATGAGCTCCAGGCACAAGCGTTGGTCGAGAGCAAAAAAGAGGCGGCAAAGCTCATTGTGCTCGGGATGGAAAAACTCGCGCTCGGTAAATAACCACTATGCACTACTCCGCCTATTATGCCCGCGCACTCTTTGACCTCGTCACCCGAGGTGGCGGGGCGAGCGAGCAGCAAGGGAGCATGTATCTCGAGAATCTCAAGCAGGTGCTCGCGCGACGCGGGCATCAATCGCTCTTGCCAAACATTTTTGCGGAGTATCAAAAGCTCGTACAACGCCGCGAGCGAGCCGCAAACCAGGCAAAGATAACCCCCGAGCGCGAGCGCACCAGAGTGCTGCTCGAGCTGTACCGCCGATTAGTAGCGACCCACTAGACCAGTTATGCAACACTTCATCGAACAATTTAAAAAAGAGATAGAGCACTTTGAGCCGTCGGCACGGTCGACCAACACCGGTGTGGTCACCAAGGTGGGCGACGGTGTGGCAGAGATCGACGGCCTCGCGGGCGCGGTCATGTCCGAGATGGTGCGCTTTGTCACTGCAGGCAACAATCCGCTCGAGAAGGCGCTCACGGTGCAGGATGTCTTCGGAGTGATACTCAACCTCGAGGAGGACACGGTGCGCGTGATTATTCTCGGTGATGCAGCGTTGGTTGCCGAGGGGATGACGGTTGAGTCGACGGGGCAGGTGCTGTCGATCCCCGTTGGCGAGGAGATGCTTGGTCGCGTCGTGTCGCCACTTGGCGAGCCGCTCGACGGCTTGGGGCCGATTAAAGAAGTGAAGCGTAACCCAATCGAGCGCGAGGCATACGGCGTGATGGACAGACAGTCGGTCAACATTCCACTCCACACCGGCACCAAGGCAATCGACTCGATGATCCCCATCGGCCGCGGGCAACGCGAGCTCATCATCGGCGACCGCTACACCGGCAAGACCACCGTCGCCATCGACACCATCCTCAACCAAAAGAGCGAACCAAAGGAGAGCCGACCAATCTGCATCTACGTTGCGGTGGGGCAAAAGGAGTCCAAGACCGCGCGCCTTGTGGCGCTCCTCAAAGAGCGCGGTGCACTCGAGTACTCGATTATCGTTGACGCAGGTGCATCATCGCCAGCGGCACTCCAGTACTTGGCACCATTCGCGGGTGCGGCGATTGGCGAATATTTTATGGATCAGGGTAAGGATGCTTTGGTGATCTATGACGACCTCTCCAAGCACGCGGTCGCCTACCGCCAGCTGTCGCTCTTGCTGCGCCGACCACCAGGCCGCGAGGCATACCCGGGTGACATCTTCTACCTGCACTCCCGCTTGCTTGAGCGCGCGGCAAAATTGTCGAAGGAGAAAGGCGGCGGCTCGCTGACCGCGCTCCCCATTATCGAGACACAGGAGGGCGACGTGTCGGCATACATCCCAACCAACGTGATCTCGATCACCGACGGGCAGATCTTCCTCGAGACAGATTTGTTTAACAAAGGTATGCGCCCCGCAATCAACGCTGGTATCTCTGTCTCGCGTGTGGGCTCGTCTGCACAAACCAAGGCGATGAAGAAGGTGTCGGGCAAGATCCGCCTCGAGTTGGCGCAGTTTCGCGAGCTCGAAGCGTTTATGCAGTTCTCGCAGGACTTGGATGCAGATACGAAGAAGCGCATCGACGCCGGGCAGCGCCTGACCGCGGTGCTGCGCCAAAAAAATGGCGCGCCGATGCCGTTTGAGGTGCAGGCAGTGGTCATCTACTCGGCAGTGCAGGGCTACCTTGCGCGGGTCGCGGCAGATCGCGTGCCCGAGTTTGAGGAGAAATTGCTCGCGTTCCTCGACGCAAGTGCCAAGGAGTTGCTCCCGGGTATCCGCGCTGCAAAAGAAATTACCGCTCCTTTGGAGGAACAACTTAAAGCAGCGCTCAACCAATTTCTCGATACACATCCCGACCTCGCGACAGTGACCGCATAATGCGTGCTGTACTGGTTGGCAGATAGAGTAGAACAAACGTATGGCAGGACTCAAAGCAATCAAAACAAAAATCCGCTCGATCCAAAAGACCGAGAAAGTGACCAAAGCGATGGAGGCGGTTTCGGCTGCCAAGATGCGCAAGGCGCAAGTGCGCGCGCTTGCTGGTCGCCCCTACGCGCGCGCGGCGGTCGCGATTCTCTCGCGACTCTCGGGCGCGCAAGCGTTGTCGAATCATCCACTGGTTCGTGTGCGAGTTACTGACCCTGCGTCCGCGACACGCGCACTCTATATTGTGTTGACGAGCGACAAGGGGCTTGCGGGCGCGCTCAATAGCGCCGTGTTACGTGCGACCGAGCGCGACATTCGCGCGAATGGTTTGCAGACCAGCCAAGTGTCAGTCATCGCCGTCGGGCGCAAAGCAAACGATTTTTTCACCGCACGCGGATATGCGGTCGAGGTCTACCACCCCAACACCGACACGCTCACGTCGGAGCTGGTCGACGAGATTGTGCTCGAGGCAGCCAACCGCTTCTCGACTGGTGTCGTCGACGAGGTCAAGATTGTCTACCAGCAATTTATCACCACGTTCGAGCAGCGTCCGACAATGCACACCGTCTTCCCGCTCTCGCTCCCTGAGTTGCAACAGGTGGTGAAGGATATTATCCCGGCGCGCGGGGCGTTCTCGGCACCTGCTGCCGAGGACGAGCCGCGCGCATACGAAGTCGAGCCCTCCGAGGGCGCAGTCCTCGACCTGGTGCTGCCGAAGTTGGCATCAATTTTCGTGTACCATGCGTTGCTCGAGACCCAGGCGTCCGAGCATTCGGCGCGTATGGTGTCGATGAAGTCGGCGACCGACAAAGCAGGCGAGATGGAGCACGGGCTGACGCTCCAGTTTAACAAAGCGCGCCAAGCCGCCATCACCCGCGAGGTCTCCGAGATCACCGGCGGCATGGAAGCAATGGCCGGTTAAATATGCTATAAAGGGTAATCACACGAAATTATATATGCAAAAAGGAACAGTAAAGCAGATTATCGGGCCGGTCGTGGATGTCTACTTCGAGGGTGATGTGCCCGCTCTGCGCAACGCGCTCGTCGTCGAGATTGTTGATGCAGCAACCAAAACCAAGCGCAGCGTGACGCTCGAGGTCGCGCAGCACATCGGGCTTGGCCGCGCACGCGCGATTGCACTGCAGGACACGTCTGGTTTGACCCGCGGTGCCGAGGTGTTCGATACTGGCGCGCCTGTGTCTGTCCCTGTGGGCGAGAAAGTACTCGGCCGTTTGTTTAATGTGATCGGGCAGCCGATTGATGGTAAAGAGGTCGTTGCTGGTGCGCCACTGTCGCCGATCCATCGCGAAGCGCCGCCATTTAAAGAGCAGCGCACCAAGGCGGAAGTGTTCGAGACGGGCATCAAGTCGATCGACTTGCTCGCGCCGTTTATCCGCGGCGGCAAGGTAGGGCTCTTTGGCGGCGCCGGTGTGGGTAAGACGGTGCTTATGCAGGAGCTGATCCACAACATTGCTGCCGAGCACGGCGGCTACTCTGTCTTTGCCGGTGTAGGCGAACGCGTTCGCGAGGGTAACGACCTCTACCACGAGATGACCGAGTCCGGCGTGATATCCAAGATGGCACTCGTCTTTGGGCAGATGAACGAAGTCCCCGGCGCACGTGCACGCATCGCGCTCACCGGGCTCACGATGGCAGAGCACTTCCGCGACCAAATGGGCAAGGACGTGCTCTTTTTTATGGACAACGTATTCCGCTTTGTGCAGGCGGGCGCCGAGGTGTCGTCGCTGCTCGGTCGCGTGCCGTCGGCAGTGGGCTACCAGCCAACACTCGCCGAGGAGATGGGGCAGTTGCAGGAGCGTATCACGTCGACTAAGAATGGTTCGATTACGTCCGTGCAGGCAATCTACGTGCCAGCCGACGACCTCACCGACCCAGCACCGGCGACCACTTTTGCACACCTCGACTCGAAAATCGTGCTCACGCGCGGGCTCGCATCGCTCGGCATCTTCCCCGCGGTCGACCCGCTGGACTCGAATTCCAACGCGCTCGACCCCGACATTGTCGGCGAGGAGCACTACCGCGTCGCGCTCGAAACTAAGCAAGTATTGCAGCGCTACAAAGATCTCCAAGACATTATCGCGATTCTCGGTATCGAAGAGCTTTCGGACGACGACAAGCAGATTGTCTATCGCGCGCGCAAGATCCAACGCTTCCTCTCGCAGCCGGTGCACGTGGCAGAGGTCTTCTCGGGCATCCCAGGCGTCTATGTGCCGGTTGCCGACACGATCCGCTCGTTTAAGGAGATCCTCGAAGGTCGTCACGACGACAAGCCCGAAGGCGCGTTCTATATGAAGGGCAGCATCGACACGGTGAAGGCAGAGTAATACGGAGGACGGACCTCCGTAGTAGAAACTATGAAAGTAATTATTGCAAAAGTTGATGAGACACTCTTCTCCGGCGACGCCGTGTCACTTACCGTGCCGGGGAGCGAGGGCGAGATGACGGTGCTCGGCGAGCACGAGCCGCTGGTGACGACACTGCGGCCAGGTGTCGCCATTATCCGCAGCACGCAGGAGGGAAGCAGTGAGTTTGCTGTGCGCGAAGTCGCGATCCCTGGTGGTCTGCTCGAAGTTCGCCGCGATGGCGCGACCATCATCCTTTAATCGCCCCGTTCAATTTTATTTGCGCGTATGCTACAACCAATCATCCTGGTCGCAGGCAAGGGGACGCGGATGCAGACCGCCGAGCCAAAGACCCTGTTCCCCCTCAAGGGCAAGCCGATGATCAACTGGCTGCTTGATATGCTCGCCGAAGTCGAGGGCGCAAAGTCGCCACTGATTGTCATCGGCCACAATGGCGACATGATCCGCGAGCGCGTGGGCGATGCCTACACCTATGTGACCCAGACCGAGTTGACCGGCCCCGCGTCGGGTGTGGCAGTGTGCGCGCCAATTTTTTCTACACAGAGCGACCCTGTCGTCATCCTCTATGGCGACAATCCATTTGTTGCCGCGGACACTATCCGTGCTGCAGAAAATATTTTCAATACCGAAAAAGCGACACTGGTGTTTGGTGTGGTCGAGGTGCCACACTTTGCCGACGAGTATGCAGCGTTCTACAAATTTAGCCGGATACTGCGCAAGGCGGACGGTACGCTCGACAGGTTGGTGGAGTATAAGTACACCACCGAAGAGCAGCGCCAACTGCGCGAGGTGAGCCCGGGTGTTTTTTGTATCGACCCTGTGTGGCTCGCAGGAGCACTCCCGCGTGTGGTGCCTGCGGGCGAAGGTGGCGAGTACTACCTCACCGACCTGATCCGCATTGCGCTCGAGGACGGAGTCACGATCGCGACTGTACCACTCGCGCCGCGCGAAGGGGTAGGCATCAATAGTATCGAGGATGCCGCCTGCGCACAGTTTTTCCTTTAAATCCCAAACAACTTGCGAGTACTGTAATACAGTGCTAGCATATGAGTATTAACCTCACTGCCCCTGCCGCAAGGCAAGGGCAGTTTCCGTTTTGGCAGTATACTATTTGAATGCTAAACATCGAGGATCGAGTTTCTGTATATATCGACGGCGGGAATTTCTTTCGACGAGTGCGTGAAGCCGGTCTTGCAAAAGGGAGTAGAATGGACTATCCGGCATTGATTAACTTTCTTTTGCGTAAGCGAACCCTTGTAAGCAAAGCGTACTATATCGGCGTGGTTAGAAATCATGACCAAACAGAGCAAAGTCAGCGCATGGTGGAAGACCAGCAAAAATTTCTTGCAAAACTCGAAGCAGAAGGGTTTGGTATAAAACGAGGGAGAATCGTGTATGACCACAAGATTCGTGAAAAAGGAGTCGATGTGCAACTCGCAATCGATTTGGTAATTGGAGCAGCAGAGAATCAGTATGATACCGCCATTGTTGTGAGCTCTGATACTGATCTCATTCCTGCCATACGATATGTTCGCAGCAAGGGTAAGCAAGTGGAGTATGTAGGATTTTCGACCCACCCTTCTCTTGGTATGGCCAAGGAGAGTTCATTGAGCATTCTGTTGCTGCCTGAAGATATACAGCAAAAATTCGTGCTACACTTTTAGTATGTTTGCGTCGTTGTTTGGACATAAAAAATCAGGCCGCCCGCCGATACCGCCCGCACCGCGGCCAAACGTTAGTGCCGCAGTTGCTACAGACGCCCATGCAGTTGCCATGGCTGCGCCACCACCTCCGCCACCATCGGGCGCGTCGGCAACAGGGTCGGAGCATTCTGGCCTGCGTGGGGTGACGGTGATGCCGCGCAATCCAGCCGAATTAAAAAAGTAACAATACGCACCGCTTATCGTATCTACCATGCAGCTCTTTCGCGACTATCCAAAAAAGAAAATTGTACTCTTGTTGGGGCATCCCGACGCATCACCGACACTCTGCAGTGAGCTCGCGTTGCTGTACGAGACCGCAGCAAAAAAGGCGGGCCACGAGGTGCGGCGATTCAACCTGGCCGAGATGCACTTTGACCCGATTTTGCATCAAGGGTACAAAGCGCGCCAAGAGCTCGAGCCCGACCTGCTCGCGCTGCAGGAGGCAGTGCGCTGGAGCGAGCATGTGGTGATTATCTACCCCACGTGGTGGTGCTCGATGCCAGCGCTGCTCAAGGGTTTGTTTGACCGCGCATGGCTCCCAGGGTTTGCATTCGCGATGTACAAGACCGGTTGGCGAGCCAAGTTGAGCATGAGTGCGCCGCTCTTGTCGGGCAAAACCGCGCGTGTCATCACCACGTCGGCCGGGCAGCCGTTGCTCCTCGCACTCTTCCAAGCAAATCACACCGCTGTAATCCGCAATAGTATTTTGCAACTGGCGGGCATCAAGACGCGCGTGTTGCGGATCGGCCCGGCACTACTCGCGCCCGAGTGGCGACGCCAAGAGTGGCGCAAGCACGTTGCCTATTTGGGGCGCTTGGGCGAATAGTGCAGCGCTTTACAAACCAAGAGTAGGAGTGTAGCGTGTGCCTAATGGTGAGAAATGGCATGCTTTTTTTGGGTTGCATCGTCTGTATTGTGGTATGCGCTGCTGCCTATTTTCATGCAGCGATATATGCCGAGATGGATTCGTGGTTGCTCATCCCGCGCCCCGAGCATTTTACCGAGTTGTCGTTTGATAACTACACCGCTACTGCGGCGCATATTCCAAAACATGCCGCGCGGGGTCAACGTATCCCGTTTTCGTTCACCATCCACAATGTCGAAGGGCGCACCATGACCTACACCTACGACGTGTTTGTTGTCGTGGGGCACAGCACAACAACAATCAATAGTGGTACGATCGCGGTGCCAGATGGCGCGGCGGTGCATATCCCTGAGGTGTATGTCGTGCGGGGGGCAGGTGACGCAGTGGTGTCGGTGTCATTACCCGAGCAGCAAGAATCGCTGCACTTATCGGTGCCGCAATAGATGTTGCCATGGAACAGAAACGCAAAAAGATTGTCGCTCTCATCCCTTGCTATAACGAAGAGCGCGGTGTGGCCGCCGTGTTGCAGCGATTCCCGCACGACAAAATTGCTGCGCAGGGTTTTGATCTAGAAAGTATTGTTATCGACAACAACTCGACCGACAACACCGCCGCGGTTGCGCGCTCGCTTGGTGCGACAGTAATCCACGAGCCAAAAAAAGGGAAGGGCAATGCGATGCGGCGTGGATTTTATGCGATACCCGATGACGCCGACTACATTGTGATGCTCGATGGCGACGACACCTACCGCCCCGAAGAGATGTTGCGCCTGGTTGAGCTGCTCGACTCGGGGTTCTGCAGCGTAGCGATTGGCTCGCGGCTGGGTGGCCGCGTAGTCGAGGGCTCGATGCCGTTTGTAAATCGTGTAGGCAATTGGATTTTTTCGCACCTGGTGCGTTTTTTCTATCGCGCCAATGTTACCGATGTGCTCACAGGTTACTTTGCCTGGGATCGTCGCGCA
This sequence comes from Candidatus Adlerbacteria bacterium, assembly GCA_903819895.1. Classification (GTDB taxonomy): domain Bacteria; phylum Patescibacteriota; class Minisyncoccia; order Phycocordibacterales; family SBAW01; genus GWA1-54-10. The sequence continues at coordinate 30,585 of CAIJFH010000027.1, forward strand.
CTCGAGCGGCTGCGGCCACACTTGGTGTCCGAAGGGTTTGCGATAGAGATGGAGATGGTGACCAAGCTGGCGCGGCTCGGCGAGGATATCTACTGCGTCCCCATCACCTACGTCTCCCGCGAGGGCAAGAGCAATTTGCGACCGTTCTACGATGGGCTGCGCATCTTGTGGATGGGTACCAAAAACTTTTTTTGGCGACCACCGGTTGAACAATTGGTGCCGCCTAGGTTGACACGCAAGCGTCTCGTTGTTGTTGCGCCTTATTTTTATCCAAAGATCGGCGGGCTCGAGAAGTATGCGCACACCGTTGCTACGGGTATGGCCGCAAGTGGCGAGTGGGAGGTGAGCATCGTCACCAGCAATCACGAAGGACGCGCGTACAAGAAAGAAGTTGTTGACGGCATGACTGTGCACCGACTGCCAGCGTGGTGGATACTTTCAAACACACCCATCAACCCGCTGTGGTTTTTTTGGCTGCGCCGATTCTATCGCCAAGAGCGTCCCGACCTAATTCATGTGCATTCGCCCGTGCCGTTTATTGCGGACATGGCGACCTTTGCTGCGGGCAGTATACCTGTGGTGATGACATACCATGCCGGCAGCATGGCAAAAGGTCGTACGAGTATTGATCTGCTCATCCGTTTGTATGAAAAGACAGTGTTGCGCGCGGTATTTCGTCGTGTCGACGCGATTGTTGCTGTGTCTGCGGCCGCAGCGCCGCAGGAGTTGGCATCGGTACAACACAAGGTGCACTACATATCCCCCAGCGTCGCCATCGAGTCGTTTACTCCCACACCGCTGCCGACACGGCGCGAGAAAGTAGTGCTGTTTGTGGGGCGGATCGAGCAGAGTTCTGCCTGGAAAGGGATTGATCCGCTATTGCAATCGATTGCACTGCTGCGCCAACAGATGCCACAGGTGCGGCTGCATTTGGTGGGGAGCGGGGACGCAGTCGAGCAGTATCGTGCGCGAGCAACTGCGCTTGGTATTGGCGATTATGTTTCGTTTGCGGGCACCCAACGAGGCGCTGATTTGGCACAGCAGTATGCAAACGCCGATGTTGTCGTCTTGCCCTCAACTTCGGCGTCCGAGTCGTTTGGCACGGTACTCATCGAGGCAATGGCCTCGGGGCGGCCGGTGGTGGGCTCGCGTGTGGGCGGCATCCCGCAAGTGATCGACCACGAAGAGACCGGGTTGCTGGTGCCACCCAACGACCCGCGTGCGCTGGCAGATGCGCTCGCGCGTATCTTGTCTGACACTTCGCTCGCGACACGTCTTGCCACGGCAGGGCTCCACAAAGCGCAAACAACCTACACCACACAGATACAACATGCACGTTACCGTTCGCTCTATGCGAATATGCTGCAACAAACACAGAGCGTGCCGGTGGTGCACCTTTCGGCATATTACCCACCACACACGGGTGGGCTCGAGCGGGTCGCACAAATGTGCGTTGAGGGGCTCGCGGCGCGCGGATACCCAACACGCATCATCACCACGACGCAAAGCGGATTAGCACCTGGCACCACCACGACTGGCAATATCACCACCACCGTGCTGCGCAGTGTCGAAGTCGCGCATACGCCCGTGGCACCGGGGTTGGTGTGGGAGTTGTGCATGCTTCCGCGCGGCTCCGTCTTGCATATCCACCTGGCGCAAGCATTTTTCCCCGAGGTGCTGCTGATGGTGGCGTGGCTGCGCGGGATGCGGTACGTCGTGCACTTTCATCTGGACGTAGCGCCGTCGGGCACCTTTGGTCGTGTGTTTGTGCTCTACAAACGCATCGTGTGGCACGCGCTGTTGCAGCATGCTGCGCATGTTATTTCCTGCGCACAGGATCAGGTTACTATTCTCGAACAAAAATTTGGCGTACCGCCCGAGCGCGTCACCGTTATCCCAAACGCCGTTGGCACCGACTTTTTTAGCAATCGCGTGTATCAACCGTCGGATGATACCCTGCGCATCTTGTCTATTGGGCGACTCTCGGCACAAAAGCGCATCGACCGATTACTCGAGGCATGTGCATTGCTCACCATCCCGTACACACTTACTATCACAGGTGATGGCGAAGAGCGTGCAGCACTCGAGGAGTTGGCCACGCGGCGCGGTCTCACCAACGTGGTGTTTGTGGGGAAGAAAACTGACAGGGAGATGCAAGCATTGCATCGCACACACGACCTGTTTGTCGTGCCGTCCGACAAAGAGGGGATGCCGCTTGCAGTGCTTGAGGCGATGGCAGCGGGACTGCCTATCCTAGCAACACGAGTCGAGGGTTTGGCCGAGCTGCTCGACGGCGTTGGCGTGCTGGTTGATGCGCCCTACGAGCAAGCGCTCGCGCGTGCGATAGAACAGCTGTGGCACGACAAGACACAACTGGTCGCTCTGTCCCGCAAAAGTATTGCCAAAGCAGCTACCTATCGCTGGGAGCGTTTTATCGATTCGCTCTTGTCTGTTTATACTACCTACGTATGCGCACATTAAGTACAAGAGTGGGCTTGGTCGTACTGGTGGCCATACTGTGGTCGCTGTTTGTCTGTCTGTGTGTGTCTGGCAACAACACGCTCCAGCTCGAGACACTGCTTGGTGTTGTGTTGTGCGGGTTCGTGCCCGGGTGGTGTTTGTTGCTTGGGTTTCGATTGCAATTCCCTCCATGGATACTACTCGCCTTGTCGGTCGCAGGGAGCATTCTCGCGCTGATGCTGGTGGTGCTCACGGGCAACACCGTGCTGCCATGGGTGGGCGTTGCCGCGCCGCTGGATGCGCCCGTGGTCTTGGTTGAGATCACCGCACTACTCGCAGCGTCGCTCGTGTGTGCATGGTTTCAAATTAATGATTGGCAGTTGAGTATCAGCACCTGGGTGCGCACCGTCTACCCGCGCGGGCGGGATGTGTGGCTGTCGCTCCTGCCGCTTTTGTTTGTAGTGCAGGCAGTGTACGGCGCGTTTGTGCTCAACAATGGTGGCAGCGAGTACCTCACGCTCGCGCTCTTGGGCGAGATACTCATCTACTTCTCGGTGTTGGTGCGCATGGCGCCTTCGGTCGAGGACAACACCATCGCGACCGGCATGTCACTGGTTGGCGCGGCACTGCTGTTGATGACCAGCATGCGCGGGTGGCATATCACCGGCCATGATATCCAACGCGAGTTCGCGGTCTTTCAACTCACCAAAACCAATGGCGTGTGGAGCATGGCTGCCTACCGCGACGCGTACAACGCATGTCTCAGCATCACCCTGTTGCCAACAGTGTTTGCCAACGTGCTGCGTCTCCCCGATGTGTATATTTTTAAATTGCTCTTCCAGCTCTTTTTTGCGCTCGTGCCCGGGGTGGTCTACCTGACTAACCGATTTTGGCTACGCCGAGAGTACGCTATTTTGGCGACGATATATTTTGTTGGCTTTCCCACCTTTTTTCTCGATATGCCATTTTTGGTGCGGCAAGAAATCGCCTTCCTCTTTTTTAGTTTGATGCTCTATGTGCTGTTTGAGCCGACGCTTGGGCTGCGTGCGCGACGCCTGCTATTTATACTCTGTGGTGTTGGCGTAATTTTATCGCACTACTCGACCACCTACACCACGCTGTTTGTGCTGCTCTTGGCAACACTGACCTACCCGCTGCTTGTGCGCGCGCTCACCAGTACGTGGATGCCAAACCGGATTCGCGCCGCACCAGTGGTGGCGGCACTGTTGCGTGAGACGGCGCTGCGCGGTCGGCAACTCACCTTTGGTATGGTTGCCTGTTTGATCGCCCTCAGTTTGGTGTGGACATCGTCGGTGACACACACGGGTGGCAGCGTGACCCGCGTGGTGCTCGAGACACTGGGCGCAGTGCGCGATGGATTTACCGAAAATAGTCGATCGGTTGATGTGGTCAATCTATTTACGTTTAGCAAAGCGAGCCAACAGCAAGAGCTCGATGCATATATCAAAGACACCGTCGTACCAACACGCAACAGTGCTGTGCCAAGCACCTATGTGGCAACCTCAACCTACGCGGCCTACACCTACACCGCGCTACCCGATGAAAAGCGCCCCGACACCGCGCTGAGTGTCAGCATCAAACAAGCGGTGGGCATTGACGCGGGCACCACCAGCGCGCTGTTGGGACAATTGGTGGCAAAGTTGATGGAGTTGCTCGCGCCGCTTGGGCTTCTGTGTGTGTTGTGGCGGCGGGAGAGTGTGCGACGTATTAATTTGGAGTATCTGCTCTTGGTGATATTCTCTTTTGTATTTATTGCAATGAATATCATTCTGCCGGTGTTGTCGACCGAGTATGGCATCCTCCGCGCGCTCCTCCAGTCGTTGTTTATCATTGGTCCATTAATTGTCATTGCAACGGTGTTGCTCGGTGATGCACTCGCAACAATATCGACTACACACAGCTGGAGATCAAGCACTATCCCGCTCATCATCGCGCTGCTCTTCTTTGCTTACAGCACCGGGTTTGTGTCGCAGTTGTTTGGAGATAATGCGCCGCTCCTGCATCTCAACAACAGTGGGCGCTACTACGACTCGTACCTGGTCCAGGGCGCAGGCATCGCTGCCGAGCGTTGGCTGCTCGCACAAAACAGAGGGGCAAGCACCATCGCGGTTGACCACAACTTCGCGCAGCAGTTTGCGCTGACAGATGTCTCGTTTGCAGATGGGATATTTCCCGGGCTTGTCCGCCGCGACGCGTTTGTGTTTGTGACACAACCCACCTACACAGATGGTCGCGCGTCGCTGCTCTACAACGGCGACCAGGTGGTGTACTCCTACCCGACGCAATTTCTCGACGCAACAAAAGATCGCATCTACGACAACGGGTTTGCACACATATACCGATGAAAATTTTATGGATTACATCGTCCGGGTGGAAGGAGGGTGGTGTCGAGAACTACCTCGCACTCCTGCGTCCACAGCTCGAGGGGCTGGGGCACACAGTGCGCATCCTGTCGAGCAACGATCGCCCCGACATGCCGCACTTTAGTGATGTCGAATACGCAACCCCGTCGGGGCCACTGCGGCCACTTGGCTACAGCATCAACCCGAGCGCCTATCGGACACTGCGCCGCGTGCTCGCCGAGTATGCACCAGACCTCGTGCATATCCACACTATTGGCCATGCATCGCCCGCGATACTGTTTGCGTTGCGCGATGTGCCAACCGTGTTGACGGTGCATGGGCCAGAAGGATTTATCAAAAGTTTGCTGGTGCATTGTCTCCCGATGTCCGACTTTGTTGGCGCCGTACGCAGTAAGCGCCACTTGCGATTTGTTGGATGGGCGAAATATGTGTACCACCGCTGCGTCAATGGGCCGCTCTATTGGTTGGGGTTCCGCAATGTCGATCTGGTGATTACGCCAAGTGTATACATGCAAACATTGGTTGCTCGCGATGGGTACGCCAACGTATGTATCCCCAACGGGACAGCATTGTTTGCGCATCATCCACTGTCTGCAACAGAACTCACGCCAACGGTTGTGTTTGCGGGGCGGCTCGAGACCTACAAAGGAGTCGATTGTTTATTGCGCGCGTTTGCAGAGGTACTCAAGACCATTCCCGATGCGCGGCTGATTATTGCGGGCGATGGCACCGAGCGAGAACATCTCGAGCAGTTGACGCGCGATCTCTCGCTTACTGCGGCAGTTGAGTTTGTAGGTCACGTGGGACGTAGCGAGGTAGAGAACATATATCAGCGTGCGGCGTTGGCCGTGATGCCATCCACCTGGGTTGAGGCGTTTGGACTCTCGGGTATCGAGGCGATGAGTGTTGGCCGCCCGGTCGTTGCGTCGCGGGTTGGTGGCATACCGGATTGGTTAATCGACGGCACAACCGGCTACTTGGTGCCGCCACAAGATACACGCGCGTTGGCAGGGGCGATCATCAAACTGCTTGCGAACCCTGACACGCTGCAAGCGATGATGCACAACGCGCGAGCGCGAGCAGAAGCGTTTGGTATCGAGCAGCACGCCGTGCAGATACTCGACCTTTATGCCGCTGTGGTGCGGCAGGTGCGCAGCAAGAGGTAGCTCACAACACTCGCGACCACGTGGCCGGCAAGCCAGGCGACACCAATGCCAGCGAGGCCAAAGGGGAGCAGCACGTATCCGAGCCCGCATATCGTGCCCATATAAAAAATATTGATGATGATAAGCCAGTTAGAGTTGCCCACGACACGGAAGTAGGTCTCGAGCAGCGACAGCGCACACACCGCGAGCCCGGTTACGGCGACCAGTTGCAAAAAGCGAAAGCCCTCGACCGAGTACGCCTTCCCAAACATGCTCAGCAGCAACCCGCCGCCAACACACAGCACCACGACTGCGGGCACCATCACGGCGGCCATGAGTTTGAGCGATTTGCGCACATTGGCTGCAAGCGTCTCTGGGTCGCGCGACCCTTCGGCAAACAGCGAGCGCGTGGTTGTCCACGGCACGGCATAGAGCAAGTTGCCGATCATCATCGCAATACTAAAGAAGGCGGCTTTGGCCGGCCCGAGCGTGTCGATAATCATAATCGGTAGTATCGTTGCTGGCAGGAGGTTGAGTATGCCCGCGACATAGTTGCCCGCCGAGTAGCCGCCGACGCGCCGGAGCACCTGGGCATCAATCTGCACCGCTGGCACGTAGGCAAAGGAGCGCAGCAGCACCAACACACTCAGCACTAGGCCAATGGTTTGTGACACGCCAACTGCAAGAAAGATACCAACCGTGCCGCTGTGTACAAAACACAACAGGAGCACAATCCGCGAGGCAGAAAAGAGCGTGTTGATAATGAACGTATACTTTGCCGCGCGATGTGCGAGAAAGATCGAGTCGGTAAGAATGTTAAGCGCCGTCGCTGCGCAGAGAAAGATAAAAATAAGTGGCAGCACGACGCCAGCGCGAATAAACAGCAGCACGGGTGCCAACACACCAACAAGCGCAAGAAACACGCCCGCAATGAGCACCGCGGCGGCGGCAACCACCAGCATACCCGTGTTGATTGTCGCGTCTTTGTGTGTGGTACTAGGGAGAAATCGCACCAGCGCGGTGTCGAAGCCAAGCAAACTAAGCATCGCGATCAGGTTCATCACCGCGATGAGTGTGGTGGCGAGCCCAACGTCGGCAGGTGAGAAGATGCGCGATGCCAATAGCCAAAAAAAGAAACCAAACCCTGCCATCACTCCTGTGGCGAGCAAGAGGTAGAGCGAGTTGCGAAAGAGTCCATCAGCGTACCAAGCAAGAAAGCGTTTCTTCATACTTCTATAGTGCGCATACTGGCATGCTTGGCACTATTTGTCGACTCGTGCATCTGCTATAGTGTACATATGCGTATCCAGCGAACAGTGTTCGCATTGGTGATGGTTGCCGTACTTGTGGCGACCGCTGCGGTGCTGTTTGCTGTAACAAATCATACAGCAACTGTCTTGAGTGTCTCTGCCAACGGACGAAGCGCAACGACGCGACAACACGCGGTCGCACAACCCAACCAGGAGGTGGGGTTGTCGGTAGGGAATACGCTTGAGTATGCAAACGACGCCAACCGCGATGCGGCACTCGACGACATACAGTCGCTTGGCGTCACCTGGCTGCGCTTTGATGTCGCATGGAGCGATGTGCAGAGCGACAACAGCACCACCTACGATTGGACATCCGTCGACAACGTGGTTGCTGCAGCGCAGGCACGCGGGTTGCATCTCTTGCCGATTTTGGTTTATACGCCCACGTGGGCTCGGTTGCCAAGTTGTGCCAACACCGCATATTGCGCGCCTGCCGACCCCGACCAATTTGCCGCGTTTGCGCGCACTGCCGCAGAGCGTTATGCGCCGCAAGGCGTACACGACTGGGAGATTTGGAACGAGCCCAACATGGGTAGGTACTGGGGGAGCGCGGGCAATATCGTTGGGTATGCAACATTGCTTACCCACGCCAGTACTGCAATCCGCGCTGTTGACCCATCTGCAGTTGTGGTCACCGGCGGGTTGAGCCCTGCTGCAACCCGCGGCGCCGACATTTCCCCCACCGACTTTTTGGAGGGGTTGTACGACGCCGGCGCAGGCAACTCGTTTGATGCGGTGGGCGATCATCCCTACAGCTACCCGGTGCCACCCAGCTACGCCGAGGATTGGAACGCGTGGCAGCAGATGGACGCGACACCAACGAGCATCCGCAGCGTCATGGCCGCACACGGCGACGCGGCGAAACAAATTTGGATTACCGAGTACGGCGCACCAACCAACGGCCCAGGCACAGAGGCAACCGAGAACAACTACCAACTTGATAACGCGCCCGACCACGTCTCGGAGGCGCTCCAAGCGCGCATGTTGTCCGAGGCGCTCCAAGCGCACGCAGAGGATCCGTGGGCAGGGCCACTGTTTTGGTACTCATACAAAGACCTGGGCATCACGACCGATACCAACGAGAATTTTTTTGGATTGATTCGTTTTGACGGCAGCAAAAAGCCGTCTTACGCAATTCTTCAGCAAAACTTCATACAGTAATGCTAGTGTTTGGGTGTTATCTACCCATTACACACGCTTTTTATCTTTTCATCCGTCATGATTAGTTCTTCACACGCAGCTCGTCGCATGTTTGTCGCCACGGTTTCATCTGGTGTATTGGTCGTTGCGCTCGCACTACTCGCGACACCACAGCGCTCGTTTGCTGCTGGGTCGGGATGTTCGTTGCACAACACGGTTGTCTATACCGTAGCGCACGAGGACGACTCGCTCTTGTTTCAAAGCCCCGACCTGTTGCACGACATTCAAAATGGCGATTGTGTCCGCACGGTGTTTATGACCGCAGGTGACGCAGGACAGGGCTCGACCTACTGGCTTGGTCGCGAACAGGGTGCGCTGGCTGCATACGCAACGATGGCAGGCGTGTCCGACACATGGGCACAATCCGACGCAGGTGTTGCTGGCCGATCGATCCCTTTGTTTACTCTTTCAAATAATCCAAAAATATCGGTTGCATTTTTGCGATTGCCAGACGGCGGTGTCGACGGGAGCGGGTTTGGCCACGGGAGTATGCAACAGTTGTGGACCGGTGCCACCTCGACCTTGTCGACGGTTGATGGGCTCAATACGTACTCCAAGCAGGACATCGTCAACACACTCGCGACATTGCTCATTGCCTATCAACCATCGCGCATCAACACGCAGGACTTTGTGGGCACCTTTGGCGGCGGCGACCATAGCGACCACTACGCGACCGGGCTCTTTACACAGAGCGCGCAAGCGGCATACCCCACGCCGCACACGCTCTATGGCTATGTGGGCTATTTGTCGGCGCTCCAACCTGCAAACGTGTTTGGTGCCGACCTTGCGGCAAAGATCCAAGCGTTCTTCGCATATACACCGTTTGATACAGACGCTTGTCAAAATTACGCGAGTTGCGGCGGTGCCTACGATGATTGGCTTAATCGCCAGTACTACGCGGGCTCCCAAGCAGGCGGCACGGTTGACCAATGCCCCAACCTCGATGGCATGCAAACCACAATCCCGAACGGGTATCAGCTCAACAGTGCTGGCAACTGTGTGCCGAACCCAAACATCTGCGAGTCGGTGGTGAGCGATACGACTGACCTTGCCAACGGTTTGCCCGTAGTCGCGGCCTTTGTGTCGCCCTTGTGGACAGCGGGTGCAAATATCCCAGGTGCCACATGGATCTGGAACGCATACCATGTCACCGACCCAGCAAACGGCGAGACGGTCACCTTTAGCAAAACCGTCTTTGCCACCACCACACCCACAAACGCATCCATTGTTGTTGCGGCAGATGATACCTTTACTGCGTCGCTCAATGGGACACAATTTGCCTCAAGCTCGGCAGCGGGGTTGTACTTGGCGGGCAATGAGCAGACCTACGACGTCACCGCGCTTATGCACGCGGGGTCAAACACATTGACCTTTGCGGTGCACAACATGGCAACCGGCGACACCAACCCCGAGCTAAACCCCGCAGGTCTTCGCTATAAACTTGATATCACCGAAGCATCGTGTGTTGCCACTTCGACCGCAACCTCGACACCCGTCGTGCCGGCCCCAACCCCAGCACCCACGCCGGCCCCGGTCATCTTCCCAATAATCCCGCCAGTGTCTGGTGGCGGCGGCGGGATTCTCTCCGGCCCGCTGTCGTTCGGATACCATATACCAGCGCCCGTGGTCGCACCAACCACACCAACAGGCCAAGTGCTCGGCGCCTCGGCATACAACTTTACCGTTGACCTTTCGCTCGGATCCAACGGGGCGGCAGTGACGGCGCTGCAGCAACTGCTCTTGCAGGGCGGATTCTACAACGGCCCGATTACTGGCTACTTTGGCCCGATGACGCTCGCGGCAGTAAAGAAGTTTCAGATTGCGCACAAAATTACTCCGGCAAACGGCTACGTTGGCCCAACCACCCGCACGATACTCAACCAAGGTGTAACACCAAAAACAGCTAACGCCGGGTCGTCTACACCGCTCACGGCGGCACAAATCCAGTCGCTCGTACTCCTCTTGCAATCCCTCGGTGCGGACGCAACAACAATCAACATCGTCAACACAGCGCTGAGCACTCGATAATACTAGTGGTGCTATCATATACGTATGACGGCAAAAAAAGGAGGTAGTCGTATCCGGCACCTACTGCGCTACGAAGTCGTTGCTGGTGTACTCGTGTGTGTCCTGCTGGTCGAGGTGTTTGGGGTGCTGCAATCGTTTCGACTACAAAACTCTGCAACGCAAATTGGTGTCGTGTTGCCAGCGGTGATTGTCGACATAACCAACGCACAACGTACGTCCAATGATCTCGGCACACTGACCCCAAACGCGACACTCGCCACAGCGGCACAAGCAGCGGCAGATGACATGGCAACCGAAGGGTACTTCGCGCACGTGAGCCCCAATGGGACAACGCCCTGGGATTGGCTCGCGCAGGCGGGGTACTCCTACCAGTACGCGGGGGAGAATCTTGCCGTTAATTTTGATGATTCGCGACAACTGGTCGACGCGTGGATGAGCTCGCCCACGCACCGTGCCAACATCTTGGGCCAACACTTCACGGAGATCGGTGTTGGCATGGCGACCGGCACCTACCAAGGTCACATCGCGGTGTTTGTCGTGCAATTTTTTGGCTCACCGCTGCTTGCGACCCCATCAACATCTGCCAAACACGCCAGCCCGGTCGGGCACAATTCAGTCACCACATCTACACAACATACCGCTGCCCAAGATCTTGCAGTGGCGACTCCACAACCAATACTTCCTGCGCTGCCAGCTGTTGCTGCTGCCGAGACCGAGGTTGCTACATCCCCGCACACCTACGCCACCGACGTGCTTGTTGCTATCGGCACCGTGTTTGCGCTACTCCTCGTTGCTGGTGTCGTCCCCACACTGCGCCGCCTCCTTCATCCACATGCGCTTATCAACGGTGCAGCTCTGGTTGTGGTTATTATCGGATTATTGGTGCTCAACGAGCAGGTTCTCTTTGCAAACGTCACACTTCCTGCTGATACACAGAGTGCTAGTGTCGTCATGCAACAATCACAGTAGGTAGGGTATACTGGGGAGATGAAAGGACGCTCCGCGTATCGTCGTCTCTTGTTTGTTGGGCTGGGCGCCTCGGTGGTGTTGGTGGGGCTCGTTGTAGCATATGCACGCCTCAGCACCAACCAACCAATACTGCTAACCGGATTGTTCCACGGGCCGCGCTACGACTCGTCGACATTACTGCCCGACACCTCCATCGTGGCGAGTGTCGTGCACAGCATTTCTCACCGACAAACTCGGCCGACCACCACTCGCGGGCAAACCGGCGGTAGCACCGCAACAACCACCACAGGTAGCACAAGCACAACGACACCAACACAAACAACGTCCGCATCAAAAACAGTGGCGTTTGGTATCGCCGCGGGTGGCGGGCTTACCGACCTCGACCAGCCAGCACTCAACACCTACTTTCAAGCGCTCAAGACGCTGGGTGTCCAATGGGTGCGTTGGGATATCGATTGGGGAGTGGTACAACCAGATGATGCGACGCACTACAACTGGGCAGCAATCGACCGCGTCGCAGCGACCGCCAAACAATATGGCATCAACTCGCTCGCGATCCTGACCTACACCCCTGCGTGGGCATACCCCAGCGGCTGCACTATGAGCCAGTGCCTCCCAGCCGACCCGAGCGCGTTCGCTACATTTGCTGGTGCTGCCGCCGCACGCTACAAGGACACCATCCACACCTGGGAGATTTGGAACGAGCCCAACGTCGCACCAAATGCAAATGTTGCTGTCTATAGCACCGTGCTGCGCGGCAGCTACAGCGCCATCAAAGCAGTCGACCCAAGCGCCATGGTGCTGAGCGGTGGGCTCGCGCCAGCAGCCGACGGGGGTGGCAACATCGCTCCTGCAACATTTGTCCAAGCGCTCTATGCCGACCAAGACCGCGCCTACTTTGACGCGCTTGCGCTCCACCCTTACACCTACCCTGTGTCGGTTGGCTATCAAGCGATATGGAACAGCTGGTTGCAAATGGCGATTATTCAAAACAGTATGCAGGCCAACGGCGATGGCGCTAAAAAAATATGGATTACCGAGTTTGGGTCGCCAACCAACGGGCCGGGCTCGCTCCGACAGCAAAACCAACTCACCTTTGTGTACGGGTCGGACTATTTGTCCGAACAAACACAGCAGACACTCCTGCAAGATGCGCTCGCGTACTACATACAAAACAGCGCATCCTTTGGGCCGTTCTTTTTTTACAGTTTGCATGACAACGGCACCAACACCAACACGCCAGAAAACTTTTTTGGCCTGCTGCGCTACGACTGGAGCCAAAAACCCGCGTATCAAACCTTCCAGCAAACCATCGCGCAGTATAAGTAATCATTCTTGCCACATATAAAAAGAGAAGCGCCGAGGTTTAACCTCGGCGCTGATTGCTGCGTCCTTCTGTTTGAGATACTAGCGTGCGTATGGCTCGTTACGCGACCTCTGTCATCCTCGTTGCAAGATACTGCTCCCACCGTGGGCGCCACCTGTCTGCGGTTACGATGAGGTGCACTTCATCTACAAACGTACCGTCTTTGGCGCGAATCCACTGCGGCAGCCGCCCAACTTCTTCGTACCCACACTTGCGTGCATAGGCGATACTCCGCTCATTAAACGCAAAGACGGGCGATAAGATGCACCGTAAGCCGAGCGTGTTGAACGCAAAGTCGAGCAACAGCATCTTCGCTTCGGTGCCGTACCCCTTGCTGTACGCTGTCTTGTCCCAAATTACGCTCCCTGTCTTTGCGGTACCGTCCTTCCAGTTGATAGCATGCAGACCCATGGTGCCAATGAGTGCTTCGGTATTGTTGAGCATAATACCAAAGACGAAGTTTTTGTCGCTTTTGTTGAGTCCTGCAAGAACCTCTTCCTCTTCCTGCAAACTAATAGGCATCCAGCGTGCCAAGTACTGGGTGATGTCTGGGTCGTTCATAGCGATACATGCCGCACGCGCATCCGACTGCTCGACGATGCACAGCGACACGGCGATATGCCCGCGACGAAAGATAATCCTGCTCATGTGTTTTCTCCATAGTGTGTGTTGCTGTCAAAGATCTGCCGGAATACAAAAAACCCTCGGGCTTTGTATCCAGCCGAGGGGTTTCTAGGAGTGTGGTTTTCTAGTTCGATTACGAGGTCATACAAAATCCACGGCTGTATACAAGCTGGCTCTGCTCCTGCTTGTCGGAGACGACAGCAAAGAGCGCCCGGGTAGTCGGGGCAATAGCGCACGTATACATCTGGTGGACTGCGTATTTCATACTCTTACAAACTACACAAATATAGCCGTTGTGTCAATACCTCGCAAAATACATAGGACGGACCTATGTAGACGGAGAATTTGCTATACTGCCGCTATGGAAATCGTATCAACCACTATGACCACCGAGGAACTGATACAAATTGTCTGGGACTACCAGTTGATGCATCAAGAGTTGTGCAAGGCGGATGCTCTTGTCGTGCTCGGCAATCACGATGTCCAAGTTGCTGAGTATGCAGCCAAGCTCTATCTCGACGGATGGGCGCCGCTACTCGTCTTTTCGGGCGGGTCGGGGAGGTCAACCGAGCAGTGGCAAAAAACTGAGGCCGAGATATTTACCAACGCAGCTGTGCGACTTGGTGTGCCCGCGGAGAAGATCCTGCTCGAGCGTAAAGCCGCCAACACAGGCGAGAATATTTTGTTTACGAAGGCGCTACTTGAAGAGAAGCGCATCGAGGTGCGCCAGATTATCGTCGTACAAAAGCCCTACATGGAGCGTCGTTCGTATGCTACCTGCAAAAAGCTTTGGCCCGAGGTCGACGTCGTGGTCACCTCGCCGCCGATAGCGTGCAAGGACTATGCGCCCGCGGGCGTGTCGCGCGACCAATGGGTGAGTATTATGGTCGGCGACCTTCAGCGCATCAAACTCTATGCCGAAAAAGGATTTATGATCCCGCAAGAAATCCCCGCAGACGTCTGGGCAGCGTATGAGGAACTTGTCGCGCGCGGCTATGACGCACATGTACTAAAAGAGTAGAGAATACGGAGGTCCGTCCTCCGTGGTGTGAGGAGGGTAGGAAAACTGGTGTATCGTGGTATACTGTTTGTATGATTACTGCGGGATTTAAAAACGTCGTTTGGCGGGAAGGGGGGCAGTATGTTGCCCAGTCCTTAAACGTGGACGTATCAAGTTTTGGAAATACACGAACAGAGGCGCTGTCTAACCTCAAAGAGGCACTCGAGTTGTATTTTGAAGACGCTCCCGCTGGCGCTGCGTCTTCGGTCGAAGAGCCCGAGATTGTGTCCATCTAAGTGTATGTCGAGGTTGCACTCCTCAAACCATATTATTTCTGTGTTAGAGCAAAACGACTTCTATTTTGTTTCGCAAAAAGGAAGTCATGCAAAGTATCGCAAAGAAAGCAATGGCAAGACACTCACCGTCATTGTGCCAGTAGACAAAAAAGAAATCCCTCGCGGCACATTCCGATCAATATTGCGGCAATCGCAACTAACACCACAGGATTTTTAAAAACTATTATGAACCAGGACAAGAAGTTTGAGATACGCTGTCGCGGAGTGATTGTGCACGAGGGGAAGTTGCTTGTAGTCAAACACACACATGACACCACGTTTGCCGCGCTCCCGGGCGGGCACTTGGAGTTTGGCGAGGATGTGCAGGAGTGCCTGCGACGCGAGCTGGTCGAGGAACTTGGTATCGAACCCGAGATTGGACGATTGTTGTATGTCAACACATATATCGAGTCCTACGGCGCACAGCCAGTGGAGTTCTTCTTCGAGATTCTAAACGGCGACGCATATGCAAAAGGGAGCAATGTTGCAGCGACGCATGCACACGAGCTTGCGGCAGTTGTTTGGATGCACCCTTCCGACGACATCCTACTGCGCCCAACCCAGTTTGCCGATGACTTTCGCGCAGGGGAATTGTTTGCAGACGAAGTGCGGTATATCAAGAAGTAAGAAAATGAGCTCCCAATACTTTTATGATTGGTGAAAGTCAGACAGAAAAACACCTGTTAAATGAAATTTTGGCAGATTTTGTATTCTTTACAAATCCTGAGCTCATGAAAGATGAATTTCGCCTACTGGTCGATACTTCTTCCGCAGATATTTCCCAAATAGAGAAATACCGCACCCTTCTTTCAAATATCCAATATGCATGGCAGAAAACCTTGAAGTATAGCATTTATTTTGCAGAGTTTTATCCGCCAGAGTCTAGGATAGAAAAAATTGAGGCGCTGAATCACCACACACATGCATATTTGCAGGATGCTGATACTTTGAAAAACAAAATAGAAATCTTTTTACAAACACTCAAAAAGGATTTAACTAAAACTGCATTAAACAAAGATGACGTGCGAGATTTTGTTGATGCTGGGATAGAAAAAACATACGGAGTCTTCGAGAACATTCTTAAACATCGACACGCTCATGTCCACTATGGTATGCGTTTTGTGGATGGCGATTTACTTAAAGCTGAGAATGCTCAAGTGACTCTGGTGATGTTTGAAAAACCACCTTTTAACTCAATGTTGAATCCAGATCGTAAACCTGAACTTGTTGCAAAACTAGAAAAACAAAAAGATGAGTCTTTTGAGGTTGCCAAGGTGCGCTGGGTATCGACCGCTCAGAGAAACGATGAACAGATATCTGGCTTTCTGCGCGCTCTCCTGTTTGCATTACGGCCCAGTTTCTATGAGTTTCTTGGCATTCGTTCTGTGAAAGAGTTAATTATCTCCGAATAGAATGACAATCCAAGGGTAACCCTTGGATTGTAGCGACCATGGATGTCCGTCCTCTGTAGAGTTTGCTATACTGCTGTTATGGATGAAGAATATATGCGTCGTGCTATTGCGCAGGCGAAACAGTCCAAGCAATATATTGGCTGCGGCGTAGTGATAGTAAAAGACGGGCACATTCTCGCAGAGACATACAACAAACAAAAAGAGTCATGCGATGCCACTGCGCATGCGGAGATTTTAGCAATACGCGCTGCGGGTGGGCAGCTTGGGCAAAAAGATCTGGATGGTTGTACCGTCTACTGCACCTGCGAGCCATGCACGATGTGTCTGTCGGCAATCATCTTTGCAAAAGTTCCACGACTGGTTTATGGCACCTCGATGCAGGAGACATTTCCCGATAACTTGCCAATTACGCTCACCAGCCAAGAGTTGCTCGCGCACGCGCCCCATCATATCGACATTGTTTCAGGGTACTTGCACGACGAATGCGCGACATTGTTGAGCAAATAGTCATCCAAGGGTAACCCTTGGATTGTGATAAAATACGCCCAGTTGTAGTATGTGGTTATGGGGAAGTATAAAGTCGTGGTAACTGTTCCAGTAAGTCATGCCAATATGGTGCGTGAGGCGATTGGGCAAGCTGGCGGTGGCAGAGTCGGCAACTACTCTTTTTGTAGTTTTTCGGTGCGCGGTGTTGGGCGTTTTAAGCCGAACGAACATGCGCGTCCGTTCGTGGGCGGGACTGGATTGCTGGAGGAGGTCGAGGAAGAGCGGATAGAGGTAACTTGCGATGCTGCCGAGCTTGATGCGGTAGTTGCTGCAATCAAACGTGTGCATCCGTACGAAGAAGTTGTGCTGGATGTGTATGAATTAAATTCATGAGAATCACCATCATCGGACATTGTGGGAGTGGGAAGAGTACGCTCGCGGCACAAATCAGCGAGAAGTTGCATATCCCGTACCTCCACCTAGACCGATTGTGGTTTGAGGCGGGTGGGCACGTCGTGCCCAAGAGTGACACCGTTGCTCGAAAGAAGATGGACGAGACGATTAGGGAGCGTGCGCAAGAGTTCGTACGACAAGATGCGTGGGTGTCCGACGGCTGGCACGGAACGATACAGCCCGTCATTGTCGAGCGTGCCGACCAGATTGTCTTTCTCGACATCCCGCTATGGCGACGAGTGTGGAATCATATCTATCGCATATTTTTTACGACACGACACGCAGAACTTACAAAGTGGCAGGATTTCAAATTTACGTGGCAGATTATCCGGCGCACCTACCGACACGGTCCCGCGATGCGCGCCTTTATCCACGAACATGCCGACAAGGTGGTCACCCTTCGCAACTATGCTGCAGTAAAGCGATATGTGGCGGGGTTGCAGTAATTGAGCTGTACAAGGGTAACCCTTGGATTATACAAAGGACTGTCCTCTGTACGCAAAAAGGTAATGCGCTAAACATCTTCACTGTGCTATATTTCCATCATGCATATATTTTTTATCCGGCACGGCGAGACGACGGGTGACGTAGAGAATCGCTACGGCGGCACATACGACGACCATTTGTCCGAAAAGGGGGTCGAGCAAGTGGGCGCACTTGCCGAGGCGCTGCGCGGCAAGGGGATACAAACAATTTTCTCTAGCCCGCTCATTCGCGCACAAGAAACATCTCAGCTACTTGCTGGTGCGCTCGACTGCCCAGTACAAACCATTGCCGACTTGCGCGAGCGCAATCAGTACAGTTTTTTGTCGGGCATGAAAAAGGACGAGGCGCTAGAGCGCTACCCACAGGAGGTCGAGCTGCTCAAAAATCGATACAACACCATTGCTGGTGCGGAGTCGTACGAGGATTTTAGTGCGCGCATTGCAGAGGTGTTTCGATCAATTGCAAGCACTGTCGAGCATGAGTCCATCGCGATGGTCTCTCACGGTGGGCCGGTGCGCGTTTTGTTTCGCGACATTCTACAATGGGGCGAGATGAAAGAGATTGGCGACTGCGCGTTTGTCGAATTACAAAAAACGGGCGACACCTATTCCTACATCACCTCGAGCGGATTGGTTCCCGCATTTGGTTTTGAGGAGCACACAGTGTAATTACCAACACGTATACAAAGGACTGTCCTTGGTAGTGATGTGGTAGTCAAACCGGCGGATTTCAGTTACTATGCGGCGATGGCGCTACGCATCGGCATTGTTGGGCTCCCCAATGTGGGCAAGTCGACACTCTTTCAAGCACTCACTAAAAAGAGTGTCTTGGTGGCCAATTACCCTTTTGCAACCATCGACCCATCGGTTGGTGTTGTTGCTGTGCCCGACGAGCGGCTCGACCAGTTGGCAGCATTTTCCGAATCGGCAAAAAAGGTGCCCGCCGCTGTCGAGTTTGTCGACATTGCGGGGCTGGTCAAGGGTGCCTCCGAGGGCGAGGGGCTTGGCAACCAGTTTCTCTCGCATATCCGCGAGGTAGATGCGATCGCCCACATGGTGCGCATTTTTGACAACACGGACATTATGCATGTTGATGGCGAGGTCGAGCCGCTGCGCGATATCGAGACCATCAACCTGGAGCTGATTTTGGCCGACCTCGAGACGGTCGAGAAGCGTCTATCATCCCTGGAGCGCGAGGTGAAGAGGGGTAATAAAGAGATTGCCACCGAGCACGCGGCGATTCAAAAAGCACACGAGATGCTCCGCGACAGCAAGCTCGCACGTACTGCCGACTACACACCCGAGGAGCTACTCTCCATCAAAGGTCTCCACTTGTTGACCATGAAGCCGATGCTGTATGTGCTCAATCGCGAGGCGGGTGGGCATAATATCGACGAGCAGCGCGACGGCCGCTGGGAGAAAGTGCAGCATTTTTTTGAGACAACCGGCGCGTCGTACACCTTTGTGGATGCAAATATCGAAAATGAGTTGCGCGACCTGCACACCGAGGACAAAGCGACCTTTCGTCAAGAGTATGGCGTCGAGGATGACGGGGTCAATGGGCTGATCCGCGCGGGCTATGCGCTCTTGGGGTTGATGAGTTTTTTTACCACCGGCCCCGATGAGACGCGCGCATGGACAATCCCCGTTGGCTCGACTGCGCCCGAGGCAGGTGCGGCGATCCACACCGATTTTAAAGATAAATTTATCCGCGCCGAGGTGATCAACTGGCAGCAACTCATCCAATCGGGCTCCTATGCCAAAGCGCGCGAGCAGGGGTTGGTGCGCACCGAGGGCAAAGAATATGTTGTCCACAATGGCGATGTGATGGAATTTTTGCACTCATAGCAACACACTATATTCGTTTTTTGAAATGCAAAAGGTGTGGTATGCTAAGTTGACTTTAGCACTAACGCATCCTCTATCTCTATGGATAAACCAAAGACGACGCCGAAGGATTTCTTTTTGTGGGCAGGGGTAGTCGCCGCGCTCTATGTCAGCGTATTTAACTACATCGCGCTCGTGTGGGATTACATCAACTACGCCTTCCCAACGCCAACGACCGCAACGTACTACGTCGACCCCTACCAAAACGGCATCAGTTGGGAGATGGCGACGCTCATCGTGCTCTCGCCCGTCTGTTTTGGCTTGTTGTTGCTGATCCGTCGCGACATTGTGCGCGACCCGGTGCGGCGCGAGTTGTGGGTGCGGCGCTGGGCGCTGTTTCTCACCCTGTTTATCGCGGGCGCAACAGCGGTGGTCGACCTCATCTACGTTTTGTACGCATTCCTCAACGGCACCGATGTGACCGCACAGTTTTTGCTCAAGGCGTTGGTGGTGCTGCTCGTTGCAGCGATGGTCTTTATGCACTTTATCGCCGATCTGTGGAACTATTGGGAGCAGTATCCGCGCCGCAACCGCTCGGTTGTTGTCGCCGTGGGCGCGCTGGTGTTGGTGACTATTGTTGCAGGGTTCTTTATTGTCGGCACACCACAGCAAGCGCGGACCTACCGCCAAGATGCACAGCGCGTGTCCGACCTGCAAACCATCCAGTATCAAATCACCAACTATTGGCAGCACACGCAGACACTCCCCACAACCCTGGCCGAGGTGCGCGACCCACTTTCGGGTGTCACCATCCCTGTCGACCCGGCAACCGGCGCGCCGTATGTCTACCAAGCAATGGGCGCAACCTCGTTTAAAATCTGCGCGACCTTTGGTGCCGTAAGCCAGCAGGGGCAGACATACCCCAACAGCCCGTATTCATTGCAATCTGCGCCGATTGCGCAACCAACAGCAACAGTACCAGCCGAGCCCGCGGGCCTTGGCGGCGGCGCAGAACTAACTGACACCTGGCAGCATGCAGCAGGGGAGGTGTGCTTTGCTCGCACCATCAACCCCAAGTTGTATCCACCGATTACCACCCAAGCCGCGATGCCAGCGGGGAAGTAACATCACTACGGAGGTCCGTCCTCCGTATCTTGCATATATATGGAACAATACGATCACAAAAAAATAGAAAAAAAGTGGCAGCAGCGGTGGCGGGACACCAAGTTGTATCGCACTACCGAGGATTCGTCTAAGCCGAAGTCGTATGTGCTCGACATGTTCCCGTACCCATCCGGCGAGGGGCTGCATGTTGGTCACCCCAAAGGATACATCGCGACCGACATTTACTCGCGCTACAAGCGGATGCAGGGGCACAATGTACTGCACCCAATGGGCTGGGATGCGTTTGGTTTGCCTGCCGAAAATTACGCACTCAAAAACAAAGTCCACCCGCGTGTCGCGGTCGAGAAGAACATTGCCACGTTTAAAGACCAACTCGCGCACATTGGCTTTAATTATGATTGGGAGCGTGAGATCTCGACCACCGACCCGGCGTTTTACAAATGGACGCAATGGATTTTTTTGCAGATGTATAAAAAAGGGCTGGCGTTCCAATCCAACGAGCCGATTAACTGGTGCCCATCGTGCAAGACAGGGCTTGCCAACGAAGATCTTGACGGCAACACATGCGAGCGCTGTGGCACCGTTGTCGAGAAAAAGCGCTTGCCGCAGTGGGTGCTCAAAATTACCGACTATGCCGACCGCATGCTCGCCGACCTCGACCTGCTCGACTGGCCCGAGCACATTAAAACCGCGCAGCGCAACTGGATCGGCCGCAGCGAGGGCGCAGAGATTGATTTTGCTATCGTTGGTTCAGATACAAAAATAAAAGTATTTACCACGCGCCCGGATACGCTGTTTGGTGCAACGTACATGGTGCTTGCGCCAGAGCACTCACTCGTCTCTTCACTCCTCAACGATACTGCGTCGGCAGTATCGAACAAGAAAGAGGTCGCAGCATATGTTGCGCAAGCCGCAAAAAAGACCGAGATTGAGCGTGGAGGCGATAAAGAAAAAACAGGCGTCGAGCTGCAAGGAATCAAGGCAATCAACCCAGCAAACAAAAAAGAAATTCCGATTTTTGTTGCCGATTATGTACTCGGCGGCTATGGCACAGGCGCCATCATGGCTGTGCCCGCGCACGACGAACGCGATGCTGCTTTTGCTCGAGCCTACAAATTGCAAGCTAAAGCTGTGATAATTCCAAGAAATCTTGAAGTCCTGCACTCTTATGTGCCCAAAGGTCTGCCAGATAAAACAGATTCACAATATGACTCTGCACTAAGAGATCTTTCTTTGAAATATCTAGTGCACCCAATGGTGTTAGACGGAACTCTTATAAACTCTGATCAATTTGATGGATTGTCAGTGGAGGAAGCAAAAAAGAAAATCACCGAGTTTGTTGGCGGGAAGATAGCGACGACGTACAAACTCAAGGACTGGGTGTTTTCGCGGCAGCGATACTGGGGCGAACCAATCCCGATCATCCACTGCCCAACACACGGTGCGGTCGCGGTGCCCGAGGAGCAGCTGCCGGTCTTGCTGCCCAACGTGGAGTCATATGAACCAAGCGGCACTGGCGAGTCGCCACTGGCGAATATGACTGAGTGGGTCAATACAACCTGCCCAACCTGCGGCGGCCCCGCCAAGCGCGAGACAAACACGATGCCGCAGTGGGCGGGCTCGTCGTGGTACTACCTGCGCTTTATGGATCCAAACAACAACACAGCGCTGGTTGGCAAAGACAAAGAAAAATACTGGGCACCCGTTGATGTCTATGTCGGTGGCGACCACGCCGTGCGTCATCTCATTTATGCACGCTTTTGGCATAAATTTCTCTACGATATTGGCACGGTGAGCACGGTTGAGCCCTTTGCGCGCCTCGAGTTCTTGGGTTTTATCCTTGCCGAAGACGGCCGCAAGATGAGCAAGCGCTACGGCAACGTGATCAACCCAACTGAGGTGATTGCAAACTATGGCGCGGACGCATTTCGCATCTACGAGATGTTTATGGGTCCGTTTGAGAACACGGTCGCGTGGAACATGGCGTCGATTGCAGGCACGACCCGTTTTGTCGAACGAGCGTGGGCGATACAAGACATGGTCACCAAGGATACATCTCCCGAATTGGAGGTGGTGTTACATCAATCCATCAAGAAAGTGAGCGAGGACATCGAGGCGTTTAAATTTAATACCGCGGTGAGCCAACTCATGATACTGCTTAACGCGATAGAAAAGCAGGGTAGCATCGGGCGCGAGCAGTGGGACGTATGTCTGCGTCTTTTGGCACCACTTGCACCACACACCACCGAGGAGCTGTGGGAGAAATTGGGGCACACCGAGTCAATCCATGTTGCACCGTGGCCCACCTATGACCCAGCAAAGTTGGTGGCGAGTGTGGCAAAGGTGGCAGTGCAGGTCAACGGGAAGGTGCGCGCGGTGCTTGAGTTATCCACAACCGCGAGCGAGACGGAGGCGCTTGCAGCAGCGCGTGCCGAGCCCACAATCACCAAGTGGCTCAGCGAAGGGCGGGAGACAAAGGCGGTGTATGTGCCGGGCAAAATTATCAGCTTCGCGGTAGAGCCCCAGTAGGTCATCGTGTGCCGATGTGGCATAATTTGTTGACCAATAAAGTAATCCGTGATACAACGTATTCACAACTATATGACACAACCAGTCGAGAAAACCGCCGACAAGACCAGCTTTAAGCCCAAAACAATCGTCAAAAAGCTCCTTTCTGCCTTGCCCGAGCGCTCGCGCATTGTGCTGGAGGCGCGTTTTGGCCTTGGTGCCGACACCGAGCGCGTCACGCTCGAGTCCATCGGCCAGCGCTACGGGATCACCCGCGAGCGTGTCCGCCAGATCGAAAACCACGCGATTGCCACTCTCAAAAAGTCGCCAACATTTGCCGACGCTGCAGTTGCCTTTGCCGAGCTGGAGCAGATTATCGACTCGCTTGGCGGTATTGTCTGCGAGGATGACCTGTTGGCATTTATTACCAAAGACCGTTCGATGCAGAACCATATCTACTTCTTGCTTGTCTTGGGTGACCCGTTTAAATATCGCAAAGAGGATGATGAAATTGAGCGCTGCTGGTATGTCGACCAAGACCTCGCCAACAAGATCGAGAAATCGCTCCAGGCGCTCTACCACAGCATCTCCGACGAGGATCTGATCCCCGAGGGCGAAATGATCGACCGTTTTCTCAAACAGCTGGAGACCATCAACGACAAACACCACAACGACGAGGTGCTCAAGCGCTGGCTTTCTATCTCTAAAAACATCGGCAAAAACCCGCTCGGCGAGTGGGGACATGCAGCGTCGCCAAACGTCAAAACCAAAGGCGTGCGCGACTACGCCTACCTTGCAGTCAAAAAGCATGGGAGCCCGCTCCACTTTCGCGAGGTGGCAAAGTTGATCGAGAAGACCTTCAACCGCGCGGCACACGTGGCAACAACGCACAACGAGCTGATTAAAGACGACCGCTTTGTCTTGGTTGGTCGCGGCATGTACGCACTCAAAGAGTGGGGCTACACCTCGGGCGTGGTGCGCGACGTGATCCGCGAGATGCTCAAACGCGATGGTGCGCTCACTAAAGACGAGATCATCGACCGCGTGCTCAAAGAGCGTCACGTCAAGCCGGGCACGATTGTCGTCAACCTCCAAAACCAAAAATATTTTAAGCGCAGCAAAGAAGGGAAGTTCTCGGTAGTTCGCTAACAAACACTTCTCACCACAAACTACAAAGCATCCGTTAGTGTCCACCACCAGCGGATGCTTTTGATTTAAAAAAGATAATCCAGATTGCAAGAAAGATGATGAGGAGGATGCTCACCACCGTGTTTGCCGTGTCGTAGCCAAACCAGGTTGCCACAAAGCGCAAAATCTCCCAAAAGATAAACGCTGCCGTGATCTGAAATGCGCCAGTCATTGCATCTATTTGCGCATGATGCTGGTGCTCGGCGTGGCCATCGTGGAGGAGTATGTAGCCCGACCCAGAGAGGAAGCCGCGCAAAAAGGTGGTAAACCCGTACGTTGCGAGCACACACAAGCACGCGCCGATATAGAGGAGCGGATTGTCGAGCAGCGACTGCGAGAGCGTGTGGATCCAAATAGCAAAGTCGTTGAATGTTTGCATAGTCATGACTGGTGGATGTCCCGTATCGTACGGTATACTATACCATGTATGTTTCTGCACACCGAAGCAGCAAAGACCGCCGACAAGCTCAGCAGCAAAGGTGTCGAGCCCATTGTCGCCGCGAGTGCGTACCTTGTACTGCTTTGCATTTTTGTGACCATCTACGACCCGGGTGCGGTGTACAACTTTGTATTTTCGACCGTTGTCACCGCGCCGTTTTGGTTGCCGTTTTTTATGCTCACGATTTTTTGGATTATCTGGATGCACTATGTCCGCTTTGTATTCTTTTTCTCAAATAGAAATGTCTTGCTGGAGGTGCAGCTCCCGCCCGAGGTAGAAAAATCGCCACTGACAATCGAGCTCTTTCTCGCCACGCTCAACAACTCCGGCGGCGAGGCGACCATTCTTGCCCGCGCATGGAGAGGTCAACATCGTGCCATCTGGTCGCTCGAGATCGCCAGCAACGAGGGGCGCATCGGGTTTTATATCCGCACACGCGATGGCTACCGCCACATTATCGAGGCGCGCATCTATGGCCAGTTCCCCGAGGCAAAAGTGTTCGAGGTAGACGACTATGTCAACCAAATCCCACCCGACACCAAGGGCTACACGGTGTGGGGCAACGAGTTTAAAAAAGGCGAACCACAAGCGCTGCCGATCCGCACCTATGTCGACTTTAAAATGGATAAGGATCCGAAAGAGGAGTTTAAGATTGATCCGCTTGCCAACCTGCTCGAGCTCTTGGGCCAAATCGGCCCAGGCGAACACTTGTGGTTTCAAATTATTCTCAAAGCACGCAAAGCAGACGAGTGGTACGGTTTCTATCTCGATGGGGACAGCTACAAAGACGCTGCCAAAAAAGAAATCAAAGCGATTATGGCAGGAGCGGCGGCACGCGCAAAAGAGGTGATTGCCGAAAATGACATCACCGAGGGCAAGACGTCGCTCCTCACCGATGGCGAAAAGCGCCGCATCGACGCCATCGAGCGTGCCATGAGCAAGCCAGTGTTTGAGTGCGGCCTGCGCGGCGTGTACATCGCAAAAAATGAACTGTTTAACGGCATCAACGTGCCTGGCGTCATCAACCTTCTTGGACAATTTAAAGGCGGGGTAGAGTACAACGGCTTTATCCCCACCCGCGGCTTGGCGTTTATGGATTACCCTTGGCAGGATTATAAAGATTATCGCAAGAGCCGCATCGCCAAGCAGGTGTTTTTCCACTACAAGCATCGTGCATACTTTTACGTGCCGTACGACCAAGTGCCGGTCTTTCTCAATACCGAAGAGATCGCATCGCTGTGGCACTTCCCGGGCTCGAGCATCCGCACACCGGGGTTGTCGCGCGTACCGTCGCGCCGCGGCGAGGCGCCGGTCAATTTGCCGACGGGGCAATAATCAACAACGTCTTCTTGTATTTCTATGGAACCGTCACGTTTTACGAACACGCAGTGGTATATCGAGCAGTGGCAGCGCTATAATCGCTTGCTGCCAACCGCATTTCTCTTTGGCATACTCTGTTTCCTGATTTATTTTGTGACTCTCGCAGCACCACTCGATTTCCCCACGGCGACCTACCTCAAAATTAGTCCGGGCGAAACGTCCGCGCAGGTGGCACAGGATCTGGCCGAGCGACAGATTATCCAATCGGCACCGATTTTTACCCACATCCTCGCGCTCTACAAAAAACAGGGCGAGCCCGCACCGGGCGAATACTTCTTCCCTGGGCCAGAGGGGGTGATTGTGGTTGCCAAGCGCATTGCCCGTGGCGACTTCGAGCTCACCCCTGTGCGCGTGACGATCCCCGAAGGCGCAAACTCGCACGAGATGGGGGATTTGCTCGCGCAAAAATTGCCCGACTTCGACGAGCCAGCATTCCTCCGTGACGCACAACCCAAAGAGGGGTACTTGTTTCCTGACACCTACTTTTTTCTCCCGGGGCAAAACCCCGACACCGTGTTGACCATGCTGTCCAACAATTTTGCCAACCATGTGGCACAGGCGCAGGTCGTGCAGGCAATCACCACGTTTGGAAAACCATTGCCCGATGTGGTCACGATGGCATCGCTGCTCGAAAAAGAGGCGCCGAAGACGGCAGATCGAAAGATTATTGCAGGTATCTTGTGGCGGCGCATCGCGATCGGCATGCCGCTGCAGGTGGACGCGGTTTTTCCCTACATCATGGGCAAAAACTCCTTCCAACTCACGCGCGCCGACCTCCGGACACCATCGCCCTACAACACCTATGTCAACAAAGGTCTGCCCGTGGGGCCGATTACCAACCCGGGACTTGATGCGATTCTCGACGCAGTGACCCCAACCAAGACGCCATATCTCTACTACCTCTCCGACATGCACGGGAACATGCACTACAGCAAGACCTATGCCGAGCAGCTCGCCAACCAGAAAAAATATCTCTCCAATTAAAGGTGTCAGGAACCTTTTATACCTCTTTATCTCTTTGCGCCACAACGCAAAATGCGCTACTGTCGTGCTATGAACGTGTTTGTCGGACTCTCGGGCGGGGTGGACTCCGCCGTATCAGCAGCACTGCTCCAGCAGCAGGGTTTTGACGTGGTCGGTGTGTTTATCCGCATCGCGCTGCCGGGCTACCCATGCACCGCCGGCACCGACAAGATCGAGGCGATGCGTGTCGCGGCACATCTCCACATCCCGTTTATCGAGATTGATTTGTCGAGTGAGTACGAGCAGGCAGTGTTCCAGACGAGCGTGCGCGAGTTTGCAAAGGGCAACACACCCAACCCCGACACCTTGTGCAACAAAGAAATCAAGTTTGGTGTCTTTTACCACTGGGCGATGGCGCACGGCGCCGACCTGGTCGCCACGGGGCACTACGCACAATTGCAACACAACGCCGACGGCTCGGTCGAACTCTTGGCAGGCAAAGATGCAGAGAAGGATCAAAGCTACTTTTTGTGGATGGTGCCCGAGGAGGCGCTGCGGCACACCCGCTTTCCGGTTGGTGGGATGGAAAAGCGCGAGGTCCGCGCACTGGCAAAAAAGTTTGCACTCCCCAACGCCACGCGCAAAGACAGTCAGGGCTTATGCTTTCTTGGTGACATATCAATCGCACAAATGCTCAACAAAGAACTGACTCTCGTGCCGGGTGATGTGTTGTCAGAGCAAGGGGAGGTGATTGGCACACACGATGGCGCAGCGCTCTACACTTTGGGGCAGCGGCACGGGTTTATGGTCACGGCACTTCCAACAAAAAATCAGACAAGAGAAAACGAGCAGGTGCATTCGAAAGAGTTACTGCCCCATTTTGTAATCTCAAAAGACATAGCACACAACACAATTACTGTGTCGACCGAGCGATATCCAAAGAATAAAACCTGCACGAGTGTCTTGCTGCGTAACGTGCAGTGGATTGGTGACGTGGCACCCGGCGCATGCAGCGCGCGCTTTCGCTATCGACAAGAACTGATTCCCGCTACACTCGAGCACCCCACGAGCAATAGCGAGAACCGTGCGACCGTGATACTACAGGCGCCACACTATGTGCCCGAGGGCCAGTCGTTGGTGCTCTACCGAGGCGAGCGTTGCTTAGGCGGTGGGATCATCGAGCGCGGGGAATTGGGGTGACGTGTTGATAACTTGCCACACGCGCCAAGAGAAAGAGCGTATACTCTGAGTATGGCAAACGACAAGCGCAAGAGCCACCACTTGCTGGCAGGGTTGCTGGTTGTGTTGGTGCTCGCATTTTTGGCATTGTGGTATGTCGAGTCCACAACACAACACCCAAGCCCAACACCCGTGACAACCGCAACACCAACAAAGCCAGCACTCGTGCTCCCCGACGGATACACTTCTGACCCGACATACCAACAGCCGTCCACTCTCGCGCTGCGCCACACCAAGAGCAAACACGACCACATATATAGTGGTGCGTTGGTGGCATCTCCGTGCGACACATTCTCCAGCAGCGTGAGCACCCAGGGCGGGCCGCCCGCACACATCACACTTGGGCTGGTTATCCTGCGACCCGTGGGCACCTGTGTTGATGGTCCTGCAACCTCAACCCCATTTAGCTTTAGCGTCTCGGCAGCAGGCAGCTCGGCGACAAACCCGGTGTTTGACGCAGTCACCATCAATGGCGAGCCAGTGACCATAACCACCACTGACCGATAATCACTCATGGCCACTCTTGTTGCAAAAGCGGACGGCACCGCAGAACCGTTCGACCCATCAAAGCTGCGCACCTCGCTGCGTCGCTCGGGTGCCGATGATGACGTCGCTGAAGAAATCTCCAAAGAAATCGAGACCGAGTTGTACAACAGTATCACCACCAGCGAGATTTATCGCCGCGCATTTGCACATCTGCGCGATCATCGCCACAGCGCTGCCGCACGCTACTCGCTCAAGCGCGCGATACTCGACTTTGGCCCATCGGGGTTCCCGTTTGAGGCATACCTCGCCGAGCTGTTTCGCACACAAGGGTACAGCGCAAGTATTGATCAAATCGTCAAAGGCGGCTGCGTCGAGCACGAGGTAGATGTCGTGCTCAAGAAAGGGGATGAGACAACCTATGTCGAAGCCAAGTTCCACAACACGGCGGGATTTAAGACCGACCTCAAGACAACACTGTATGTCAAAGCGCGCATCGACGACATCCGCGCTGCGCGTCCAAACGAGCAGGTGCGTGGGTTGCTGGTCACCAACACCAAATTTACGAGCGTCGCGATGCAGTACGCGCTGTGCGAGGGGTTGCCACTCCTGGGGTGGGAGTACCCCAACGAGCACAACCTCCATGACCAGATCGACGAAGCAAAGTTGTATCCGATTACCGCGCTCACCACACTCAGCAAACGTGAGAAAATGGCCCTACTCGGCGACAGAAAAGTCCTCTGTAGCGCCTTGTCGCACGACTCGGACGCGCTGTCGCGGATTGGTATCCATGGCAAACGCGCCGACACCATACTCCAAGAGGTGGGGGCATTGTGCCTCCCCAAGAAGGAGCTATAATACTAGTGATGGGCATTTTATAAATCTTTAGCCGAACAAGCGTATGCAAACGAACAGCAATCAGGGACAGGGGAGCAATCAGAATAATCAGCAAGGCGGACAGCAGAAGTCGACGCTTTCGTGGTCACAGCCAACCAATACACAAGGCAACAAGCCACAGCAGCAAAGCCAGCCAAGCCGCCCGCTGCCACCAACCGTGCCTGCCTCATCGGGCAGCAACACGCCGTGGGTTATCGCGGGTGTTATCATTGTTATCGCGCTCATCGTCTGGGGCTTTAACTCGGGACGCAACACAGGCGACCAGCAAGGTGCCGAGAACGCAACCAGCACCAACTCGGTAGCAACCGAGACAACCTCCAGCACCACGCCGAGCACATCGGACACTACTGCGACAACCGACAATACCTCTGGTGCTGCAGCCACTACGGCAACTACACCAACTACTGCGGGCACGATTGCTGGGCTCACTATTCCATCACCACAAACAGCTGGCATGCAAGTTGCAGTTGCTGCGGTTGATGTCAGCACCCCAACATGGGTGGTTGTCTACGAGGACAACAACGGCGTCCCGGGCAACGTGCTTGGCGCTGGTCTCTTTACCTCCAGCAACAAAAGCGGTGTTGTCGAGTTGCTCCGCGGCACGCTCCCGGGCCAGACCTACTTTGTCGGCGAGTCACGCGACGATGGCGACCGTATGTACTCGATGACCAACGACCCGGCAACGCGCGACCAGAGCGGCAACCCCGTGTTGACCACCTTCCAAACCAAATAAGCATCTATGGATACACTGCTGCACACTATATCGCCATTTGGGCTCGCTGAGTTTGGGTTTATCTGGCGACTCTTGGTGGCAGCGGTGCTGGGCACCCTGATGGGGCTCGAGCGATCCATCGCTGGCAAACATGCAGGCATGCGCACCTACGCACTCGTGGCGAT
Organism: Candidatus Adlerbacteria bacterium; assembly: GCA_903819895.1. Taxonomy (GTDB): domain Bacteria; phylum Patescibacteriota; class Minisyncoccia; order Phycocordibacterales; family SBAW01; genus GWA1-54-10. The sequence continues at coordinate 61,188 of CAIJFH010000027.1, forward strand.
GGGCTCATGCCTCTTTTGCTTGATCAGTGTCTTGGCGGGGTTTGAGCTCACCAGTTTTGCCGCAACCAACCCGCTTCTTATTGCATCCTCGGTGGTGGTTGGCATCGGCTTTATCGGCAGCGGGCTGGCGCTCACCCATGGCGAGAAGCTCGGCGAGCTGACCACCGCCTCGGGCGTGTGGGTCGTCGCTGGTGTTGGCATGGCGTGCGGCTTTGGACTGTTTATCACTGCAGCGGTTGCAACCATTCTCACTATCATCATCTTCTCGTTCTTCTCGCGGGTCGAGCGCTACCTGCGCATCACTTGGGGAGTTGATGGGCAATAGGGTACAATAGGAGCTCGCCTCGCGAGTACGATACTATGAGCTCCTACTATAAACCACATCGCAACACGGGCTGGAACTATGGTGGCCGCAATTGGCGCCTCTCGCGCAGCAAAATCGCGCTCTTTGTCGAGTGCGCACGTTGCTTCTATATCGACAACAAGCTCGGCACGGCGCGGCCACCAGGGTTCCCCTTCAATCTCAACTCGGCGGTCGACGCATTGCTCAAGAAAGAGTTCGATATACACCGCACTGCTGCATCGTCACACCCGATTATGCAGCAGTATGGCGTCGACGCGGTGCCGTACCAGCATGCCGAGATGGATATTTGGCGCGAGAACTTTAAAGGCATCGAGTTTCGCCATCTGCCAACGGGCTTTACTATCGCGGGCGCGGTCGACGATGTGTGGGTCAACCCCCAAGGCGAGCTGATTGTCGTCGACTACAAATCGACCAGCAAGGATGAAAAAATCGATGCGCTCGACGCCGACTGGCACGACGGCTACAAGCGGCAGATGGAGACGTACCAATGGTTGCTGCGCCAGCGCGGGTTTAAGGTCTCCAACACGGGCTACTTTGTCTATGCCAACGCGAGCAAAGATCGCCCCGCGTTCGACGGCAAGCTGGAGTTTGACCTCACGCTGATCCCGCATGTCGGCAATACCGACTGGATCGAACCAACCATTGCCAAACTCAAACTCTGCCTCGACAGCAACGCGCTCCCCGCCGCTGCACCCGACTGCGACTACTGCACCTACCGCCAAGCCGTCGAGGATGATTTGCGCGAACACGAGTCAAAACACGGAGGACGGACCTCCGTATCAAAAGAAGTAGAACCCACGCCAGCACCAGCCACAAAACCAGTAAGCAAAAAATCCAACAGCAGCGAACCAACGGGGCAGCTATTCTAACTACCCATGGTTGAAACATCAACAGAAAAAATCATTTACCTTGTCCGACACGGGCAAACTCATGGGAACGTCGACCCAGTGTTTCAAGGTGTCGACTCAACGCTCAATACGACAGGACGCGAGCAAGCGGAACAAGTAGCGCAACGTGTTGCAAGATTATCTTTCGATACATTGGTTGCAAGCCCGCGCATGCGCACAAGGGAGACAGCTGAGATTATCGCCCGAGCAACTGGCAAAACTCCGGAATATGCGGACGTGTTTGTCGAACGCACCAAACCAACACGCGTCGATGGCAGACCATACACAGACACCGAAGCAAATGCACTCTGGCAGTTATGGGAACAGAGCATCTATACACCGGGCATGCGCGCAGAGGATGGCGAAAATTTTGATGACATTATTGCACGTGCGGACAAGGCGCTCGATTTTCTCCAAAACCGATTCGAACAAGCGCTCGTGGTCGTAACACATGGACACTTTTTGCGCACACTTGTTGCCCGCATTTTGCTCGGCAGTTCTCTTACTGGCGATAATTTTAGACACTTCCAAGCGAGCATCAAAACAGAAAATACGGGTATCACTGTATTGAAGTATGACGCAGCACGAACAGAAGCGCCTTGGCGTTTGTGGATCTATAACGACCATGCACATCTTGGATAAATCAACATCTTTCGCCGAGCGCGTCCGCGCGGTTGTGGCGCAAATTCCGAAAGGCGAGACAATGACATACCAGCAAGTGGCAACGAAGGCGGGGAACGCAAACGCTGCGCGAGCGGTTGGCACAGTGATGTCAAAGAACTTTGACCCGAACATCCCGTGCCACCGGGTCGTCCGCTCCGACGGCACACCTGGTGGGTACAACCGCGGCGGGAGTACTCGCAAAGCAGCACTCCTCCAAGCCGAACACTCGCACACATAGGTCCGTCCTTTGTGCTGCGAAACAACTTACTCGCCTGACATCTCTGAAAACGCGACACCTTGTTTGATGAGGGGGAGTGCAGCGGCGACTTCTTCAACAACGTTTGTACCAAGCTCGGCGAGCGTCGCCCAGCGCAAGTCGCCGATTTTCTCTGGCTCGTTGTTGACGGGCTCGCCCTGCCACTTGGTGGTGGTGAAAAAATACTCAACAAGAATGTCCTCGCGATACAGCACATGCACAAAACGTAGGTCGTCCGGAGCAATATCGATACCAACCTCCTCTTTTGCCTCGCGAATCATCGCCTCGGTTGGGAGCTCGCCCAGGTCGACATGTCCTGCGGGCAAGCTATAAAAACCCTCGTGGTAGTCGGTATTTTTCCGCTGTGCAAAAAGATATGTACCATCTTTCTCCAGCACCAAATACACCGCCACCCGCACCCGGAGTCGCTCGGTTGTTGTCATACTTCAAAGATACCACATATCCATATTGCGACTATATGTCCGTCCTCTGTGCCCCTCTATACCAACTCTTGTATACTAACTGCATGGATGCCAAGGATGTGAAGATGGAGGAGTCATGGAAACGGCGGCTGGCGGGGGAGTTTGAGAAGCCGTACTTTGCCGAGCTGTCGGCGTTTGTGCGGCAGGAGTACAAAAACGAGGTGGTGTATCCGCCGCCGAAATATATCTTCCGCGCGTTTGACTTGTGCCCGTTCGAGCAGGTGCAGGTCGTGATACTCGGGCAGGATCCGTACCACGGGCCAAAGCAGGCAAACGGCTTGTGCTTCGCGGTCGACGAGGGGACGAAACTCCCGCCCTCGCTGCAAAATATTTTTAAAGAGATTGCGAGCGAGTATTCAGCAACAGCGTCGGGAGGTGAAACCTCCCAACAAACGAAAGAAGAGCGCGAGGCGCGTGCCCTGCGTAGCTTTAGCGAAGTAGGGGTGCAGGGCGTATTACTTTTAAATGCGACGCTCACGGTGCGTGCGCATATGGCGGGCTCGCATCAGGGCAAGGGCTGGGAGGAGTTTACCGACGCGGCGGTTGCGGCGCTCTCGCAGGAGCGCGAGCATCTCGTCTTTATGCTGTGGGGCAACTACGCAAAAGCAAAAGGCGCACACATCGACCGCACGAAACACCTCGTACTCGAAGCGGCGCACCCATCGCCATTCTCTGCCTACAACGGATTCTTCGGCTGCGGACATTTCAAAAAAGCCAACGACTATTTGGTCGCGCATGGCAAAAAGCCGATTGATTGGCTGTAACTCATCCAAGGGTAACCCTTGGACAGCCGCTTTTTATATAGAGAGTTCTTCGGTATACTGCCCACATGAAACTCAAGACCACGTGGGATTTGTCGAGGTTGTATTATCCGTCGCTCGGGGACAAAAAACTGATGCAAGATGTCGACACAGGGGACAAGGCGGTTGACGCGTTTGTCGAGACGTATAGCAAAAACAAAAAGTGGTTGAGCGATCCGAAGGAGCTCAAGAAGGCGCTTGCCGAATACGAAGGGTTGATAAAAAAAGTGTCGCCATCGCCGCTGTACTACACAATGTACCGCAAGGAGCTCGACGCGACCGACAAAAAAGCCGAGGCGCTGCAGAACCTGCTCGACGAGCGCTACACCAAGCGCGGCAACAAGCTGCTCTTTTTTGATTTGGAATTAGCAAAAGTAAGCGCCGCGACGCAAAAGAAGTTTCTCGCTGCGAAAGAGTTGGAGGATTTGCACTACTGGCTCGAGAAGTTGTTTGAACACGCGCGACACAACCTTTCGGAGAGCGAGGAGCGGCTGCTCTCACTACTCGGCGATGTGTCGTTTGGCCGCTGGGTGCAGGCAGTTGATAACATTCTCAACACACGCACAGTCACTTGGGGCGGTAAGCAGATCCCGCTCAACGAGGCGCAAGAGACATTAAAGACCTTGCCGATGAAGCAGCGCCGCGCGCTACACCTTGTTGTTATCGCCGCATACAAGTCGGTCGCCGACATGGCAGAGAGCGAGCTCAACGCGATTGTCACAAAGAAGAAGATTACCGACGAGCTGCGCGGCTACGCGGAGCCCTACGACGCGACGATTATGGGCTACGAGAACAATCGCGAAAGTGTCTTGGCACTCGTCGAGGCAGTGACCAAGCGGTTTGATATCTCCAAGAAGTTTTATCGTGTCAAAGCAAAGATGCTCAAGGAAAAAAAGTTGACCTACGCCGACCGCTCGGCACCGGTGGGCAAGATCGCCAAGAAAATCCCCTTTGACGAAGCAGCAAAAATCGTCGGCGAAACATTTGGCAAGCTGCATCCGCGCTACAAAGAGATTTTTGAACGACTGCTCCAAAACGGGCAGGTTGATGTGTATCCAAAAAAAGGCAAAAGCGGCGGCGCATACTGCTCGCACTCGGTCGACCAGCCGACGCTCGTCTTGCTTAACCATGTCGACGACGCGCACTCGCTGCTCACCCTCGCGCACGAGATGGGGCATGCAATCCACAGCGAGCGCAGCAAGCAGCAGCGCCCGTTCTATGAAGGGTACTCGACCGTCACCGCCGAGACGGTGAGCACCTTTTTTGAACGCGCAGCGTTTGAGTCGCTCGTCGCATTGTTGCCCGAGAAGGAGCGGCTGATTGCGCTCCACGACCGCGCCCAGGATGACATCTCGACCGTATTCCGCCAAATAGCGTGCTTTAACTTTGAGAAAGATATGCATGCACAGGTGCGCAAGCAAGGGCTCTTGCCCAAAGACGCGCTCGCGGCGCTGATGAACAAACACATGGCAAGTTACCTGGGCGACGCGGTCACACTCGCGCCCGACGACGGATACTTTTTTGTCGCGTGGGGGCATATCCGCCGGTTCTTCTACGTCTACTCCTACGCCTATGGGCAGCTGGTCTCGCGCGCGCTGTGGGGGCGAGTCAAAGCAGACCCTGCGTTTATGGAGGTGGTCGACACGCACTTTCTCTCCGCGGGCGGCAGTGCCTCGCCAGAGTCCATCTTCGCCGCCTGCGGCCTCGACCTCTCCACCCCAGCCGTCTTCCTCGAAGGTCTCAAAGGTATCGAGCAAGACGTCCTCGCCCTCGAAAAAGCGGTTGCGAAGGGGAAGTAGCCAAGCCACGCGATTTGACTGATTCGAATATAGATGGTATCTTGCCATCTAGTGCAACCACCTCCCGCTACCCCTCAAGTAGGACACTCTGGACACTCGAATAATACACCGACGGGA
>CAIJFH010000028.1 GCA_903819895.1 Candidatus Adlerbacteria bacterium
GTTAGGGCGAAGGCCAGGGCGAGGGGTAGGGCTACAGCTGGGGCAGGGGTGGGAAATCCGAACAAGCGAAAGGGGACAGGACTCGGCAACCAACGATGCGTCAGAGGTGTTGGTCAAGGTCGATGATCCAACGCGTCTTGGCTATTTTGTCTCGCGCGTCCAAGCGCTCGCGCCCAACTTGCATGTGCAAAGCTATACCGACCTGCTCACGGCGATTCAACCCGTGCTCAACGCGTTTACACTCATCGCCATCATCGTGAGCGTCATCAGTATTCTCGTTGCGGCGGTCACGATCTTTGTCATGATCTACGTCAACGCGGTCAACAAACGACGCCAGATTGGTATCCTCAAAGCAATCGGCATCAAAGAGCGCGTCATTATTTATTCCTACGTGCTACAATCGCTTTTTTATGTGGTGTGCGGCGTGTGCTCTGGCTCGCTATTGGTGTTTGGGATCGTCCAGCCAATTGTCGCTGCGCACCCGATCCCGCTCCCGTTTGGCGGGCTCACGTTCTCGTTTGGGTGGATGCTCATTGTCGAAACCATCACTGGTTTTTTGATCGCAGGATTTTTCTCTGGCCTGATCCCGTCGCGCATCGTCGCTCGCGAGGAGATACTCAAAGCAATCTGGGGATAACAATAGAAACACAGTATGCAACACACACGCCCACCACACGAGCCGATTATCCGCGTAGAGCATCTGACGCGTGTCTATGGTGGCAAGCAGCCCGTGACCGCGCTTCGCGATATCTCCTTCGACATTGCTGCGGGCGAGTTTGTTGCCATCATGGGCCGCAGCGGCTCGGGCAAGTCGACACTGCTGCATCAACTCTCGCTCATCGACACGCCAACCGAGGGCACGATTATCCTTGACGGGGTCACCATCACTGCGCTGTCGGATGCGGCAAAGACCGACTTCCGGCTCGAGCATTTGGGATACGTCTTCCAAGAGTATGCGCTCATTGTCGAGTTGCAGGCCCTCGAGAATGTCTACCTGCCGGCGATGGCGCTTGGTACAGACCCGCGCGTATATACCAAACGCGCTGCAGAACTGCTTACTATTGTGGGGCTCGGCGAGCGGCTCGACCATTACCCACACGAGCTCTCGGGCGGCGAGCAGCAGCGCGTGGCGATTGCTCGCGCGCTCATCAACTCACCCAAAGTGCTCTTTGCCGATGAGCCGTCCGCCAACCTCGACACGGCGTCGGCAAAAGTCGTGCTCGAATTATTTAAAAAATTGCAAACGGAGTTGGGACAAACCATCGTGATGGTTACGCACGAGCAAGACGACAAGCAATACGTCGACCGCACCATCCTCCTGTCGGACGGCGTAATCCAAGAGGGGAGGTAGGCAAGCATGTTCGAAGTGTTTTTATATGTGTAAATCTGGTAGAGTAGTTTTATGCAATTTCAACTCCAGTCAAAATATGAGCCAGCGGGCGACCAACCCAAGGCGATTGAGCAGTTGGTGAAAGGCGTCAAAGGAGGGAAGCGGCATCAGACGCTGCTCGGAGTCACTGGCTCGGGCAAGACGTTTACGATTGCTAATGTCGTCAACCAAATCCAAAAGCCGACGCTCGTGATTGCACACAACAAAACGCTCGCGGCGCAGCTGGCGCAGGAGTATCGCGAGTTTTTCCCCAACAACGCGGTGCACTACTTTGTCTCCTACTACGACTACTACCAGCCCGAGGCGTATATCCCGCACAGCGACACGTATATCGAAAAAGAGGCGCAGATTAATGCCGAGATTGATCGCCTGCGCCACGCATCAACGCAAGCACTGCTGACGCGCAGTGATGTGATTATTGTGGCAAGCGTGTCGTGCATCTACGCACTGGGGAGCCCCGAGGAATATAAAAAAGTGCACTTGGAGTTGAAGCCAGGTGCGAAGAAAAATCGCGCAGAGCTCATCCGCGAGTTGATTGCGATTTATTTTGAGCGCACGAACGCCGACTTGGAGCCGGGGAAGTTTCGCGCGCTTGGCAACGCGGTGGAAATCATGCCAACCGGCGAGCGCGTGTTGTATCGCGTAGAGTTTGGTATTGGCAAGGCGGGGACGGACACTGCTGGGGTGGAAGTGATAGAAAAAGTGCGCATCATCGATGCAATTTCACGAGCAGAAAAAGAGCAGTCCGCTGGGCTGTTTCTCTTTCCTGCCAAGCACTATGTCTCGCCTGTGGAAGAACGCGCGCGTGCCGTGGCGGAGATCAAACAAGAGCTCAAAGAGCAGTTGGCAAAGCTCGAGCGCGCCGGCAAGATGCTCGAGGCCGATCGACTGAAGCGCCGCACCAACCACGACATTGCGCTCATCCGCGAGGTTGGCTACTGCAATGGGATCGAGAACTACTCGCGCCACTTCGACGGGCGTAAACCCGGGCAGCCGCCATTTTCTCTCCTCGAATATTTTCCCCATACAGCCGATGGTACGCCCGATTTTTTAACCATCATCGACGAGTCGCATGTCACCGTGACCCAAATTGGCGGCATGTACGCGGGCGACCGCGCGCGCAAGGTCAATCTTATTGACTACGGATTCCGTCTCCCGTCGGCTGTCGACAATCGCCCGCTGAAGTTTGACGAGTTTGAGCAACACGTCAATCAAACTATCTATACGTCGGCGACGCCGGGCGAGTACGAGAAGGAGAAATCGGGCGGCAATGTGGTCGAACAAATCATTCGCCCGACTGGCCTCATCGACCCCGAGATTATTGTGCGGCCAGTCACGGGTTCGACGAGCTCACCGCAAGCGGGTAGAGGGCAGGTGGAAGATTTTCTAGATGAGGCAGGGAAGGTGATTGCGCATGGTGGGCGCGTGCTGGTGACCACGCTCACCAAAAAGATGGCCGAGGACTTGTCCGAGTTTTTGAAAGAGCGAGGATACAAAGCGCGCTACTTGCACAGCGATGTCCAGACGCTCGACCGCATCACCACGCTCACCGAGTTTCGACGTGGCGAGTACGATGTGCTCGTTGGCGTCAACCTCCTGCGCGAGGGGCTCGACCTGCCCGAGGTGGAGCTGGTTGCGATCCTCGATGCCGACAAGGAAGGATTTTTGCGCAGTGCAACATCGCTCATCCAAACCATCGGCCGCGCCGCGCGCAATGTGCATGGTCGCGTTGTTGTCTATGCGGACCAGATCACAAAGTCGCTCGAGTTTGCAATCGGCGAGACCAACCGCCGCCGCGCAATCCAGCTTGCCTACAACAAAAAGCACGGGATCACGCCAAAGACCATCATCAAAGCGATCAACGACATTACCGAAGAGCTGCGCACCGAGCATGGCCGCGCAGTTGGCACGTTGCTTGATGTCGACCGCGAGTTGTACAAACAAAATCCAAAGCAATTTATCGCCGAGAAGCGCCGCCAGATGGCCGACGCGGTCAAAGAGCTCGATTTTGAGACCGCGGCAATTATCCGCGACGAGCTGGCAGTGCTCGAAGGTGCAAAAAAATCAAAAAAGGTTGCAAAATAGGGCTATTTCTGCCACACACGGTTATCCCCACGTCTGGGGCTTGACATCTTCTTCATAATTGTTTATTCTGATAGTTAGTTTTCGTGCCGGGGATGCCGCCTGGGGTCGGGGTTCGGTGTAGGATGCGATCAACGCGCCACACTGAACCCCTCTTTCTTTTTTATACAAGCAAAAGATAGCAGGATATGGTAGAATGGGTGTGTCAATATGGAAGAGTATATCCACATCAAGGGTGCCAAGACGCACAACCTCAAAAATATCGACCTCAAGATCCCACGCAACAAGATGGTGGTTTTTACTGGTCTCTCGGGCTCGGGCAAGTCGTCTCTTGCGTTTGATACGATTTTTGCCGAGGGGCAGCGTCGCTACATCGAGTCGCTCTCTGCATATGCACGCCAATTTTTGCGCCAGATGCAAAAGCCCGATGTCGAGGAGATCACCGGCCTCTCACCCGCAATCTCGATTGATCAAAAATCACGGTCAAATAATCCGCGCTCAACCGTCGCGACCATTACCGAGATCTATGACTACCTACGTATCCTCTACGCGCGTGTCGGCAAGCCGCACTGTCTCGAGTGTGGCCGCGAGATTCGCAAGCATAGTAATGAGGAAATCATCCAGAGTATTATCGAGTCCGTCACTGCTCGACAAAACGCCGGGCACGCACACAAGCGAAAGGTGCTTGGGGTAGAGCTCCACGACGAGACGGTCAAAATCTACGCGCCGGTCGTGGTGGGTCGAAAGGGCGAGTACTATCAACTCCTCTACGACTTGCTCGGCAAAGGGTTTGAGAAGGTCAAGGTAGATGGCGAAATAAAGAGCTTGCGCGAGCAGATTATCCTCTCCAAAAACAAAAAGCACGATATCGCCGTGTTGGTGGACGAGATTTTGATTGCCGATTTTACGCGCACTACGTCAGTGCAAAAAAATATAGCATCATCGAAAGTAAAGGATACTCAGCAACCGAGTCCCAAACAGGCGGCGATTGAGCGACTTTCTGAAGCCGTCGAACGCGCACTTGCCGAGAGTGATGGCTTGGTGCTGGTCGAGGAGCCGGATGCTGCTGCCGAGGGCGGGGTCAAGAGCCGTCTCGTGTCGGCCAAGTTTATGTGTGCCTACGATGGATTCTCTTTCCCCGAGGTCGAGCCGCGGCTCTTTTCCTTTAACTCGCCCTATGGCGCGTGTCCTGCGTGCAATGGGCTTGGCACCAAACACTTTTTTAGCGATGAGCCGTGCCCGGTGTGTCATGGCGCGCGTCTGCGCCCCGAGGCACTGAGCGTGTTTATTGGATCGCAAAAGAATATCGTCAACATCACGACGTTGTCGATCAAAGATGCATACGAGTTTTTTGTCATGCTCGAGTTGTCGAAGAAAGATCAAGAAATTTCAAAGACAGTCATCAAAGAGATTACCGCTCGGCTCAAGTTTATGCTCGATGTGGGGCTCGATTACTTGACGCTCGACCGCCGCGCCAACACGTTGTCGGGTGGTGAGGCGCAGCGCATCCGGCTTGCGTCGCAGCTGGGGAGTGGGCTCGTGGGCGCGCTGTATGTGCTCGACGAGCCGACCATTGGGCTCCATCAACGTGACAACGAGCGCTTGATTAAAACACTCGTCAACCTGCGCAACTTGGGCAACACCATCATTGTGGTCGAGCACGACGAGGACACCATCTACTCGGGCGATTATTTGGTCGACATCGGACCGGGCGCGGGTGTGCATGGCGGGCATGTGGTCGTCGCAGGTGAGCTCGACAAACTCTTGACCGCCAAGAAAAACGACAGCGGCTCGGTGACACTTGCCTACCTGCGCGGAGAAAAAGAGATTGTTGTCCCCGACGCGCGGCGCGAGAAGGACAAAGGCAAGCTGGTTATCAAAGGCGGTCACGCGTTCAATATCCACAACCTCTCGGCCGAGGTACCGTTGGGGCGAATGGTCGCGATCACGGGTGTCTCTGGCTCGGGCAAATCGACCTTTCTCTACGACATCTTGTACGAAAATTTGCGCGCGCGGTTTGACAAACGCTACCGCAGCAACCAGGTTTACAACGCCGCGACTTTTACTGGTACCGAGCATCTGTCGCGTGCAATCCTCATCGATCAGTCGCCCATTGGCCGCACGCCGCGCAGCAACCCCGCCACCTACACGGGCGCGTTTACCTTTATCCGCGACATGTTTGCCACGACCAGCGAGGCGCGTGCTCGTGGGTGGAAGGCAAATCGATTTTCGTTCAATGTCAAACAAGCCAGTGGTGGTGGTCGCTGCGAGGCATGCGAGGGCAACGGCACACTTGCGGTCGAGATGCACTTTTTGCCTACCGTGTATGTCACCTGCGACATCTGCAACGGCAAGCGATTTACCAAAGAGACGTTGGAGGTGAAGTTTAATAAAAAAAATATTTTTGAGGTGCTCGAGATGACGGTCGAGGAGGCGCTCGCATTTTTTGCCGACATTCCCGCAATCCATGATCGGCTCAAGACCTTGGAGGAGGTTGGTTTGGGCTACCTCACGCTGGGGCAGTCGGCAACGACGCTGTCGGGTGGCGAGGCACAGCGAGTCAAAATCTCTGCCGAGCTGTATCGCCCGCATCTGCAAAAAACGATTTACTTGCTCGACGAGCCGACGGTCGGGCTGCACTACGAGGATGTACAAAAACTCATCGACATCCTCAATCGCCTTGTCGCGGCAGGGAACTCGGTGGTGCTGATTGAGCACAATATGGACATCATCAAGAGCGCCGACTACTTGCTCGACTTTGGCCCCGAGGGGGGAGTGGGCGGCGGCAACTTGGTCGCCAAGGGTACACCCGAGGAGGTGGCAAATAACAAACACTCGCACACCGGCCGCTACCTCAAGAAGATGTTGAAAAGTCGGTAGCATCCATTTTGAGATAAAACCCACACTTAGTTGTGTGGATAACTCAGCAGAAATTTTGACAACGAGTAGTTTTAGATTTTTGTTCTTTCAAATCTCAAAATAGTATTATATAAAAATACATAACCCATATAATCTCGGGTAGACGAGAATTAAGAAATAAAGCTTTTTTAGAATTGAGAAATTATGTTGAGTGACACATCTTTTTAAGTGTGTCTATTTTATACTTGCAAAAAGATTTTGTGTTTTATATTTAGATTTAGCACAGTTCGTCCAAGTTCATCTATCTATCAGGGCACTAACTATTTTCATAGTATGGACAAAAGGGGATTGTCTATGTGGGTTTTGCGTTCAAATTCTTTTCGTACATATACGGCCGGTTTTCTTATTTCCACCTTCCTAGTGACACCGTTTGCTCCTGTGTTGGCTGATGATTCGGTAAGTCCAGATCTTTCGCCAATATCGGCGCAGGTTCTCCCACAAGATGCGCCCGTTACTCCAGCAGATGCCACTCCTGTTTCTACGCCTGATACAATTCCAACAAATACCCCAACAAGCGTCGATGCTATAGATTCTTCTACAACTAAGACCGCAAAAGAATCGACTCCTGTAAAAGCAGTTGCTGCCAATGTCCAGGCACTTGCATCGAGTGGTACTGGTACTGCCCCCACAACGCAAGCGCCAACGCTGTTCACCTACCAAAACATCGCGCCAAAGGTAGACCAAAACTCGGGCGCGCTGACGCAAAAAATTGCACTCGATATTCCGCCGGGTCGCGCTGGGCTCCAGCCGGATGTATCGCTTATATACAATAGTCAAAAACTCCAGGACGATGGCATTGTGGGGTATGGCTGGTCGCTCTCTATTCCGTATATTGAACGAATGAATAAGATGGGTACTAATCGGCTGTATACGGATAACTATTTTTACTCGTCAGTCAGCGGTGAGTTGGCAACCACGAGTGCAACCTCAACTCCGAATGTCTACTACGCTCGGGTAGATGATGGTAGTTATATCCAGTACACCTACGCCAACAATGCTTGGACGGCGTATGATAAGAATGGAACACGATACACATACGGTGCTTCCCAACAATCGCAACAGTTTGATGTTGCTGGGGACACAAGCAATATTTCTCGCTGGATGCTCGAGGAGGTGCGCGATACAAATAACAATTACACCCGCTACAGCTACACAAGAGATGGAAATCAGCTTTATCCGTTACAAATAGTATATACCGGCAACGGGTCGACCGATGGACCAATGAGCATCAACTTTGTGCTCGCCTCAAGTACTGACCCGTACGTTAGTTACCGTACGGCCTTTAAGGTAACGAGTAATTATGTGATTTCAGAAATAGATGCTTCGGTAAGTGGACAGTGGGTGCGCAAATACACACTTGCGCACTCTGTGGGGAACAATGGTGCGCGGTCATTACTGTCGAGTGTGCAAGAAGTTGGTCGAAATGCGAACGGAGGACAAATCACGCTTCCTGCTATGACATTCTCCTATGCGAGTTCGACTGTTTCGTTCGTCAATAACCCAAGTAATAGAGGATATGGTATAGGAAATCAGGCCGTGATTCCTGCGGATGCAAATGGGGATGGGCTTATGGATGCAGTAGAGCTCCGTCTTGATTGGTATGACACTACAAACCAAGGGTACGTGGATTATGTTACCACACCTACTCCACCTGAGGTGTGGGCACAGGCGGGTAATGGTGATTTGCCAATTGAAATTGGTACCCGTTTTGTTGATGTAAATGGGGATGGGTTGCCGGATGTAGTGCGAAGCGACTACAACTCAGATACGGGCCCATACTCCAAACTCTATTTGAGTACGTTTGCCACAACAAGCGCTTATACGTGGGAACAAGTGGCGACTTCAAGTATTGCAGGGACATTGCCGTATTTTGCGTCGCTCTGGTCTCATGGTTCTATGACGGGTGGTTTGCTCGGTAATTTGAATGGAGATGGATTAGTTGATTATGCAATGTCTCAGCCGAATCTGGGCGCAAGTGTCTCATATTTAGGTAATGGTATGGGGTGGAACCAAACAAATTACTTCTCGCCCGTGCGAAATATGCCTGATCCAAACGGCGACCCTGCTACCAACTCGCAGTTGGTAGACATTAATGGCGATGGTTTGGATGATTGGGTGTTTAGTACTCCTGTTGGACTCCAAAACATGGGGGAGACATTTTTTTGTCTCAATATGGGTACGGGGTGGGAATCAACCTGCACTTCGCCATGGGTATTGGCAACATCAACTCTATGGTCTACCGGCTTTACTGGTGATTATCGCGACCGCGGCATACGATTTATCGATATCAATGGTGATGGTCTGCCTGATATGGTCCGTGAATATGATGGAACCGCAATCCAGCCAACCTGGCCGGGCGAGACCGGTGCTGCGCATGTGGTACTGCTTAACACGGGTTCTGGTTGGGTGCCGAGCAATATGTATGTGCCTACAATAGCCACCGCAGAATCAACCGGTAAGCTCGATTTCAGTGAGCTCGCGGATTGGAACGGTGACGGTCTGCCCGATCAAGGTACTGAGTATAATCAAGCATCCAAACAAGATATCTTAACCAAGATAACCTACCCCAAAGGAGGCAGTACGCAGATCACGTACGACACAACCTCGCATGGTTTTGTGGTAGCAAATCCAAACCTATCTTCGCCACTGTTGGTGGTGACAAAGATAGTAACGAGTGATAATAATGGCAATAACGATGAGACCGATTATTCGTACAGTGGCGGCAAATTATATCTCGACAAAGGGCCGATTGATAAAAAGTTTGCAGGATTCTTTAGTATTACAGCAACAAGTACTAACGCGGTAACTACCACGTATTATAATCAGGGCGATTCGGTTGCAAGTGCTGTTGGCGAACAATCGGATGGGTATGGACAAATGGGGCATATGTTTCGTCAGGATGTGGCAAGTTTGGCGGGTGTGTTATTGCAACGAACTTTTAATCGGTGGGACTCGGCTGATGAGGGGAGTGGGCGGTCATTCGTGTATCTTTCAAAGCAGCTCGTGCAGGATTTTGATAGTACTGGGTCAAGCCACCGTGATCATGCTATTGAGTATACGTACTCGACCACAACGGGTGACCTACTACAATCCATCGATCGGGGAGAAGTGTCGGGTAATTCTGATGGAACATATTCGGACGTAGGAAATGATACGATAATCAAAAACATCACGTACGCAACCAACGCGAGCACGACTCTGGATGTGCTTGATGGTAGTATTTTGACGAACGCAAGCAGTACTAAGATACAGGAGACACAGTATTTCTATGACAACCTCCCCTTTGGATCAGTGGGTGTTGGCAATCGTACTCAAGAAAAGAATTGGATTTTGGGTAGTGCGTACGCGAGTACCACCAAAGCGTATAACAGTTTTGGACTGATAAGTACGAGCACTGATCCAATGGGTAACCTGACAAAGTATGTGTACGATGCTTTTAATTATTACCCTGCATCAACCACGAATGCGCTCAATCAGACAACGCAGGTGTACTATGACTACGCGAGCGGGAAGGCCGCGACAACAACGGATCCGAACGGTCTCACAAGTGTGAACATGTACGACGCAGTCGGACGTCTTGTGCAAGTCAAACAACCAGACCAGACCGCATCGAGCACTTTGGTAGTGAAGACCGATGTTGCGTATACAGATAATACCTTCCCATCATATACACTCACTACGAATTATCTCTCTGCTGCCAGCAGTACCGCCACGTATGAGTATGTTGATGGGCTTGGACGTACTATACAAACGAGAACTCAAGCGCTGGGAAATAATACTTACGTAGCAACAGATAAAGTGTACAGCAACACCTCATTGCTTTCGAAAGAGTCACTTCCGTATTTTGCATCAAGTACCACATACACGTCGCCGACAGCCAGCAGTTCGCTCATGACTACATATACATACGATGCGCTTCAGCGAGTTGTGTCCGTAGCTAATGCAGTTGGAACTACGACGAACACCTATGTGCCGTGGCGTGTAGTGACTATTGACGCTAATGGTAATAGGAAGGATTTGATGCGTGACGCCTTTGGCAATCTAGCTGCGGTGGTCGAGTATAGTACTGCGACGTCGTCTGCAACCACCACATATGCTTATGATCTCAACAATAATCTCACCAAAATAACAGACGCCAACGGGAACGTGCGCAATTTTACCTACGATGGGCTCAATCGAAGAATCACTGCTGAAGATCTGCACGCTAATGGAGATGGTACGTACGGTAGTTGGTCATATGCATATGATAGTGCAGGCAACCTGATGCAACGAGTTGATCCAAAAAGTCAGACCGTAAACTATACGTACGATGCGCTCAATCGACCTCTCACAGAGGATTACACGGGCCAGGCAGGGACAGAGGTTGTGTATACCTACGACGCCTGCACCAACGGAGTTGGCCGCCTGTGTGTCGCCAGCACCACTGCAAATGTATCGAGCTACGCGTATACCTCGCTCGGCTCGGTCGCTACCGACACCGAGATGATTGGGGGCACTGCGTACGCTACTGGCTACGCCTACGACCGACTGGGAAACCAAACACTCGTCACGTATCCTGACGCTACCAGAGTTGCATATGTGTACAACCCGGCTGGTTTGCTTGGGAGTGTCCAGAAGAAGGAAAATAGCGAGAGTAATTACTCCGACGTCATCTCAAGTTTTGACTATGCGCCAACGGGGGATATCGCATCGATTGTCTATGGCAATGGCGCTTCGACGACCAATACCTATGCCGCAAATGCGCTGTATCGGCTCACCAACAAGGTGACAAAAGCGTACAAGGCAGGGAGCTCTATAACGGTCTCGTATATACAGAGTAAGAAAAATTCTATACAAGGCGGGTCGAGCAACGTGGTGACGCTCGATAGCTCTGTCGCCACGGGCGACTTGGTCGTTGTAGGAATAACAGTAAATAGTCAGACCATCGCGGCAAATGCTATCAGCGATAACAAAGGGAATACGTATATCAAGATCGGGGAGGCGATTAGTGGCGTCGATCACACGGCGCTATTTTATGCAAAAAATGTTACCGGTGGGTCGGGCTTTGTTGTGTCATCCAACATTGGCGACAATACACTGTCGGTGCACGAATATGCAGGGGTCGACACGGTGAATCCGCTCGACCAAAGTGCCGCAAGTATTGGCACTTCGACCACGCCAAGTTCAGGAAACGTCACCACCACCTCCAACGGAGAATTGTACTTTGGTCTGGCGTGGAGTAATGGTGACACCGACACGTGGACAGCAGGGTCTGGGTATACGCTCCGACAACAACAAACGGACAATAGTGCGTATGAGCGTCAAGCGAGCGAGGACAAGATAGGTGGCGCGCAGACAACCGCGGCGACATTTGTAACCAGCAGCAGTAACCCATGGGGAGCAGTAGTGGCAACGTTTAAACCGGCTGCCTCGACACCCACCACGACTAGCAGTGCACAACAGTTGGCATACACGTATGATGCTGACGGGAACATACTACAAACGGTCGACACCTCCGACACGGCAACAGCGAAAACACGTACCTACACCTATGATGCGCTCTCTCGCATGCTCACCGCCTCAACCTCCAATGCAACCGCTAGTCCTAACTACGCCTACGCATACGCCTATGATGCGCTTGGCAACATCACACAGAGCCCACTGGGCACTCACGCATATACGGGCAACGTCGGCTCCAGCTATGCGAACCCAGACGCAGTGACAACGATCGCCAGCACGACCCCGGGTGCTCCTGCTACGGTGTCGACCTCTACTCCAACCTATATTCAAAGCGCGGTCGACAGTGTGCATGCGCAGGTCACCTTTGCTAACCCAGTCACTACGGGTAACTTTGTCGCGGTGGCGCTCACGGATTTTTACACAGGGGCACTTCCATCCAACGCTATCACCGACAATATGGGCAACACCTACACCAAAGTGACCGAGGCGGCAAACGGCAACGACCGCGCCGCTATCTACTACGCCAAGAATGTTATCGGCGGATCCAACTTCACGGTATATGCGACGACAACTGGCGGCTCGATATCGGTGCATGAATATGCGGGCGTCGCGACCACATCGCCACTTGATGTCTCGGCCCACAACACAGGTTCGGCGAGCGTTCTCACCTCTGGTGTCGCGACGAGTACCCTCGCGGGCGAGCTATATATTGGCGTCGCATGGAGTAATGGCAACAACGACACGTGGACAGCAGGTGCTGGCTATACAAAGCGTCAAGAGGTCGATGCTAACGACACTGTTGAGCGTCAGGTGAGCGAAGATAAAGTACTTTCATCCGCCACAACAACTGCAGCAACCTTCACGACTGGCACGAGCGACCTCTACGCGGCGGCTCTGGCTGTTTTCAAACCGCTGGTCATAAAAACGGCGGCAGTAGCGACCACGACCGCCACCACCACGCTCACCTACGACCAAAACGGCAACCTCCTCGGCGATGGCACCTTCACCTACGCCTGGGACTACCGCAACCGCCTCACACAAACCGGCAATGGCCTCGCCACCACCACCTACGCCTACGACCAAAACGACAATCGTATCAAGATTGTCGACGCAGGCATCACGACCATCTCCCCAAACAAGCTCTACAGTGCCAGTGTCGGCGGGGTAGCCACAACAACAAAACACATCTACGCCAACGGGCTCCTGGTAGCCACAACCGAGAGTGTCGGCCCAGCACCATCTGCCACCTCCACCCCAACCTTTGTACAAGGGAACATAGACACAACCGAGAGTTTTGTCACCTTCCTCAACCCTGCCACCCCCGGCAACCTCATCATCGTCGGCCTCACCGACTTCTCGACGACTCCACTGCCCACCAACGCCATCACCGACACTATGGGTAACACCTACACCAAGGTAGCCGACGCAGGTAATGGCAA
>CAIJFH010000029.1 GCA_903819895.1 Candidatus Adlerbacteria bacterium
AATACGAACCGTATGACGATACAGAAAAAGGCAGAAAAGGGTGTTGCGAAAAAAGGAAAGTTTGTGCCGGGCGATTTTAAACTCAAAGTAAAGCGCGGCGTCGATGGGTTAGGGTTGTTCGCCGAGGAGCCAATTAAAAAAGGTGCATGCATCATCGAGTACGTCGGCCCAACACTGACAGAAAAAGAGGAGTACACCAGCCGCAGCAAATATCTGTTTGAGGTTACCAAGAAAAAGACGATTGACGGCGCCGCACGCAGCAATACTGCGCGTTACATCAACCACGCCTGCAAGCCGAATTGTGAGATCGAGATCCGCAAAGGTCAGGTCTTTGTGATGGCAAAAAAGAATATAAAGCCAGGTGAGGAGCTCAACTACGACTACGACAAAGAATATTTTAATGAGTACATCAAACCAAAAGGATGTCGCTGTGCATCATGCAAAGCAAAATAATTTTATTTTGCTTGTGTGAGAATATACACAAAGTCCTTGAGGTCGCGGTGGACTAGGTAGCCCGTGAGCGCGTATTGGTCGTCTGCCGAGTGCCACACGCCTTTGTAGGTGGTGCGCCCGGTGACAAACCCCGATTGCTTGAGTAGTGTCGTTAGTGCTTCGTCGGAGTAGCCAAACGGCGAGGCAAAGTCGGTGACTGGTACGCCGATTTCTTTCTCGATAGTTGCTTTAGCATCGAGCACCTCGGTGCGCAGTTGTTCTGGCGTGAGTGATGATAGGTAGGGATGAAAGACGGTGTGGTCGCCAATAGTCATGCCCGCCGTGTGCATCTGCCGCAGCTCATCCCAGGTCATGTAGTGCGGATTTTTATTGTTGATGGGGTTAGTAAAGACAAAAAAAGTTGCCGTGAGGTGATACTTTGTGAGGAGTGGGAAAGCGTACACATACTCGTTTTGCCACCCATCATCAAACGTGAGCACGACCGGCTTTTTGACCGGTGTCGTCGTGCCTGCGGCGATGTCGCGCGCCAGGTCGTCGAGCGAGATCGTGGTGTAGCCGTTGTGGGCCAAGTAGGCGAGCTGCTCGTCGAGCTGTTCGGGAGTGAGGGTAAATGCTTTGATGTTGGCGCTCTCGCCGGGGTAGTCGGGGCGGATGCTGTGGTAGATAAAAATCGGGACACGCACCGCGTGTGCGGGGACTGCTTTTGCTACCGCCGCTTGTTGAAAGACATTCTCTGCTTCGGGGCCGTGCGTGATATCAACCGGCAGCTCGGCGAGTTGGTGTGGTGGTGGGGTGTTGTGTGTATACGCCGCCGTCACTGCGCCACATAAAAAAAGCACCGATACTCCCAGTGCGATATATCCATACCAGCGGCGCCGCGTCATCCCGGCAGCATACCACGTTAGCTCTCTTCGTAGTAGTCCTCCTCCTCTGCCTTTTCTTGTGCAGTGAGTGGGGGCAGTGGCTCGGGCGGCTTCCCCTCGGCGGCGTCTTCTCGCGCGTCCTTTGCTGCCTCCTCGTCGATCGACATAGACACGGCCTCGTTGGTGTCTGCACGCGACCAGAGCAACAGAATAATCACCAACACCACGAACACGCCGCCAACTAATATTATCGACTCCATGTGTCTAGTATAGCAATAAAACGCAACCGCGCAGCATCCTTGTGCGGCTTAGTGTATCGCCGCAGGGACCACAAAGCGGTAGCCCACGCCACGCACGGTCTCAAACCGAGTATTGTTGCCAGGCACCTGCAACTTCTTGCGCAAGTTTTTCATATGCACATCAAGCACGTTGCTGAGTGTCATCGCGTCAAAATCCCACACCTGGTTGCACAACTCCTCGCGGGTAAACACCTCGCCTGGGCGGCGCAAAAAGCACTCGAGTAGTGAATATTCTTTAAGCGTCAGCGGCACCTCAACTCCGGCAACGGTCATGCGATGTGCAGCGGTGTCGATCGTGATGTCGCCTACGGTATGTACGACGTTGATTGCTGCGGATGGCCGGCGGAGTACCGACTCGATGCGGGCGACGAGTTCTGCGGGCGAAAATGGTTTGACCACGTAGTCGTCCGCACCCGCGTTGAGGAGCGTTACTTTGTCTTTGGTCTCGCTGCGGCCGGTGACAATCACGATGGGTGTTTTGATTCCCTCGGCACGGAGCATGGTGGTCAGCGCGACACCATCTAGGTTGGGGAGCCCAAGGTCGAGGATGATCGCGTCGTACTCTTTGTGATACATCAGGATACGGTTGCGCGCCTTCTCTCCGTCGGAGAGCCAATCGGTGGCAAACCCTTTTGTCTCAAGGATCTTTTTTAAATTCTGGGCGAGCGCTGGCTCGTCTTCGACTATCAATAACCTCATATATAGATGAGTGTACACGACACTTCATGAACAGTTTATGAAGAGTAGCGGATGAGCGCCCGCCGCGCAACACGCACTTGGTAGAGGTCGTCGGGCATGGTTTGGTAGTTTCGCATAATCCGGTCGGCCATGTGCGGATGTTCTTTTTTGATATGTTCCCACAACGTGGTTTGCCGCGCGAGTTTGCTCTGCGCAGAATTATATTCTTCGAAGTCGCACTCGCTACAACGACGTACGGTATACATACACTCTAGTATGCACAACGCGTGTGTTATCTGTGTGAAAAAACCAACTCACCGCTTCTTCAGTGCGTCTTTGTCATGATAGAGCAGTATCAGCTAATCGCATGACTCTCTTTTAGTTTAGCAGTTAACGTGTGTTTGTGTATCAGCATAATTCTCTCCTTATGAACTATAGATATAGTGTTGTTGTTTCTGTGCGAAAAATAATTCGCGCGACGTTGGTAATGCTTACCACGTTTGCGCTTGTGTTCGGGACGTTCGGTTCTTTGTTTGTGGTGTCTGCGCCCAGGGCGCATGCAGATGGTACATCCTGCAGCGTCATTACTCTTGGGAGTGGCGCCACCACCCAAACCGCAGGGTATACCGAGACGAATCCGGTCAGTGGTGTAGCAGCGCTCGTGCCGAGCAACTATAGCAATGAGCAGTTTGTCGCTGCATCAACCACGCAAGCGATGATCCCACCATGGGTGGACCCATCAACAAACAGTGTTTTTGCCAGCTCCAGCGCCGTATGGGTATCAACAAACCCAACATGGCCGGGTGGTACGGGCAATACAGAAGGGTCATTCGCTATCGATCAGTGGCGCTTGTTCCAAGACAGCGTTGTTCTTCCTGTGGGTGCCGTAGTGACCAACGCAACGCTTTGGTACACTGCAGACAATGCAGCTGCGGTGTATCTCAACAGTGCAACAACGCCAATCGCGACAACAAACGCATCCACGTCGGAGGATGTCTACGGGGTGACCCCAGCCGCCGATGCATCCAACTTTGGTCAGGTGTTTACCACATCGTTTGTACCAACAGCAGGCACAAATACCCTCAACTTTGTGGTGCGCAACTGGAGTGTCGCCAGCAGCTCGACACAAAACCCAACCGGGTTGCTCTATGCTGCGGTCATCAACTATTGTGTCTCGCCTACTGCGGGGACGATTGGCGGCACGGTGACCGGTGGTGCCTCGAGTGATGGTGCGCTTGCGGTGACATCAGTAACAGCGACCCAAACCAGCGCGAGTGCAGATGGTACGTTTGGTAACGGATGGAAGTACACCTTCCATATCACCGACCCAAACAACGAGCCGGATCTGTCGCTCAAGTTTGCGGATTGGTTTAACGCAGTAGCGTCGAGCACGATTCCTGCTGGTGGGAATATCCAAATATCATCCGCACAAGCAAGTAGCACTAGTCCGGTCGTGATCACTGCAGCAAATGTGTACTCGACACCGGCGCTCACGTTGGTGACCGATCTTGACCCAGCCACGCCTGGTCGACAGGTTGATGTGGTTGTTGAAGTCAAGATACCCGCGGGTTCGATTAATGGCGCATACACGACCTCGTATGGCGTGCAATCATTGCCACACTAATCTCTATCTCTATGAGTACAATCTATACCATGGTGCGTAGTAGTGTCGCAGCTCTGGTGCTCGGGGTGATACTGTGTGCGACACCGGCTATGGCGTCGGAGGTCGCAGGGACACTGACCGCGGGCACGGGTCTTGGTTCGCAGGTGACAGGTGCACTCAGTAGCACGGTCTTGGGTACGGTCACGGGCGGCGCGAGTGGTGCAGGTGGCACCACTGGGGGCGGCGGGTCGGGTGGAGGAGGTGTACTGTCCGGTCCGTTGTCGGTTGGGTATGTAAACAGTAGCGGGGGCTCAAATGGTAGTGGCGGATCATCTGTCCCCGCGGTTGGATCAACAGGCAACACTACGACGGTCGCTCCTGCAGTGCTTGGCGTATCGACCAGTAATCCAACGGGAGGACTCACCAATGGTTCGGGGTCGTCGGATGACACGGATGTTGCACTCGGCAACGTGGGTGTTAGTGGCGTGCAGGATGTGACGCCCACGGTGCAAGGTAATGGGTCACTTGTTGCAGCGGTTGCAGCGAGCGACACCACCGACACCACTGTGTGGTGGTTGTGGGCAGCACTGCTCGTGCTGGTGGTTGCTGCTGCGGGGTATGTCTACTGGCGATACGATCAGAAAACCATCTAACATACCAGCAGTGCGCGGATAGTTCAGCCATATCCAACAAAGATGTCGCCAATAGTATCTTGGCGGCATCTTTTGTCTACAGCTCCATGGTGTTGCCCAGGTGGTCGACCAGTGTGCCTGCAGGTAGTTTTGTTGCGTGGTCGATAATGAGGTTGGTGATATGCTCGGCACACTCTGTGGGCGACAATGGCGCGTCCTTACCACCAATCGATGTTTGCATCCATCCGGGGTTAATCAGCGATATTTTAATTTCGGGGTGGAGGACGCCAAACGCAAGCAGTGCGTAGTTGAGCGCGGTCTTGCTCGCGCTGTAGGCCCAATGCACCGCCTCGTATCCATCACATCCGCGGCTGGTCGGCTCGAGCCCACAGCCGCGCAGCTGTGCAAACGTGCCCATGCCGGACGATATGCCAACCACCACATGCTCGCCACCTTTTTGCAGGTTGGGGAGTAGTGTCTCGGCCAAGAGTCGCGGTGCGATCGCGTTGACCGCAAACACGCGCGAGATGTCACCGACGGTCGTCACAACCTCGTCGCTGTCTACTGAAGTCGAGTCGTAGACGCCCGCGTTGTTGATGAGTACATCAACAGGCGCGTCGTGGAGTGCCGCAGCACACGCACGCAGCGATGCGTCGTCGGTAAGTTCGAGCTCAATAGTTGTGGTGTTGGGGTTGTTGCGCACGTCGTCGGGGAGTGTATCCATTTGCCGCCCCGCAGCGACCACGCGCCACCCGCGGGCCAAGAATGTCCGCGCCAGCGCCAGCCCCAACCCACTGCGCGCCCCCGTAATCAACACCGTCTTCATGCCGACAGTGTAGCACGTGCCGGTATAAAATAAACATGTTGTATACTGGTGTGTATGCGTACTACTGACCTATACTTGTCGCCAGTACTCC
Source organism: Candidatus Adlerbacteria bacterium (assembly GCA_903819895.1). Lineage (GTDB taxonomy): Bacteria > Patescibacteriota > Minisyncoccia > Phycocordibacterales > SBAW01 > GWA1-54-10. The sequence continues at coordinate 5,446 of CAIJFH010000029.1, forward strand.
CGGTTGTCGTGCCGGTGTCCGATGTTCTGAGTACGCACACAGAGTTGCCGCTCGACTCAATTATCTGTGGCGATGCGGTCGAGGTGCTCAAAACATTCCCCTCCAGCTCAGTGGATATTGTGGTGACATCACCGCCCTACGACTCGGTGCGCGACTACAAAGGATTTTCACTCGACCTCCATGCAGTGGGTGGCGAGCTGCATCGTGTGCTCAAAGATGGCGGCGTTGTGGCGATGGTGATTCAGGATCAGACAAAAAACTTCGGCAAATCACTCACCTCATTTCGCACCATTATCGACTGGTGCGACAGTTTCGGGTTTAAACTTTTTGAGACGGTCATCTACCGCAAGTTTGGTGCCGAGGGTGCGTGGTGGAACAAGCGCTTTCGCGTCGACCACGAGTACATCCCCATTTTTCTAAAAGGAGATCGCCCGGCCTACTTCGACAAAGAGCATCTCAAGATTCCCTCCAAACATGGTGGCAAGACCATGACCGGCGGCGGGACTCGGCTCACCAATGGTATCCGCATTGCAACGCGCGCAATTACTATCAACCCGATGAAATGTCGCGGCACTATCTGGGAGTATCTCACTGCGGGTGATGGGAGCCGGCTCAAGCACGAGCACCCGGCAACATTCCCCAACAAGTTGCCCTATGATTTTATCCAGTGTTTTTGCCCGCCAGGTGGCGTCGTGCTCGACCCATTTGTGGGGAGTGGCACCACCACAGTTGCTGCAAAAAATCTCGGCCGGTCATATATCGGCATCGATATTGCCCCCGAGTACTGCGCGATTGCAGAAAAACGGATGGTAGAGGAGTGTGCGGGGGAGTCGAACGCTGGACTATTCTAGATGTCCCGCTGGGTCGGTGGTGTACTCGATTGCGAGCCCGCTGGTCATGGCGAGCGATACGGGGTTTTGTTTCATCAATGCGTCATAACGCCCTTGGCTTGGTTTGATCGTCCCTTTCTTAAACTCAAAGTGGGAGAGGTTACACCACGACCACTGATTGGATACATACTTCCATCCCGTGTCACGCGCGAGCATTTGGAGAAATTGTTCGGCTTGGGCAACTACTCCCACATCGATTGATTTCGTTGTTGCATCAAAGTTCTGTGCCTCGCCTTTACTGTTTGATAGTTTTACTTTGTCGCCACCACGCTTTCCTCCAGTAATCTGGCGCAGTGTGGTAAACAGTGTGTCCAGTGCATTCATCAAACTTGAGATGGTGTAGTGGTCATTAAAGAATACGGTGTGCAGCGGGCTTGTTGGATTCTCAGCACCAAGGAAGTGCAGCCAGTCGAGGCAATTTTCTGGATAGTTAAATAAATTCTTAAATGTGCCATCAGTGTAGAGTAGTGGACAGATTGCGTCTGTAGAAATCGGCATCTTTTGTACTGACCCGAGTATGCCCAGCAGGAGATGGATAGTACCGAGCGGATATTTTTGTGGGAAGTCGTGTTTGCCGTCGTATGTGCGAAGATTGTTGGCTGATATGCAATTTCCAAAATTGCTCCAGTTTGCTGGCAATTGCTTTTTGTTAAACAAGACCATGTGTTGTCCAACACTGCGCACATCTTTTCTAAAAATCTCCATATCAAGAAATACGCAGTCCTTGGGGCGGAATCCGTCTTCGAGAAGTAGCACTTTTCCGTCATACCATCCACGAATTTTCCATCCGAGATAGTGTGACATTAATAACCCACACAACAAACCGTCGCTGTCGGGGCTGAGAATACAATCCTGATTTTTGGCAATAATCCAAGGATATTTGGCGACAAGCGCTTGGTAATCAATCTCTTGCGTGGTCATCGCCGCAATCATAGCACAATCACAAAAAAATCCATGCTACACTTTTTGTATGGATACGCTCCTGCTGTCGCGGATACAGTTTGGCGATACGGCCGCTTTTCATATCTTGTGGCCGCTTATGTCGATTGGCCTCGCGCTCTATATGTGCGGCATGGAGGTGATGTGGCTCACGACCGGGCGCGAGCAGTACTACCGCCAAGCGCGGTTTTGGGCAAAGATCTTTGTGCTTACGTTTGCCATCGGCGTGGCGAGCGGGTTCCCACTCGCGTTCCAGTTTGGCACCAATTGGGCGGCGTTCTCGGCGGCGACAGGGAGTTTCTTTGGCAACATTCTTGGGTTTGAGACAACGATTGCGTTTACGCTCGAGACCGTGTCTCTTGGTATTTTGATTTTTGGCTGGCACAAGGTGCCGCGCGCGGTGCATCTGCTTGCCAACATGGGTGTTTTGGTTGGCGCATCAATCTCTGCGTTTTGGATTATGGTTGCCAACTCGTGGATGCAGTCGCCGCAAGGGGTACATCTCGAAAAAGGCATCATCGCGGTCGACAACTATCGCGCCGCGATACTCAACAGCGAGTCGCTCACGTCGTTTGCGCACATGTGGGTCGCCTGCGTCGAGTCGACACTCTTTTTAATCGCGGGCATATCGGCGTGGGTGCTCTTGCGCGTGGCACGTTTGCGGGCAGGCAGCGCAATACCTGTGGTCGAGACAGATACACTGCGCGCGCGGCACACTTTTTTTCTTGATGCATTCAAATACTGTTTGGTGTTGATGATTATTATTACGCCGCTCCAACTGGTGGTGGGCGACCTCAGTGGCGTGTTGGTCGCGCGTCTCCAGCCCGAAAAACTTGCCGCGATGGAGCTCCACTGGGACACCAACGCGCCCGGCACTGGCGCGCCATGGTCGGCGGTCGCGGTGCCGCGTGCCACGAGCGCGGATGGCACCGGTGGCAACGCGCTGGCGCTCGAGGTGCCTAATGGTTTGAGTATCATCACGACGCATAGTGCCGACGGCACGGTGGCGGGGCTCAACTCGTTTGCGGTGGATGATCGCCCCAACACCGCGCAGGCAGTGCTCACGTTTTATGCTTTTCGGCTCATGATGCTCATCGGCGTCGTGCTGGTGGCGTTGATGCTACTGGGGCTGTGGTATTGGTACCGCGGCAAGCTGGCACTCGACGCTGTGCTCGTGCGCCCAAACTTTTTGCGGCTGTGGGTGTGGGCGATACCGCTGGGTTTTATTGCCACCGAGGCCGGGTGGATGGTCCGCGAGATTGGTCGCCAGCCGTGGATCCTCTACCACCTGATGCGCACGTCGGAGGGCGTGTCGTCTAACCTAAGCGCGCCGGTGACTGGTGTGGTGATTGTCGCTATCACCCTGGTGTACCTCGCGCTGGTCTCGTTGTTTATCTACTTTACTGCGCGCATTGTGCGCGATGGTCCTGACCTCTCATCAAGACTGCCATGACCGCGACACTCTTGCAAAATGTCTGGTACGTTATTATTTGCGCGGAGCTCGCGCTCTACATTTTGCTCGATGGCGGCAACCTCGGTGTCGGCATCCTCTCGCTCTTGCCGCAAAAAGAGGAAGAACGTTCGCGCATGTTGCAAATCCTCGGGCCCATCTGGAACGCCAACGAGACGTGGCTCTTGGTCGCAGCGGGGTCGCTCTTTGGCGCGTTCCCGCTGGTATATAGTATCGGCCTCAACGCGCTCTATGTGCCGGGGATGGTGATTGTTGTCGGGCTCATCGGCCGCGCGGTGGCGTTTGAGTTCCATGTCTATACAGAACGTAAAGTGTGGTGGAGTAAAATCTTTGGCGTGTCGAGTGTGCTCGTGGCGCTGGGGCAGGGGATGGCGCTCGGCGGGCTTCTCAGCGGCATTACCATCGCGGGCAAACAATTTGCCGGCAGTGTGTGGGATTTTGCAACACCGCTCACGTTGCTGATCACTGTCGGCATCCTGTGTAGTTACCTCGTGCTCGGCTATGCCTACCTCATCCGGGTCGAGCGGTATGCCAACGAGCACGAAAGTTTTGGCCACTTGCTGCGCTACGCGGTGCTCACGTTTGCCGCGCTTTTGTTGGCAACGATATTTTTGCCGCAGACCAACTATCTCTTTTTCTCTCGCTGGAGCACGCCACCTGCGATGTATGCTCTGTGGGGTATCGCGCTTGCGATTGTTGCTGTGTCGCTGTGGGTTGGCTGGGAGCTGTGGCACAAGCGCCATCCCGAGCGATTATATTTTTTGTGTCTTGGATTATTTGTGCTGGGCACCGCGGGGATGTTGGTGGGCACCTACCCCTACATGCTGCCGCCAACACTCACGATTGCCGATGCGGCGTCGGCACCCGCGACGCAACAGTTCATGCTCTGGGGCATCGGCCCGCTCTTGCCCATCATCTTGGCCTACAACTGGTATCTCCACCGCATCTTCCGTAATTCTTTTGTAGAAGAGAAGTAGAAACTAGTTCATTAAAAATATTTCCCCTACTTCCAAATCCATTTGGCGAAGGGGAGATACTCAGGGACGCGGTTGAGGTAGGGGATGTAGGGGAAGAGGATAAAGACGAGCATGACGAGCCCGAGGATTGCTGCTGCGTCGCGGTCGCCATTGTTGTCGCCTGCCAGCACGGTGCTGTTGAGTATGCCGATGGGTGCAAACCACCACGCGCCGGGCGGGAGCTTGGTCAAGCTGCCGGTCTCCTCGCGCGCCATGCCCCACTCCGCGGTCGTGATATGCACCGCTGCCGCCTCGGTGTCGAGCACGCCGAGGTCGGTGAGAAATCGGATGTTGTAAGTGTAATTGGTGTTTGGGCTCTCGTGGTTGATGATCGATTCGTACAAGCCGCTCTGTGCGGTGGGCACCAACGAGTTGATGATTGTAATGACAGGATTGTTTGCAAAACTTTGTTGCTGCGCACTGCTGGTCGCAGTTATTGGTGTCGTGGTTGCATCAAAGTACGCGTGCGCTGCCGCAATGTCACTTTGTTGTTGGTCAGATGATTCTGTTTGGAATGTTGTCCATGCGTCAGTAGTAGAACCAAGATTATTTGTCTCGAGCGTTGCAACTTGCTCGTACGGCACGACGACATACACCTGCCGTGTGTCGTAGGTGTACGGGTCTATGGAGTCGAGGTAGGTTGCGGTGCCCGAGGTGTGGTCAAACTCTTGCAGCAGTGTTTGTGCAACGAGTTGTGGATCTGTTTGTGCAACACCGGATATGGTTTCAGGTGCGACAAACGGCGAGGGGAATAGCCACGCCATCGCGAGGATGAGCACAACGAGCGCGCCGCCCCGCACATACATGGGGATATGATTCGCAGGCACGACTTTATAGGCAATATCTTTCCTATATGGTTTTGCGATGCCGTAGGTGTGTTCCAGCAGATAGTGCAAGACAAATAATCCAAGGATCGTGAGCGGGATGATGGCGACATGGGTCGCGAAGTCGAGCGTGAGGTTTTCGGGGTTGATCAGCCAGCCCAAGTAGGCGCCGTTCCAAAAGTCCGCGCCCGAGATAATCCGGTACTGCGAGGAAAAATCGCCGCGCAGCGCATATCCAAACTCGGTTTGGATCAGTGCCAAGCAAAAGATGATTGCGCCAAAGACCCACACCATCCGTCGTGGCGGTTTAAACGCGCTTGTCGAAAGCCCAACGAGGACGTGGCAAAACAAGATCGCCATAAACGCCTGCACCGACCAACTGTGGATACTGCGAAAGTGGATGCCCCACGTGCTGGTGAGCCACCACGTTGGCCCCATGAACGCCAGCACGATGCCGGTCGCGACCAACATGAGGAGCGCAGTGAGCGCGAGAAACCCCAGCGAATAAAAGATTTTGTTGGCGTAGGAGGGGAGCTCGTGGATGTAGATTTTGTCGCGCAGTGTGGTAAACGCGTTCGTGGCTGCGGGGTACTCCTGCGGCGTTGGTTCGGTCATACAAAAATAGTACCACAGGGTTTGTGATGCCGACCTGGTTGACCGCGCTGGTTCGCGGTATACTAAAGGCGTTATACGTTAACTGAGGTAACTAATCGTATCTATGAGTACAAAACATCTCAAGTGTTGGTTGTGGAAGTTGCTGTGGGTGCTTGGTGCGCTGTCGCTCGTGCTCGCGTGGGTCGCTGGCGTCAATGGCCAGGTGTTGCAGCTCCCCGGCATCGTGTGGTTCTTTAACGCGCTCGTGTTTGGTATCTTGGCAGTGCCGATCAAACTCGATTGTCACTCGTGCGATACCTGCGGTGTCCACGCAAAATAAGTAACATCTCGTGATACACAAAAATCCGCTTGCATCTCGCGAGCGGATTTTTGCGTAGTAGTGGTTGAAAGAATTTTGTCGCTGCGTGCTAGCGCACAAACGCAATCACTTCCTCCTTGGGGCGGCGAACTTTTGCATATGCTGCATACGCGTCGTCTGCGGCGCGATGTCCCAGCGCGAGCACTGCTGTTGCTGCCAAGTGCTGCGCCGGGAGCCCGAGTATCTCGTCGACCTGCTTTGGGTCAAACCCTTCCATCGGGGTGGAGTCAACGTTGAGCAGCGCTGCGGTTTCTACCATGATGCCCAAGGGGATATACGCCTGCTTGGCAACCCACGCGTCCAGTGCCTCGTCGGAGCGGCCCGCAATAGTGCCCTCGACCATCTGCTTGTATCCATCGAGCGTCTCTTCAGCGATGCCACGTGTTGCTGCTGTGCGCTGGAGCAGCTCGCGGGTGATATTCTCACGCACATCGGTACGGCGAGCGATGATGACCAAGTGCGACGCGTCGGTAAAGGGCGACTGGTTCCATGCAGCGGCGCGCAGTTTGGTGCGCAGCTCTTTGTTCTCGACCACAATAAACTTCCACGCCTCGACGCCAAACGAACTCGGTGCGAGCCGACCGCTTTCAAGAATCGTCGACAACTCGCGGTCAGTAAGTGTTGCGGTGGGGTCGTATTGCTTGGTTGCGTAGCGCCAGTTGAGTGCGGTGATAATAGTGTCCTCCATATATACTACAATTGGTTAGCTGTGTAATGCTTCTGTACCAGAGACCGTTCTGCCCACTATAGCACAAGGGGTAGTGTTTTGTGTGAGGGAATTCGTAGTATACTTTTAGTATTCGCTCTTAACGTATATATGCAACTCTACCGCTACAGCCCCATTGCCAACGAGCAGGTGCTCCACGAGGCGATTGCCTATGTTGCCGAGGCATCTTCGGCGCTCTGTCGCCAAGTAGTGGGCGAGGTGTTTCCCATCACATCACTCACCGTGTTTGCGCACTATCCGTCCGAGTCCATCTGTCTCAAAAAACTCCTGTTGACGATGGGCGAGCAGGTCGGCAACACCAATGGTCCGCGGGTGGCGCTCCATGCGCCAATCAACCTTGGGTCGCACACCATCACGCACCTACGTGTCCGCGAGCCCGACCCGTACCATGCGCAGGTTGGCTGTGTCGACCTCAATGTGCCCGACTACGATTTATTTAAACGGGATTTTCTTGCCACACACCCCAACAATCTCCGGCTGCTGGTGCGTCCCGAGTATGAGTTGATCGAACTCTTCGACCCCGATGCAGACGTGCTTGGCTATGTGCTCTCCGAGCCCGAGCGCTCGACGCGATAAACACTAGCTATGTGGCAACAAGTAATTAATCCAACACACAGTGTTTTATTTTCTGCGGCCGCTGCGCTCGTGCCCATTTTGTTGCTGTTCGTATTGCTGTTGAGTAGAAAAGTTGCGGGGCACATTGCGACAGTGAGCACCTTGCTGGTGGGGTTGCTCGTGGCGACCACACTCTTTACGATGCCGCCCGAGCTCGCGGCCGCGTCGGCGCTCTATGGCATCCTCAACGGCCTCTTTCCCATCGGGTGGATTGTGCTCAACGCCGTCTTTCTCTACAACCTCAGTGTTGCGAGCGGCAGCTTTGACATCGTGCGCGACAGCATCGAGCGTGTCACCGCCGACCGCCGCTTGCAGGCGCTGCTCATTGCATTTTGTTTCGGCGCATTCCTCGAAGGAGCTGCAGGGTTTGGCGCGCCGGTTGCCATCACTGCTGGCATGCTGGTGGGCTTGGGCTTTGACGCGCTCTATGCCGCGGGTATTTGTCTCATCGCCAACACCGCGCCCGTTGCCTTTGGTGGCATCGGCATTGCGATTATTACCGCAGGGCATCTCACCAACATCGACCCGAATATTCTCAGTAGAATGATCGCGCACCAGTTGCCACTCATGGCACTCATCATCCCACTGTGGCTCGTGCTCATTATCGCGGGGTGGCGTGGCGCGCTCGCCGTGTGGCCAGCAATTGCGGTGACTGGTGTCTCGTATGCGGTGACCATGTATGCGACCGCGACCTACTTGGGGCCGACACTGCCCGACATCCTCTCGGCGATTGTTTCCATCCTCTGTCTCATTCTACTTTTGCGTGTGTGGCGGCCGCGGCAGGTGTGGCGATTCCCACACGAGCGCGATAGTGCAGAACATCCAGTACGCGACACCCATAGTTGGCGCACGCTGCTGTGGGCGTGGACACCGTTTCTTCTGCTCATCTTTTTTATCGGCAATTGGGGAGTGGCAGCAGTGCAGCACGTGTTGGGCAGCGTGACGCTCCAACTCCCGTTTGCGATTCTCGGCAACATACAACTTGCCAATGGTCATGCGCTCTCGGTGAGCTACTCGTTTGCCTGGCTTGGCGCTGCGGGCACGGCGATTTTGTGCGCAGCGCTCGTCAGCGCATTGGTCCTTGGTGTGTCGTGGAGCATGTTTGTGCGCACTGCGCTGCACACGCTGCGTGAGTTATACAAACCGCTGATCACCATCGGCTCCATCGTTGGTTTTGCCTATGTTGCCAACTACTCGGGCATGTCCGCGGCAATCGGCACGGCGCTCGCGATGACCGGATTCATCTTCCCGTTTCTCTCGCCACTGCTCGGCTGGTTTGGTGTGTTCATCACGGGCAGCGATACGTCATCCAACGCGCTGTTTAGTACAATCCAGCAGCAGACAGCAACCTCGCTTGGCGTGAGTCCGGTGCTCACCGTGGCTGCCAACAGCAGTGGTGGTGTTGCTGCAAAGATGATCTCGCCACAAAGCATCGCGGTCGCTACCGCGTCGGCCAAGCTCACGGGGCAGGAGGGGACACTCTTTCGATTTACTATCCTCCACAGCATCGGGCTCGTCCTGATTATCTGTGTGCTCACCTACCTTCAGGCGTACTATCTCCCCTGGCTTGTCCCATCTCTGTAGTATACTAAACAGTACGTATGCATCTGCAACGCATTCATATTCTCACGGGGGTGTTGGTGGTTGTGTGTGTTGCTGGTGTGGGTGTTTATTTGCAAACCAAGACCGAGCAGCGCTATCAATCTGTGTCAGTCGTGCGTGGCGATATTGTGCAGGAGGTGCTCGCGAGCGGCAATGTCGAGGCGCCGACAACGGTTGATCTCCATTTTAAAAGCAGTGGGCGGATGGTCGCACTCGACGCGGCGGTGGGGCAGCATGTGGTTGCGGGCACAGTGCTCGCGACACAGGACACCGCCGTGCTTGATGCACAGTTGGCGCAGGCGCAAGCCAGTGTGAGCGCTGCACAGGCCGTCTTACGTACGCTCCAAAGTGGCGCGACGCCACAGGCAGTTGCCGTGTCGCAGGCCAATCTTGCGACCGCAAAGCAGGGGCTCGCCAATGCATACACCAGTGTCGGGAGCACGCTCGCTGATGCATATGCCAAAAGCACTGACGCAGTCAGCAATCAGCTCGCGTCTTTTTTCTCCAATGCGCAGACAACTACTCCACAAATCACCTTTTTGATCAGTGACTCGCAAGCGGCAACCAATATGGTCTCGCAGCGCACGCAGGCAGGGATTGATCTTGCGGGGTGGCAGCAGGAAAACGCATCGCTCGACCCGACCAACCCAGCGGGGCTTGATGCGGCGCTGGCGCACGCGGTCGCACATGTGCTCGTGGTGCAGACACTGCTCACGACTGCGGTCGCTGTGGCGAGCGGCAACACCAATCTCTCGGCAACAACTGCGGCGTCCTATCGCGCAGCTGCGTCTGCTGGATTGTCCGAGGTCAACGCGGCGTTGAGCGAGTTGCGCGCCTTGCAGCAAACCGTTGCGTCAAATAAAGCGGCGGTCGCGCAGGCGCAGGCAGCGCTCGACCTCACGACAACGGGTTCGACTCAAAACGCGCTCGACGCACAACAAGCACAGGTCGCGCAGGCACAAGCCGCGGTCGCAGCGCTCGAGGCACAGCTGCACGACTTGGAGATTGTGGCGCCAGTTGCAGGCATTATTACCACCACCACGGGCTCGGTGGGTGATGTCATCACGCCGACAACCGCGGTGGTGTCGCTCATCCCTGATGCGACGCTCCAGGTTACCGTTAATGTCTCCGAGGACAACGTCGTTGGGGTGGCGGTGGGCGACCCTGCAACCATCGAGTTGGATGCGTTCCCGCTTGGCACCACGTTTCTCGGCACAGTGAGCTCCATCGACCCAGCGCAGACCATTATTGGTGGCGCGGTCTACTACCAAACAACCATCCTGTTTGATAAAAAATATGTGGGCATTAAACCCGGCATGACCGCCAATGTCCGCATCCAAACCGCATCGAGCACCAACACGCTGCTTATCCCCGCGAGCGCACTCACACAGATGCAAAGCGCCACGAGCTCGGCGGTCGAAGTGCTCCACGACGACACGGCCGTACCGCGCAGTGTGACGCTCGGGCTCAAAAGCCAAGGCGGCATGGTCGAGGTGCTCTCGGGGCTCTCGGCGGGCGAGCAGGTGGTCGTGGGCACCAACTAACCAGACATGAATAGTGTCAGAACAGCGTTCTTTATCGCATACAAATCGATTGTCCGTGGGCGCAAGGGTACCTTTGCGCTGATGATGCTCATCCTCACACTGAGCTACTTCAACATGCTGTTTGTGCCGGGTGTGTTTGCGGGATTGCTCAACACTATCCTTGCTGCAGAGATCAACACCTCGACCGCGCATATCATTGTCGGGCCACAACAGCATCCCGTGCCGCAGCAATTTATCACCAACCAAAGCGAGTTGCGCGCACAGATTGCGACCATTCCTGGCGTCGTCGGCACTGTGCGCACCTACCTCACTGCCGGCGCAATCTCGTTTGATCCCGACAAAAACGGCGTCTTCAAACGCGTCTCGGCGCAGGTTATCGGCATCGACCCTACCGACACCGAAAAGATTTTTACGCTGCACAAGTACATCGTCGCGGGACAGTTTCTCTCCGACACCGACACCGACTCAATCGTGCTCCCTGCCGCGCTCGCGGGTGGCTACAACCTGCCCGAGCCCACCGACTTGGGTGGTGCAAAGGTTGGCGACAAGGTGCAGGTGGTCTACGGCAACGGTGTCTCGCGCACCTCCACCGTCCAGGGGATCAGCACCAGCGTCTTTGGCCCTGCGCTGGTCACCGCATCCCTCACCGCCCAGGAGGCCGAGGCGGTGCGCGCGGCACCCCACGATGCGTCAGCGGTGTGGGGCAAGGGCGA
>CAIJFH010000030.1 GCA_903819895.1 Candidatus Adlerbacteria bacterium
CAGTTTGGTAAAAATCGATTGACCGAACCACCTTGGAATTTTGCCCGGCTCTGTTACTATGCAGAAGTTGTACATGCACCCTTAGCTCAGTTGGTAGAGCAACTCATTTACACTGAGAAGGTCGGGGGTTCGAGCCCCTCAGGGTGCACCAATGCAAGAGCCCACAGTGCTATACGAAGACTCGTCTCTTATCGCGGTCAACAAGCCGAGCGGCTTTTCGGTGCACGAGGATGGGGTGCATGATTACAAGACGTTGACAGAGTGGCTGATCCAAAAGTATCCCGACATCAAGGGTGTGGGCGAGGTGCAGACCCTGGCCAACGGGACCGTCATCGAGCGGCCCGGCATCGTCCATCGCATCGACCGCGAAACCTCGGGCGTGCTCCTGGTCGCGCGTACCCAAGAAGCGTACGACCTCCTCAAGGCGCAGTTTGCCGAGCGCGACGTGCGCAAAGTGTACCGCGCGTTCGTCTACGGCCCCATCAAAGAAGATCGCGGTGTCATCGACAAACCCATCGGTTCCTCGCGCGGCGGGGCGGCCCCCAGAGCGGTGCGCAATACGCGCGGCCTCTTGCGCGAGGCGGTGACCGCATTTCGCGTCGTAGCGCGAGGTGAGGGTGGCGAGGCTACCTATATCGAAGCATTCCCCAAAACGGGTCGCACCCATCAGATTCGCGTCCACATGGCCTCGATCCAGCGCCCCCTCATCTGCGACAGTCTCTATGCCAAGAGTCGCCCGCCGCTGTTGGGCTTCACGCGTTTGGCGCTGCACGCGTTTTCGGTAACCATCGAGCACCCCACGACGGGAAAAGAGGTGACGTTTACCGCGCCCTTGCCCGAGGACTTCCTGGCGGCCGAAAAACTGCTCTGAGGTTGCGGCATGGGGCGGGCTATGGTACAGTGGCTCGGTCTATGAAATCCGCCGTCATCACAACCCCTATCAACAAGGAAGAGCGCGCAGCGCTTGGTATCCGCTCGGGCGACACCGTCCGCGTGTGGCAGAAGATCGTCGAGAAGGGCAAATCGCGCCGCCAGGCGTTTGAAGGCCTCGTCCTCGCCGTCAAACACGGCACCGAAGATGGTGCGATGTTCACCGTCCGCAAGGTCTCAAGCGGTGTAGGCGTCGAGAAGATTTTCCCGCTCTACTCACCGATGATTGACGAGATCGAGGTGTTGCGCCGCACCCGTACCCGCCGCGCGAAGCTCTACTTCATCCGCGAGAAGGCATCCCGCGACCAGAAGCGCGTCATGCGCCGCTCGACCCAGGTCATCGCTCCCAAGAAGGGGGTAGTGGTCGCCGCAGTCGAGGAGCCGACCGAGGCCGTCGCCGAGGAAGCCGCAGCGGAATAATCTCCACCAACTAGCAAACAAGAGAGAGCCGGAGCAATCCGGTTTTTTCTTTGTTTCATTTTCGCCTCTCCCGTGCCGATGCTTGAAAATACCGAGAATGCACAGTATAGTGTGCGAGTGCCAGATATGCCCAGGTGGCGAAATTGGTAGACGCACTACCTTGAGGTGGTAGCACTCGCAAGGGTTTGGAGGTTCGAGTCCTCTCCTGGGCACCAAAAGAAGAATCCCCCGAAAGGGGATTTTTCTTTTGATGCCCAGAGCAAGACGCATAGGCGTCCTGCGAGAGAGGACTCGAAAAGGTTGAGTATATTTTTGAGCGGCTCTGCGCGAGAAAATACGAAACCTGTACTGCGGCTGTAAGCCGAGAGATTCCTCTCCTGTCAACACCCGCATATTGTTGTCCAAATGGGGGGGGTGTTACCATTGCCAGGTAGGGCCGCGTTCGATTACACATTTATTTTTGTCATTTCATGCACGCACGTATTTACAAACTCGCCGCAGGCGCTGCCGTAGCCCTCTCGCTCTTTGGTGCGGTCGGCGCAGCACAAGCTTCGTCGCTGACACAAACACAAGTGTCGGCCATTATCTCGCTGCTCCAATCCTTCGGTGCCGATCAAGGCACTATCAGCAATGTCTCGTCTGCGCTCGGCGGTCAAGCACCAAGCAACACACTCTCGTGTGCGTCCTTTAGTGATGTTTCGTATGGCACCTTCGACAATGCCCCGGGTGGTCGCGTCTCGCAACTCCAAACCTGGTTGGGCATTCCGTCGACGACTTTCGGATTTGGCACCTACGGTCGCAAGACCCAGGCGGCGTGGAATGCGACGTGTGGTGGGATGACGACACAAACACAGATATATACAGGCACCAAAGCGGGAACGAATCCTCCGCCCGTGGGGGTTAAGGGTGGAATTTCTGCAAATCCGACTACTGGCGCTGCGCCGTTGACAGTCACTTTCTCGAATCTCTCCACGAGTGCAAATGGCGCATATATTAACTTTGGCGATGGAAGTACTGCGTCGACTGATCAAAATGGCAATTGGCAGGCGTCCACTATCACACATACCTATACAACTCCAGGGACATACACGGCAACCCTAAATGGAAATATGCCTAACGTACAGATAAGTGCCGGTGTGCCTATTATCGTTACCGGTAGTTCGACATCAGCAACACCATCCGCCACCATTGACCAAAGTTCGCTCACGACCGGTTACTCGAACCCCACCATTACCGGTTCCGCACAGAATATGGGTCAGGTGTTCGTGGCAATCGTAAACAAAAGTACAGGCGTTGCGTACGGAGACGGGTCACTTGGGACTAATCACAACGCGACGGTCACAAACGGCCGCTGGTCGTTTACACCGACAGGGCTTGCGAATGGTACTTACGCGGTAACTGTGCAATCTACCGACGATGGAACAAATATCACGCCAGTGTCGGGCACGCTCACGGTCGCAGCTAGTGCAACATCAGGCACCCCATCTACCATGCAAATCCAGTCGGTTATGACTTTATTGCAGTCGTTTGGTGCAAACTCGGCAACGCAGGCTGATGTGCAAAACGTGTTGAATGGGCAAACGTTTGCAGCACCTTCGACCGCGTTGCAGCCGCTGTCACAGACACAAGCATCCGCAGTTCTTAACCTGCTTACCTCGTGGGGTTTCAGCCAGACGCTCGTAAACAATGTTTCGAAGGTATTGCCGATTGCTCCGCTGGTGCCAACCCCGACTGCAACTATCGACCAGAGTTCGTTGACTACAAGTTCCGATGGGCCGACGATTACCGGTTCAGCCAACGGCGTTTCTTCCGTGTACGTTGCTATTACTGCTGGCGCCAATCAGGCTGGTACTGCTAGTCAATCCGGTAGTGGTCAAGTGCCGGTCGTGAACGGACGGTGGAATGTGACCATCTATCCCAAAGCGGATGTCTTCACTGCGGGTGTCTACTCCGTTTCCGTCTACACCGCCATGGGCGGCACGTTGCTTTCGACTGGCACACTCAGTATTCTCGGCAACGCGTTACAGCCAACTGCCAACATCACCGCGAATGGCTCAAACGGACCCATTACAGTTCCATTTGGTTCATCGGTGACTATTGGTTGGACAAGTGCCAATACATCCGCTTGCGGCATAGTCACATCAGGACCAGCTTCGTGGGGAGGTAACTTTGGTCTCAATGGAAGCAAGGAGACAGGACCACTGACTCAATCGATCTCATACGTACTACAGTGTACGGGCAGTTCGAGTCAAAACGTCACTGACACGGTACAAATAAATGTGCAGCCAGCTACTATTCCGTCTGCAACCATTGACCAAACCTCGCTCCGAGCGTCCGCAATCAATACGCCCTTTGTTGTGACTGGTACAGCGAGCGGTGCGCAGAGCGTTCGCGTTTCGATAGGCAACAACGGCAAGAATTACTTCTACAGCAGCGCATACCCGGTGGTGAACGGTAGATGGAGTGTACCTGTCAGTGCAGGGCTCGACGCTGGCACATACGGCATTGTCCTTTTTGGCTATAGCGATCTTGCAGGTTCCGTGCCTGTTACGGGCGCTGGCGAAGGAGGTGTCATCTCTGGTGGCAGTTATGTTGTCGTCCCGAATACGAATGGGAAAAGCACTATCTCGCTTGGAGTATGTCCGGCAAACACGGTTGCACAACGAGGACAAAACGGTCAGCAATTCGCCTGTACGTGTCCCGCAAACTTCACTCCCGCACCCATTTGGGGCAGTACGTACTATGCCGACGATTCAGACATTTGTACCGCAGGAATACAAGCTGGTCAGTTGAATCAGGTCTCGGGCGGCTTGCTCTACTACACCATTGGTGCAGGGCAGACCTCGTATGCCGGTTCGACACAAAACGGCATCACGTCACAAGCGTTTGGTTCGTGGTCGGGCAGCTTTGCTATCTCTGGGCCAAAGGGATAGTTCTGCTTCGCGAAGACGCTTCGCAGTGCACGCACAGCAAAAACCGGCCCGCGAGCCGGTTTTTGTGTTGTCAACACCCGCATATTGTTGTCCAAATGGGGTGGTACTATTGTTCGGTAGGGCCGCGTTCGATTACACACTTATTTTGTCATTTCCATGCACGCACGTATTTACAAATTTGCTGCCGGCACGGCCGTCGCCCTCTCGCTCTTCGGGGCGGTTGGCGCAGTACAAGCCTCGACGCTGACGCAAACCCAGGTCTCGGCCATCATCTCGCTGCTCCAATCCTTCGGTGCCGATCAAGGCACTATCAGCAATGTCTCGTCTGCGCTCGGCGGTCAAACAACAAGCAACACACTCTCGTGCGCGTCTTTTAGTGATGTTTCTTACGGTCAGTTCGACAACAACCCGGGCGGCCGCGTCTCGCAGCTCCAGA
Organism: Candidatus Adlerbacteria bacterium; assembly: GCA_903819895.1. Lineage (GTDB taxonomy): Bacteria > Patescibacteriota > Minisyncoccia > Phycocordibacterales > SBAW01 > GWA1-54-10. Next base: position 4,720 of record CAIJFH010000030.1, read on the forward strand.
CGTGGCTGGGCATACCTTCTACAACGTTCGGGTTCGGTACGTACGGTAAAAAGACGCAGGCGCTGTGGAATGCGACGTGTGGTGGGGTAGGGGTATCACCGTCGAGCGCCAGTGTGAGCGCGTACTATGCGTCGCTGTTCGCGTCGCTATCCGTCAATGGTGGCTTAATGGGAAAATGTGAGGCTATGCAGGCGGCGAAAGCAGTGTCGTGATAAGTTTCATCCGCCGCGCATGCGTGAGCCCCGAATGCACGGCAACCGCAAGCTTCACCTTCTTGAACGAACCATCGAGTGAGTTGG
>CAIJFH010000031.1 GCA_903819895.1 Candidatus Adlerbacteria bacterium
AGTTGAGCACCGACGCATCCACGGTCGCGCTGACATTAAAGGAAATGTGTCCGGTCGAATCGACCGCGATGCCCGAGAAGACAACATTTTTGAGTACTTTGTCTGCATTAAACTGATCGCTCTGGAGCGCGACGCTCGAGAAGCTGTTGGCAACCCCCGCGAGCGTGATCTTTGCCGAGCCGTCGCTTTGGAGGTCGTAGGTCAATGAGGTAAATTGCACGGTTTGCAGGGTTTGGTCGGCCAAGAAGGCAAACAAGCCCGACGGCGCCACGTGTTTTTGCAGCAGCAGAGCGGCGTTGTTGATGCGCGCGTCGATGCGCACCAAGTCCTCGATTGCCCCTGGGTCAAACGCGGCCTCGGCTTTTTGGAGCGAATCGCTCTGCTGTGCAATCGCGTTTTGGATATAGTTTTTATACGCAAACGCGCCACCTGCTGCCGCGAGCGACACGATAAACAGAAAAAGGGTGATGAAGAAGAGGAGCCCATCGAACACGCCTCCCCCGCCACCACGCGCAGCGTCGAGTGATCGCTTGGGTATGAACGATGCCTGCTGTAGAGGATCCATGTGCTGCTAGTATACCGCACATCGCGTGACAAGAGCCACGTGGTCGCCGCCCCAGATGGGGACAAAGTCGGCTAGCCGATCTCTTGGAGGCGACGCAGCGCCAACCCCACCGCGACCGAGAACTCGGGCCCCGCCTCTTTGAGAATCTGTTCGAGAAACGCGGGCGCCTGTGTCTTGCCAAACGGGTCGGCAAGACGGATCTCGGTTTGGATCTTTTGCTGTGCAAAATCTTTGAGCCCCTTGAGCGTCGCGCCGCCACCTGTAAACACAAGCGCACTGAGTGGTTGGTTGGTCCGCGCCTCGTAGGCCGTCACGGTGCGCGACAACTCAGCCATCAAAGGCGATAGCGACAACTCGAGCGACTTGTGCAGATCGGCAGCACCCGGCTGGTCGGAGTTGGCGCTGCCACTGAGACCAAACTTGCGCTTGCGCTCCTCGGCCTGCGCGACCGAGATCCCGAGCGCACGCGATGCTGCGAGTGTTAAATCTTGGCTGCCATGGTTGATGATGTGGCTCTCGTGGATGAGCCCGCGCTCGACGACATAAAACTTGGTGGTCGCCGCACCCATGTCGACCACCGCAACCGGCGCGATGCCATGGTCGAGTGCCGCACGCACCGAGCTAAAGACCTCAATCTCAAAAAATCCCGTCTGCAGCGCCGCCGCGCTTGATATGGAGCGAAACTTCGCGATGGTCTCGTTGTGGATTGCAACCAACAACACTTGGATCTTGCCCGAAGCATCCCCCTGCTTGCCGTCGCCCCCGACCACAAACCAGTCCAGCAGCACCTCGTTGATGGGTACAGGGATATATTTGCGCGCCTCAATGGGCACCACTTGGGCCAACTGTTTTTCGACTGCCGCAGGCAACGAGAGAATTGATATCAAACTGGATGAGTACGGGATGGCAATCGCTGCATCGTTGGTGGTGACGTTTGCCTCGCGGATCACCTCTTTGAGCGCCTCGCCGATTTTGTCGCCGGGCAGTGCCGTGGCACGGCCGATCTCAACCCCGGCAAATGGCCCAAGCGCGATCGCGCCGTACGTCTCGAGCACGACACGACCACGCTCGCGTCGCAGTTGCACGACCTTAATCGACGAGGTGCCGATGTCGATACCGAGCACGCTCGTTGGTTTGGTAGAGAAGAATGATGCAAGAGAAAAAGCCATAGCGTACGAGTTAGTATAGTATAGCATTATGCGCGAGCACTTTCTCCGCACCTTGTTCGACCTGGTTATCCCACCACGCAGCACCGAGCGTGTGGTGCGAACACTCACGCTCGAAGATCTGCAACAACTCGCCTTGCAGGGCAGCGAGCGCGGCGGGATCCTCCCCTACCACGACGAGCTGGTGCGCGCCTTGGTGTGGGAGGTGAAGTACTACGCCAACCGACATGCAGCGGCACTCGCGGGTGCATTGCTTGCCGAGCAACTCGTGGCAATTGCCGCCGAGGAGCTGGGCACGCCACTCCTGATCCCCACCCCGATGCACAATGCGCGGCGGCGCGAGCGCGGCCATAATCAAACCGAACTCGTGTGCGAAGTGGCACTGCGCGAACTCGCGCCAAAGACAGGCGTGCTGCGCGCGGCATATCCAACGCAGCAACCGCTCATACAATACGCACCACATGCGCTCGTGCGTATACGCAACACCCCACAACAGCAAGGGCTGCCCAAACATATCCGCAAGCACAATATCCGCAAATCAATGCAGGTGGTCAACGAGCCGCTTGTCCGCGGCCGCATCTGCGTTGTCTTTGATGATGTCACCACCACAGGCGCAACGTTTGCCGAAGCAACCCGCGCGCTCAGGGCGGCCGGCGCGCGACGCATTATCTGTATCGCGCTCGCGCAGTCGTAGAGTTAGTACCCACCCTGCCACCCCTGGTTGATGTAGGTGTAGTTGCTGTTGTTGTAATTATAATTGCTGTTGTAGTTTTGGTATGGGTTGTAGTAGTTGTAGTTTGTATTTGTGGGATACGGCGTCGTGTATCCATTGGCATATTGGTAGCTGCACGGATAGCGGAAAGATGGGCCATACGACCACGCCGTCGTTTGGTAGCAATAGCCGGTGTAGGTGCTGTAGTTGAGGTACTGCGTCGGTGGCGTGTAGTAGGTTGGATAGTTGTAGTAAGTGTAGGGCTGTTGTGCGTAGGGGTAGTACGAGGAGCCGTAATTGTACGATTGCTGCATCATGCACGGGTAGGACGACCAGTACGAACCGCACCAATACGGCGTTGTCACCGACCGCTGCATCCGCATGTGCGCCGACGCGCTCGGCACGAGGAACCCTGCCCCAAGGAGTACTACCACGAACGCGTATGCATATAGCCGCATCTTCATGCCACCAGTATACTCTTTTTTAGCTGTATGCAACATGAAACGGTGGGTAACTGCGCGAGGCGCGCCATACCGCACGGTGGCATCAGAGCGCCGTTTGGTGTACTCTGATTGTTGTTAGTGGTCGAACAGCACGTGGAGACGTGGCTGAGTGGTCGAAAGTACCTCACTGCTAACGAGGCAGGGCTTTACCGCCCTCGAGGGTTCGAATCCCTCCGTCTCCGCACATACAAAAATCACCCCGTTTGGGGTGATTTTTGTGTTGTAACTCTATCCTACTAGAGAATATTACCAGCTCACTTGTTGGAGGAGCGCCTGTGTTTGTGGCCCGACGCTACCAACCGCAGCAAGACCATTCGCTGCCTGGAAGCTTTTGACCGCGGCCTGGGTCAACTTCCCAAAGTAGCCGCTCACATCAGCGCGATAGAATCCTGCCGCAGCAAGCATAGATTGCAGTGCCGACACTTGGTCGCCAGTTGAACCCACAGCAAGCGTCTGGGTAATTGCCGCTGCTGCAGTAGGCGCCTTGAGCAGTGCTGATGCCCCCGCGGTGTAGATCGATTGGATCTCTGCCGGAGTCAAGATGCGCGAGTACAAACTCACCCCGGTAATCGAGCCGCCAAAGAAACTACTCGGGCTTGGCCCCGCACATGCGCCACCCTGTCCTGCCCCAAAAAAGTAACACCCTTGAACACCTGAGACGAGCGACGAACTTGTCGCGACCGTCTGTTGCAACACGCCGTTTAGATACAGCGATGCTGTGTTTGTGGAGACCGACACGCTTGCGAGATACCACGTATTTGCATTCAATGGAGTTGACGAAAGTACACCCAGTGTATTTGGCCCACAACCACCAAGCAATGCCTCAAGATATCCACTTGCGTTGGTTGCAAGATATGGCTGCTTCACACAAGCGCCAGCGCGCCCGCCAGCAATCAGACCTTTATTCTTTAGTCCTGCGAGAGAACTCCCCTTAAACCAAATATTGAAGGTATACGGCGGCTGTATGTATGTCTTAGCAATTGGCGTGCTGATATACTGTGTCGCACCATCAAGCTGGAGTACCGGAGTGCCCGTCATGCTGTCGGTGGTAAACGTCGCGCCACCTTGGATCGTGCCCGGGCGCGTGCCGACACTGTCATTTGCAGTACCTGCAAGCTGCCAGAAGTCAACAAGGCCATTCACCACCGGGAGCGCTACCGGAGCGGGAGGCGTATACGTTGACACTGGCGCCACGACAGGCGTCGTTGTGGATGTAGAGGTAGCGTTTGTTGGAGTGGTCGTCACTGTTGTCGACGCGCTCGTGGACACAGGGTTCGTCGTTGTTGTTTGCGGCGCAATCACGGCCACTGTCGCATTTGAGGTCGAAGAGGATCCGCCTGCACACACAATGCCGTACGTCGTAGTTGCGGTTGGGTACACCACCACCGAGCCCGCGGTGCCGGTCGCAGTGAAATTTGTTCCCGTACACGACACCGCATTCGTTGAGCTCCATGTCACCGTTACCGGCTGACCACTGGTGACTGTTGTTGGAGTTACCGTAAGCACCGCAGTTGGTAGTTTTGCCGAGGTTGTGGTGCTTGTTGTCGTATTGGTTCCTGTGTTCGTACTTGTTACAGGAGCCGGTGCGCTTGACGCGATCAGGTAATCCTGCACACTCCAACCCGAGATACCATCATCGTACGCAACCTTCCACCACGTAAACCCTTCCGCTATCGTTGGCCCGCCGGTGACCACACCCAGTGCGCCTTTTTGCTCGGTGCCAGCGACTATCCCTGTCGCACTTGCGGCGCCACGAACATTGAGCAAACTCACCACCGCGACACGTTGACCAACCTTGAAGGTGGTCGAACCAGTGTTGCCCGATGAGGACCCTGCAGGCGTTGTGGTGACCGGAGCAGGCGTTGGGAGCGCGTACCCATTGCACGGAGCGGTCTTCGAGGTAGATGGGCACAGCAGGGTGATATCCTTGTCGAGCCCTGTGTATGCCAGATACACGTCTTTGTCTGGGATATAGATGAACTTGCCATTGGTCGGCGCAATTGGGCTGCCATAGCGGCCGTTGTTGCGCACCGGCGCGCCACTCACGGTCTTGGAGACAACAGTGAGCGTCTTGGTCTGGTAGTTTGGCGCGATGAAGTAGAGTTGGTCGCCACCAGTCCATGCAACAAATTGTTGGATGTTCGGGTTGTATGTCACCCCAAACGATGACGCTGCAAAGATATCAGTGTTGCCGACCACGGTCCAGGTTTTGTCTGGCGAGAAGAGCGGTTGTGTGCCACCAATCGTCCCATTGGTGCCACCCTTACCCGCGGTGCCATAGGCGCTTGTCGAAAGCCCATTGAGGTTAAACACACCAATTTTTGCAGTCGAACCGCTCACCCCAAACAGAAACGCGTAGTGATTGGTCGTATCAATAGCGGTTTGAGCATTGTTGTCGTAAGCATAATCACTGTAGTTGTTGTTCACCAAGGTGAGTGCCGGTGGGGTCTTGGTGTAGTCGATGAGGTATCCGCCGTGTTGTGCCGCATTGTATGGAGAAGATGCGTATCCAAGACCGGTCGCTGGGTCGATAAACCAGGTACCACCCGCGTTTGCGTTGGAGAACTTTGCGTCCTCTGGCCCAAACTGGAATGTCCACCCGGACGCTGCGTTGGTTGTCGCGTTCGGGTTAAAGCTCCACGAGTCGGTCACGCTCTGACCATTGGATGTTGCAGGTGGTATCTTGCCACACGCACCGCGCGCATTGAGCACAACGCCACCTGGCCCAAGCACAATCTGCTTGAGTATTGGGTCCCAACTCCAAGCATTGTATGTCGTTTGCGGTGGTGGAACCTGTGCACCCGAAGGGAGCGTAAGCGCAGGGGCGCAGGTGCTAAAGGTTACATCCTTGAACGTCGCGCTGTATTCCTTGGTGGTAGTGAGATCCGTCGACGATGTCACCAAAGACGGCTTCATGGTGTTGAAGTTGAACCCAAACACCGCGTTGGTAGATGGGTCGCCATAGGTGTACCAGGTGCTGGTGTCAGGCACATACGCGCTACCCGAGTAGTCGCCAATAAACTTACAAGCATTACCAGTGCCACAAACACTCTTGAGAGTCGAGTTCGGCACATCTGCCCAGGTATACACGCCGAGCTTTGCTGCCGCTGCCGAGTCATTGACCGTAATCACCACCTGCGCGGTCGGGGTGACACCGCTCGGGCCGGTGCAGGTAATGGTGTAGGTCTGCCCGTAGGTTAGTGCTGGTGTGACATAGGTACCCGACGTCGGCTGCACTCCCGACCACGCACCTCCTGCCTGGCACGAGCTGGCGTTGGTGGACGACCAGGTGAGCGTTGCCGGAGTGTTGTAATCAACCGCTGTTGAGGCCGCAGCAAACGACACGGTTGGTGACGGCACAACAACCTGTCCCGCAACATACTGGAAGGCGCCAATATCAAGCGCCGACCCTTGCGGACGAGCAGCTGGACTCTGTGGCTGCGGGAAACCGGATGCGTCGTACTGCACGTTCGGGTATGCGAACTGGAATGCTGGCGTGAGGTTGAACCCTTCTGTCGAAGAGCCAGGGTTTGTGCCGGCACCAATTGCTGGTGAGCCAGCGGCGAGTAGGTAGACCCCGTTTGCCGCATCAACGAACCCAGGTGATTTGGTCAACAACGTAGTACTCGATGACACTTGTCCCGCGAAGAGCGCCGGCGCATTTGCATTCGTTGGATTATCATACAGGCCAATCGCACCGGCGCCTGTGATCAGGTTGTCAGCGAAGAACGCCTTGAGCAGCGGCGTAGTGGATGCGTAGTTGTAGAGGTGCACCATATATGCCTTGGCAGTGTTGTTGTCAACAAAGGTGTTGCCAACCACCGAGACATGCTGGATGGGGTTGATTGGGGCGGTGCGCTCCTCTGCACCAAACTCCATCAACGCTCCGCAGTTTCGAGCACCGCATCCTTCGGTCGACTTCTCGAACGTGTTGCCGACCACGTAACTCAGGCCTCCTTGCGGAAGGTCGAGACCATAGCTGGTGGCAAAATTGGTGCTCGCACTACCCAAGTCCTCGGACATACGGTTGTAGAGGATATAGTTAACCCCCGCACGCGACTTCACATTGTGACCAACCTTTGCATCGTGTGAGTAGCTAAAACGGATAACGAAGCTGTGTGAGTACGGCGAGGAACTGATATACATGTTGTGTGCTGGGCCGACTGGGCCACCATTTTGATTGAAGACGCTATGGTCAATCACCAAGTCCGCACCTGCCGCCCCCGGCGTAAAGAGGATACCGTTGAGGTTGTTGAAGAAGTACGAGTTGGTGATATAGACATAGCCCGTGCCGTCAAAGCGGATACCTGCCTCGTTGCCTTGGTTGCCTTGGTCGCCGGTAAACGCAATGTTGTCGATGATGAGATTCTTGCCGTAGTAGTTGATAGTGCCCTTTTGGTTACCAATTTCGCCACAACCGGTCTCATCGAGTGTTGGCTGACCATTGACACCAATAAAGGTGAGGTTATTTGCAAACCACTTCATCTGCGGCGAGATACCATCGCAGCTATACTTGGCCGCGTCAATCTCGATAATGTCGCCGTCATGCACGAGCGAGGCGATCTGGCTCAACTTGGTGTACTGCTGGGCAGGGCCCACATGCCACACGGCCCCAGTACAAAACGTGTTTGTCGGCGCGTGCACGTAGTCGAGCTGTGGGTTAAACGGCGGGATAATGTTGTTACATACATCCTGAATGGTTGCTGGACCCGACGCCGCAGCCACGTGCACCCGCGAAAACGCCGCTGTCAGCAACAGCAGCGCAACCACGATTGCTCCGACGATGACAAAAAATAAAGAGAGACCGCTTCGACTTGCTCGTGATGGTGACATACGAAAAAATAAAATAAATAAACGATTACACCAGTAATTGGGCACAGAACGCCTTCATCGAAAGCTTACCGCAAATGTACCACAGTATCACAACATGAAGATTGGGTTATCAACAGGTATCCCCCATCCCCCATCCCCCATCCCCTACCCCCTACCCCAAACACAACAAACGCCCGGCGGACGTTTGCCGCTGGGCGTAACTATGTCGGCAATATTGTTGGCTCGTACCAAGGAGGAATATTACCAACGAGTTTAACGTCTCCTTGTATTAGGACACGATTGTACTCCAGGGATGCAGCACCTCCTTGTGATTCCCAGGGTGGCTCACCACAAATATCACAATAGTGCCCATCAAGTCCGTATTCTCCAAACATAGAGAGAATCCTTGTGCTGTTTCAACTTCCACCAATACCATATGTGTGGCAGTATTACAACATGAAAAAGATTATACTGGCGTCCACTTCACCGCGTAGGAAAGAGATTTTGGAAAAGACGCGACTTCCGTTTGAGGTGCGGGAGAGCAACTACGAAGAGGATATGACACTCGACCTGCCGCCCGAGGAGCTGGTCGAGTTTCTCTCCCAGGGCAAGGCGCGCGCGGTTGTTGCGGCAAACCCCGACGCGATTATCATCGCCGCAGACACGTTTGTCGTCCACGAGCACCACCGGCTCGGCAAGCCAAAAACAGCCGAGCGCGCCCGCGAGATGCTGCAGTTGTTGAGCGGCACGACGCATGAGCTGATTACCGGCGTGACGATTATCGACACACAAAGCGGCCGCGAGCGCACCTTCCACGAGTCCGTCCGTGTACATATGGCAGCGTTGTCACCCGAGACAATCGACGCCTACATCGCAACCGGCGAGCCGCTCGACCGCGCTGGCGCGTATGCACTGCAAGAGCTCGGCGCGTTGTTGATAGAAAAAATCGACGGCGACTTCTTTACCGCGATGGGCCTCCCCCTTCGCCGCCTCGCGCAAGAGCTGGAGGCGTTTGGAGTGCGGGTGTTGTAACGATTTCTGATAGAAAGATTCGTGCGAGTGGTATCATACACACCATGACACAATCACGGTATATCAATTTCATATTCGAAACACAGGGGGCTGTTTCTCCTGAGCAAGAAGAAATTGCGCGAGAAGCGTTTTCTGCGGCAGGTACAACACTCGAAACAGAGTGGCGTGTACTCACCCCAATAACTATCAACGTATGCCTAATGAGCGATACTGCGTTTCGTGATGGAGCTGCTCCGACCGATCCCACATCGTGGAGATATTGCTTCCTACTGCGCGATCAAACAGAAAACAGCACGAGGATATACTGCAACGTGGACATCTTTCAGACACTGCCCCAAGATGCAGCTGCAATGATCACACACGAAACCGCTCACGCAGTTGTTGGTGTGCTTGTTGGAGACATCACCGCATACAAAAAGTCATTCTTTTTTGAGGAAGGAACAGCAGGGTTGGAACAGGCAACCAATCGGCTTATTGCGAAGTTACGGCAAGATCCTACGCAGAGTATCCCCAACCCGCTGACACTTAAAACAATTGCGGACATACGCACACTCGGAGGAGACACGAACAAAGAGCCGTTTACCGAGCAGTTGGGATATCTCGCACTCTTCAGTGCTGCAGCATTTTTACGAGACCGACACGGAGAAGGAAAGATTATCGAGACATACCGCCGACTCGGCAGCGAGCATTCGCTCGAAGATGCGTATCAAGCTGTATGCAAAGAATCGCTCAAAAACGCGCTCACGGAGTGGCGGGCGACCATCCAGCAGGCACTATTGTCGCGCAATGAAATCTCTACGCCAGAAACTGCTCAATAACTGCTTTGTAGTTTGGGTACGTTGGATACATCTCCAGCTCTTCTTTTTTCGAAATGAGCGCGACGTCGGCTATTTCATTTTGAATACTGATCTCTTGGTTGGGCAGCACCGACGCTCGATAGAACACAAAAAACTTTGGCGTCTTACTCTCTGCTCCACCATGATACGTATCAACAGAGATGATACTTTCGACCGCCGCATCAACACCAAGCTCTTCCTGTATCTCGCGCAATAGTCCAGCTTCCGGCTTCTCGCCCACCTGCAATCGCCCGCCAGGCAATATCCACAGGTCTTCATTTTTTTCTCGCACCAACACAAACGCACCCTTGTGCATGAGCACTGCTTTTTGTGTCACCTGCCCGATAAAGTTTTCCTCCATGACGTCGCTCTGTCAATCGTTCTAATATTTCGACAGCACAGCAACAATATTGTCTGAGAGCGTTGCAATTTCCTCAACAGCCTTTTCTTGGAGCTCTTTCGACCCTTGCAGATTCAACTCTGGAACTTTCCCAATCTCAAACTCCTGTATACCAAAATGATTATTCATAGATATAGCCGTCAACTGTCCATAATCTTGCATTGAGCCGATGGGCTTTTTCCAACTCTGCTCTACTAGCCCATTTCGACCATGCCGCTCGGATAGATAATTTTTTACCTCGGTGGGAATCTTCTCCAGCCAATCACTCTGCCTTCTCACCACACGTTTGTCGTATACGTTAAAAGAGTTGATGATGTAGCCGATAAAAAGTGCATCCCCGCGTAATACATGGTTAGCAGGAGTCTGCCCCGCGACTATCGCTGCCTGTGCCGTATTTTTCCACTGTTTTTTCCATGCCTCAAATATCACACCGAGATTTTTTATACCTTGCACACTAAAACTATCGGGTGTCATGGGCACGATAAAATATTCCGCACCGAGAAATATCACCCTATTTAACACCCCAAGACTTGGGGATGTGTCAATAATAAATACATCGAAACTTTCAGAGGCACCGATTTCGTTTAAATATCGATCGATAGCGCTCGTGTCAGAATAGCCGCGCAATGCACCCGCAGTAGCCGCGTTATATCCGGTCAGCAACAAATCTTCAAAAAGCGAGAGCTGTATATCACCCGGCAGAATGAACAGACCACCTCGAACGTGGATCGGTTTAACTGCCGTGTTAATATCTCCATTTCCTGCTATCTTTGGCTGCAACACATCGTAGATAGTCTTTGCACCAGACGAGAATAACGTGTCTTCATAAAACGTATGTCCAAGTGTCTGGAGCGTCAAATTACACTGGGGGTCGAGGTCTACCAGCGCAACTTTTAGCCCCTTTTTTGCCAACTCAACACCCACATTAAACGCAAGCGTAGTCTTCCCTACCCCGCCTTTATTGTTGCAAAACACAAGCTTTTTGGGACGTGAGAACCGCATACTCTGTATTATAGCAACAAGTGCAAAAAGCACACAACAACCGTACGAGGATTTTTACAACCCACCTTGCGCAAGTGTTGCGGGAGATTGGGCGGAGGAGGAGAGGTTGCTGGCGATTTCGGCTTCGATATCAGCGCGCGGGCGGCCATAGCGCAGGTAGGACATCTGCCGCATTTGGTCGGCAAACTCCTGCGTCCCCGCCTCAAAGGGCAGCGTCTCAATATTAAAGGGCTGCGACGGCTTGCCGTTAATGAGCATCTTGATATACGCGTTGCGATTATCGACATTCATCAAATCGCGCGCGCTAAAGGTTGGCGCAAACTGTTTTTCCAACTGCTCGGCGTCGGCTGCACCAATACGAAAGGCGCAGATCGAGCCCACGTTGCCAAACACCGCGTCGCGGATCTCGTCGGTCAACTGTGCGATAAACTGGTGCGCGACAGTGAGCGACAGCCGATACTTGCGTGCCTCGGACAAAATGGTCGCAATGGATGGCGTCGTCACGTTTTGGAACTCGTCGATATGCAGATAAAACGGCGCCATCTCTTTGCCCACCGAGTCGGCACGCGACAGCGCCGCTATCAAAAACTTGCCGACGATAATGAGCCCGAGTAGATTGGCATTAATCTCGCCAATGCGGCCCTTGGCCAAGTTGACGAGCAAGATCTTTTTTGTATCCATAATCTCGCGGAAGTTGAACGAGGAGTGCTGCTGCGCAATAATGGGGCGCATGATTTCGTTGGTGGTAAAGACATCAAACTTGTTGGTCACATACGGCGCATAATTTTCTAAGCCCTGCTCGCCTGTTGTCTTCATGGCGATATCCTCCCAAAATCGTTTAACAATTGGGTTTTTACATGCGGCAAGTTTTTGCAGCCGAAACGCCTCGTCACTAAAGACGCGCGTGATGTCGAGCAAGGTGTTGCCCGACGCAGGGTCTTCCATCACCAAGAGCGCCGAGTTGCGAAAGTATTGCTCAAACGCAGGGCCCATGCTCTCGGGCGACGCGCCAAAGAGTTTTTTGAATATGCCGAAGAGCTCATCCACCACGAGCGTCTTTTGCTCGGGGCGCGAGGCATCGTACTCGAGCATGTTGAGCGCCATCGGCCGCTCGGTAGCGCCCGGGTCGAAGTAGATGACGTCTGCCATGCGCTCGGGCGGCACCGCCGAGAGCACCTCCAAAACGTCGCTGCCGTGCGGGTCGATCATACACACACCCGCGCCCGATTTGATGTCTTGGATGATGACATTTTTAAGCAGCGTCGACTTACCCGTGCCGGTCTGGCCGATGACATAGAGGTGGCGCAGGCGATCCTCGGGCACAATGCGCACCTCCTGGGTTGAGCCACGAAACTTGTTGACACCAAGCACTGCGCCTGTTTGTGGCAAGTCGCTCGGGGGTGCCGCGGCAGCACTCTTCTCCTGACGCAGCTCGGGCGCAGCCACCTTGCTGGTACTCCCCGGCAGGTGCGCAATGGTCGCCAACTCTTGCGTCGACAGCGGCAATGCACGCTCCGCTTCAAACAATCGATACGAAAATTGCTGCGCAAAGGTCTTAATCCGGCGATGTGACACCGGATGAAACTCCAGCCGATTGCCCGCCGTGTCGGCAAACTGTTGGAAGGGACCTTCGAGCTCTTGCAAAATCGACTCGGCACGCGGGCGTGTTGCCGCAGATGCCACCACGCGCACCACCGCGTGGACAATCGGGCTCGCGATCTTGCTCTCGATATTTTTGAGCCGGGGGTCGTCGGCTGCGAGGCGTTTGTCGACATCCAACTTCTCGGGTGCAGAAAAAACGGAGACGACATCGCGCATCACGCGCACGAACCCGGTCTTGACATTGGTCGCATGATGGAGCGGCGTGCCCGAGCGGATATCCTCGAGCGCGGTGCGGTAGTGCTTGAGGAGCCCATGGTCGGCGGGCGACACGACAAACTGGACCGCTGCGCCCTCGCCCGCGCGCTCTAATTTTGAAAATGCGTTGAGCAGCACATCGAGCGGGTCGTTAGGGAATTGATCAAACAACCGCAGCGCGTAGATCGGCCGCTCGGCCAAGGCGACATGCGCCGCAGCAACCTCGGCGCCGGATGCAAAAATGTTGTAGTCGTCGCGGCGCTCGGTGAGCCGAGCACTTGGATACAATCCTGACAATAATTTTTCAAACAGGGCACGGCGCGCATGGGGCACGGCAATGTAGAGCGCGATGTGCGACGCGTTCGCTGGGTTGGCAATCTCAAACGAGAAATACTCGCCCTTTTTTGCATCCATCTGGAGCATGCCGCGGTAGAGCTGCTCCATCAGCTGGATAAAATCGTGCACCGCCTTTGCTGCGTCGGCGGGTTTGTCCTTTTCCTGCTCGGTACTGGGGAAGGTGATCTCAAACAGCACGAGCGACAGCGCGGTGCGATACTTTTTCTCCTCTGCACCTTTTGCGGGCAGCCCCTCGCGCACCCACTCGACCAAAATGCGATGGAAGTCGTCGATGAGATGCGGGTTGCCCGTTTGCTCGGCGGCAGCAATGGCCTTTGACACGCCGCGCTCTTGCAAGATACCAATGATGCCGCCCATGAGCTCGTCGTGCTCCTCGGGTGCCAATTGCAAGGTGATTGCCTCGGGCTGTGCTGCTGCGCGCGGATTCTCGGGGCTCGGCGCCGCCACCCCCGCCACTTGTTGCCAGCGCTCGGCAACCGCCACGTGCGCTGCGTCGCGTATACTCGGCGCTTTCTCCCGCGTCGCACCACCTGCTCCACTCTCTGTGGCACCAACGGTACCTGGCACATCCTCCGCTTGCAGCTGCTGCTCCAACTGTGCCGCGCGTGCACGCAACTGCTCCAACTCTGCGCGTGCCGCCGGCCCCGCCTTCCCCACCTCGATACTATTCATGCAAGTAGTATACCAGAGGTCTAGTGGTTATATCGTCACCATACGCAGGTCTGGCACTTTGCGAAAATCGGTTACATCGCGAGTAACCAGCGTCGAATGTGCAAGAAACGTACTCGCCGCAATGATTGCGTCAGGGAGCGCAATACGAGTTGCTCGACGAATCTGTGCTGCAATCCTTGCAGTCGAGCGGTCAAACGGAATTGATATAAAATGCTGCTCTAGAAACACCTCTGCCATGCGACGCTCACTTGGTGTCCATTTTGCAAATGACAACAGCTCCGCCTCAACCACGGTCGGCAGATACAGTGGCTCGCCGCTCCCTTTCCATTCGGACAATTGTTCAACCACCGACTCTTCGCCAGCAAGATAGGCAATAAGGATGTTGGTATCAAGCACCATAGCGTCCACGCCACTGCGCTCGCATTTGCTTTGCGTGCTCCTCGAGTGACTTTTTATGTCGACGCAACATGCCCGCCGCGCGCTTCCAGCTCGCAGGTAAAGACCGATGTTGGGTACCTTGTGTTGTGGGTGCTTTTACCGCCATGCGTCTAGTGTAGCACAGTACACCGCGGAACACCGACAGAGAACTACTACTCCTTCGGCAACGTAAAGGTGAGGTTGCCGCTCGCGGGGTTGATGCCAATGACAAGACCAACGGGGTCGACGGGGACTTCGGGGAGGATGCCTGCGCGTACCAGGTCGTCGAGCGTCTTGGGGTATGCGCCGTATTGCTTTTTGTACAGCGCGATTGCTTGGTCGAGCAGGGCAACGAGGTCGATATGGTCGACCGCATTTTTTGCTTGCTCGCGCACCACATCATCCTTGGAGCTGTTGTAGATGGCGACCCAAATTGCGCGCGTTTTGTCGCGCAGGTCGGTGCGCGTGCCATAGTTGAGCGTCGAGACACGCACACCCTCCGGCACGCCCGGCGTGTTGGCGGTGATTGCAAAGTAACGCGTAGCGTTTGGCTCATCTTTGAGGTTGAGATGATAGGTCGACGCGAGGTAAAACGGGATACGCCAATCGCCCAAGTTTTTGGCGATACCATCTTTACCAATCATCACCGCGTCCTGCGTCTCCTCGGGCGCCATCATCGGGATCATCAACACGCCAAACGCATACGGGTACGACCATTTTGGGTCGAGCGCGTTGATCGTCTCGATATTGTTTGCAAGCCCGCGCATCGACCCTTGGGTGGCGATGTTTTGGATCACACCAAGCCACAGGAGTGACGCGGTCGCGGTGTTGAGTCCGAGGTCGGCAACGCGCAGCAGCGCCGGTGAGTAGTAGGTAAAAATCTGCGTCGACTTTTTTGGCTGATGTGCGTCGCCGAGGAATTGTACGCCAACAATACCCGCAAGCAGTGCCGCTGCGAGTATCCATCCAACGAGTGTTGTATGCGTTCGTTGTTGCATAGCATGCTGCATATTAGAGTTCGCGACGTGCCAACAGTAGCGACGACAGCCACAGCAAGAGCGCCGTGTAGAGCGCCGCATACGCCACCACTAATGCGACCCCAAGCACGCTGGGCGCAGTGCTGTAGATAATCGTGTCGCGGATGTTGAACTTGTCGAGGTTAGGCAGCACATAGTAGAGCGCCTGCGACAGATGCAAAAACGCTCCGCCCGTGCGTGTCGCCTGCTCGACCAACAACCCCAGCGAGTGGCCAATGTAGAGAAAGAGGATCGCATAGATAATCGACGCAAGCGGGCGCGAAAAGGTCGAGAAAAAGACGGTGATCGCAATGAGCAGCGCCAACTCGAGCACTTCATAGCACACCGCGAGCACGCCCAACAAGTCGAACCCGCCGCCCTCGTACCACACGACGCCAAGGTACACCGCGAGCATACCAAGTAGCGACACAGACACACTCGCGAGCAACCCGGCAAACTTGCCGACCACCAACTCACCACGCGCAATTGGTTTAGAGAGAATAAAATACAATGTGCGGCGCTCGAGCTCTTTGTAGATGAGCGTCGTGCCGAGGAAGAGTGTCGTTAACACACCAAAAAGGTAGATACACGCGAGCCCGATGCTGCGGATGATATGCACATTCTCGCCAAGCGAGATTGACCCCAAGAAGATGGTAAAGGTGATAAACACAAACGCAAACGCGATGATGCCGTAGAAGATTTTATCGCGCACACCTTCTTTAAAGGTGTTCTTGGCGACCGCGTAGCTGTGTTTTAAAAAAGTGGTCATATTTTTAGTGTAGATTAGCGTGCATCTTGCACATCAGTGAGCGTTTCAATTGTGGCAACAAACTGCTCTTCCAGTGACTTGCCGCGCGTAAACTCATTGATAGGACCGCTATAGAGCAGTGACCCCTGATGCAAGACGCCGATCTCATCGCACAACTCTTCGGTATCAAACAAAATGTGCGAGTTAAAGAAGATTGTTTTGCCTGCCGCTTTTAACTCGCCGATGATTGTCTTGAGCGCACGGCGGCCTATGGGGTCGAGACCGTCCAGCGGCTCATCGAGAAAAATGTACGCAGGATCGTTGACCAGCGCCTGCGCAAAACCCAAGCGCTGCTTCATCCCCTTGGAGTAGGTCGTTATCTTATTGTTGCGTGCCTCAAAGATGCCCACTTTTTGCAGCAACTCATCAATTTCCTCGCGGCTCGCGCGATGCGTCGCAAAGAGCTGGCTGCAAAAGGTGATAAACTCGAGGCCGGTCAAGTGCTCGTAGAAGTACGGCGCCTCGGGCATAAAGCCGATCTGCTCGCGCGCGCTCGCGACACTGGGCGCTTTACCATCGATGGTGACCGAGCCAGCGTCTGGTTTGTTGAGCCCAACCAACATCTTGATGGTTGTCGTCTTGCCGGCACCGTTGGGACCCAAGAAGCCAAACACCGTGCCTTTTTTGATACGCAGGTTGAGCCCATCAACCACTACGCGCCCGTTGATTTCTTTTGATACGCCGTCAACTGAAATCATAGATACCCGTAGTATAAATATTCCCCGCCACTTGCCAAGCTGTACAACCCCCGCGATTGTGTGGTGGTTTTATAGGTCACGATACGCCTTGTCTCTTTTTACAATCAGCAGTACGTACAAGACATTTTTACCGAGCTCAAACAGTACACGATACTCCCCGATTCGAAATCGGTATACATCCATACCAACCAAGCGCTTTGCAAATTGCAAAGGATCTTCTTGTTGCAGATAAAAAGAGAGTTTGTGCGCTATTCTCGTTTGCACATCTGTTGGCAAGTCCTCAAATTGCTCAGCCGCTTTCTCGGTGTACTCAATTTTCACCCTTTTATTTTACCTGTAGTCCAAGCTTTTGGTATAACTCGGCTGCGGGGATTGTTTTACCCTGCCGAACCTGCTGCCGAGCGGTGGCAAGGTCGCGCTCGAACATACCAATGTTGAGACGGTCATCAACATATGCCTCGGTGGCCAAATTGAGCACGGTGGAGTAAGTCATCCCCTGCAGACGCGCCTTGCGCATCGCTGCATCCTTTAACTTTTTGTTGGTGTTGAATATCACTTTTACGTTCATATCAGTAGTATATACCGGATATATACGTAGCACAACACCAAACCTGAGTGGTTATTTTATCGCACTGCTTTGGACACTGCTTCGACTACGCCGCGGTCGAAAGGGCCGGGGATGATTTTGTCGGCGGTGGGTTTTTTGACCAATGCGGCCAAATTTTTTGCGGCAGCAAGTTTCATCCGGTCGGTTATTTTTGATACGCGGCGGTCGAGCGCGCCGCGGAAGATGCCCGGGAAGACGAGTGAGTTGTTTATTTGGTTGGGGAAATCGGAGCGGCCGGTGGCAACTACCGCGGCACCTCCCCTCTTTGCTTCGTCGGGCAAAATCTCGGGCACCGGGTTGGCAAGTGCAAAAACAATTGGCTGCTCTGCCATCAATCGCACCTCTGCTGCCGTCATGAGCCCTGGGCCAGACACGCCGACGACGACGTCTGCACCCGCGAGAACCTCCGCCAAACCACCAACAACACCGCGCGGGTTGGTCTGCGCCGCCAATTCTTTTTTATATCCCAACAACTCACTGCGCGCGACACTCAACGCGCCCTTGCTGTCGAGCACGATGATGTCTTTGATGCCCGCGAGTAGCAGAAGTTTAGTAATTGCGGTCCCTGCAGCACCAGCGCCCGAGACGACTACTTTTAATTTCTTAAAATTCTTTTTGACCACCGCCGATGCATTGATGAGTGCTGCGAGCACGACGATCGCGGTGCCGTGTTGGTCGTCATGCATCACGGGGATATCGAGCGCCGCTTTGACGCGCTCCTCGATCTCGAAACAATCGGGTGCGGCAAAGTCCTCGAGGTTGATGCCGCCAAACGCGGGAGCGACAGCGAGGATTGTCTCGACCACCACGTCGATGCGCCGCTCGGCTGGCGTGTTGGCAGGGATGTCGAGCACAATCGGAAACGCGTCAACGTTCGCGAACGTCTTAAAGAGCGCGGCCTTGCCCTCCATCACCGGCAGCGCACCATAGGGACCGATGTTGCCAAGCCCCAAGACGGCTGTGCCGTCGGATATCACCGCGACCATGCGACTTTTAATCGTATATTGTTTGGCGAGCGCCGATTGTCTTTTAACTGGATTGAGCGCACCCTTCTTGCCCGCAATGAGCGTCGACACCGCGCCAACGCCGGGCGTGTAGACAAGTGATAAATCCGCCCGCGTCTTGATCGGCGGCGCCGGCATCACGCGAATCTTCCCCGCGAGCTTTTTGTGTAGCGCGATTGCTTGCTGCGCTGTAGTGTCTTTTTTCTTGCTCTTAGTATTTTTTGTAGCCATATATATGGAGTATACCAGAGCAGGTTCCGACACACTGCACATCGACTATGATAGAGACATGCAGCTCAACGACCAACTAACAGTGCACTTTCGGCTTGTAGAGGGGCAGCGGCAGGCGCTAAGTAAGCTCGGACTCAAGACCGTGCGTGATTTGCTCTTCTACTTCCCTACTCGCTACGAGCAGGCGGGTGGCGAGGCAAGTGTTGCGGGGCTCGTGCTCGGGCAGGAGGCGACGCTCGTCGGCACGCTCGAAAAGTTGGAGACAAAGAAGTCGTGGAAGCGCAAGATCCCCGTGTCGGAAGGGTACCTGCGCGACCAGTCGGGGCGCATCAAGCTGATGTGGTTTAACCAGCCATATATCGCGAAGATGTATTTGAATGGCACGCGAGTGAAAGCGGTTGGCAAAGTCGCTGGCAAAGAAGGGTCGCTCTACCTCGCCAACCCGCAACTTGAGCGTGCATCGATTAGCGAAGAGGGACTCTTCCAAGAAAACACCATCGACCTCAACTCAGGCGAGAAACACTCAGACCCGAGCAAACTCTTTGCGGTGTATCCAGAAAGCCGCGGCATAACATCGCTGTGGTTTCGACATGCGATAGAAAAGATTCTCGCCGCGCCACACGGAGGTCCGTCCTCCGTATCTTCGATCGAGGACTACTTGCCTGCCGAGATGCTGAAAAAGTACAACTTGCCGACACTCAAGACGGCACTGGTGTGGATGCACGCGCCGCAAAAACAGAAAGATGCCGACGCAGCACGCAAGCGGTTTGCATTCGAGGAAGTATTTTTGATCCAACTTGCACGGCGACGCGAACGCATGCAGGAGTCGCGCGAGCAGAGCTACACTATCGACGCACCCGCGAAAGAGGTCGCTGCGTTTATGTCCGCGTTCCCCTTCGCACCAACGAATGCGCAGAGCCGCGCGATTGAAATTATTTTGGATGATATGAAAAGTGGTAGACCGATGTCGCGACTACTCGAGGGCGACGTCGGCTCGGGTAAGACGGCGGTCGCGGCAACTGCTGCATTTTCTACGGTACATACACGCCCAACTGACAAGAAGACAGGACTCGCCGCGCACGCTGGAACACTACAAGTTGCCTACATGGCGCCGACAGAAATACTAGCGAAGCAGCACTTTGAGTCGTTTATCAAATACTTTGAGCATTTCCCCATTACCATCGGGCTGATTACTGGCAGCGGCTGCTATAAGTTCCCGTCAAAAATTAGTCGGGGAAAAGCAACACCGATTTCGCGCACGCAACTGCTCAAGTGGGTCGCATCGGGCGAGATTGCAGTGCTCATTGGCACGCACGCGCTGATTGAAAAGTCGGTGCAGTTTAAACACGTGGCACTTGTAATTATCGACGAACAGCATCGCTTTGGCACCAACCAACGCCGCAAGTTGGCGAAAAAAAAGATGGTCGAAGAAACACCGCTGCCGCACCTGCTGTCGATGACGGCGACGCCGATCCCCCGCACACTCGCGCTCACCGCCTATGGCGACCTCGATCTCACACTGCTCGATGAGATGCCCGCAGGTCGCAAGCCGATTATCACCGAAATTATCAAACCAGAAAAACGAAGTGTCGCCTATGCGCGCATGCACGAGCAACTCGCGAAAGGTCGGCAGGCGTATGTGATCTGCCCGCGCATCGACGAGCCCGACCCAGAGAAGGCGTTTGCCTTGATGGCAAAGTCGGTGACCGCCGAGGCGAGGCGACTCAAAAAAGAGATCTTCCCTGAATATGCAATTGAAATCTTGCATAGCAAAATGACGCCGAAAGAGAAAGATGACGTCATGGCGCGATTTGCCAAATACGAAATCGATATCCTTGTTGCAACCTCGGTGGTCGAGGTGGGTGTCAACGTCCCCAACGCGACGATGATTCTGATCGAAGGCGCCGAGCGGTTTGGTCTCGCCCAATTGCACCAACTGCGCGGCCGCGTGGTGCGAAGTAACCATCAGACATACTGCTTCGTCTGCCCCGAGAGCAAAGGCGAGCACACCTTGGCGCGACTAAAAGCGCTCGCCACGGCAAAAAACGGTTTCGAACTCGCCGAGCAGGACCTCTTGCAACGCGGCCCAGGCGAGTTGGTCGGCCGCAGCACCTCGAGCGGCACAAGCGCGCGGCAGTGGGGCATCTCGGACATCGGCATGGAGGCGCTTAAAAATATAAAACTGGTTGAGGCTGCACGCGCCGAGGCGATCGCACTCGTCGCACAAGATGAAACACTAGCAACACATCCCCTGCTCGCGCACGCGCTACACCAGCGAGCGCAGCTGATGCACTTCGAATAACTACTCTGCAGCCGCCTCGGGCGTGACTTTTTCCAACTCGGCAAGAAACTCCTTCTCCATCTCTGCCATATCCTGCTCATACTGCGCGAGCGCCGCGTCCGTCTCTTTGGCAAACTCCTCGAGCGCCGCTGCCGACTCCTCGAGCGCGTCCGCCTCGATGGTCGCCGCTTCGTTTTCCAGATCAACCAGCTCCAAGAGTTGCGCCTGCTCCTCGGCAGTAATACTCCCACGCGCAATCGCCGCATCCATGATGCCATTCATCTTATCCAACACCTCGGGCGAAAACGCCCCCATGCTGATGAATCCTTTTACTTGTTCGAGTGTCATGATGGGTAGTACATTAGGCAGCGCGCAGTCCTGATATATAATCTCGGACAGTACGCATTTGTGCAGCACGATCCCTCATTGCTCTCGCTTGGGACTCAAACTGTCGTTGCTGTACACGTGCAACATCTCTCACGCCGCGCATACGCTCGGCCTCTTCTTGACCTCTCTGCAACACGGCTTCTTGTTGTGCCTTCAATCTTTGAATTTGCTCCTCGATACTTTCAGCTTCAGCAAGTGCCTTATTCTCAATCTGTTGTGCTTTTGTCTCTTGTGCGTCCGCTTGACGCTCTGCACCCGCTGCTTTGGTGTAGTCGAAAATTGCTGGAAATGCGCGTATCTGGCTTACCTTTTTCTCTCCCCACGCAACAGGCGACAAACCAGCCGCAAGTGCTCGTTTACTGAGCGATGCAATCCTGCTACCCGCCTTGTCTTTTGTTTCGATAAAACGTTGCGATACTTTTTCTGCAGCTGAAGAGGCGCGTGCGGACATTTTCTCACCGATTTGTATCATCTTCTCTTTTGCGCGAGACATCACCTCAACAACTTTCTCCTTAGCAGCTCCTGGTACACCTAGCGCAAAATCAACACCCTTGAGCAACTTACTTCCCACACCTCCCAATCGAGATTTTGCTGCTTCGACAAGGGCTGCTCGATTTTCCGCACCTCTTGTAGATGCGTTCTCTATAAAATTTGGCTTTGGTGCATCTGTGCTATTTGGACGCTCTTGCATACGATGGACAATAAAGATTTATTAAAAGCACACAGAGACAGTATACAGCAAATTTTCTCCGTGCAACAATTACCTACACTAATTCTCCTACCCTACCAATCCAACCCGTTGTGTCGTATAGTGTTGCTACTTTTTTGTACGCCCGGAGGGATTCGAACCCCCAACCAATCGCGTATAAGGCGACTGCTCTACCGTTGAGCTACGGGCGTGCAACTCCTGCTCTTTTACTCTACCGCAAACAACAATGACATGCTACCATTAGTCTTTAGAGCACACTCACAGAAAGGTACATCTCTTGAAGATACACCCGAGCGCAACGAGCGCACAATTTCACTTGCGTGAATCTGGCTATTGCTGGCTACCACCTCCGCTTAGCTGGCTTATCGCTGCGCCAAGCACAAGGGAAACCATAATGTCATGGAGCGCAGTCCCTGGGTTCAGTGACGGACCAGAACTACTTGCTGTGCCGCCGTACGTAAGTGAATGGTGCCCATGTGGACTTCTAGAGATACTACTCCACCATCACGTGCCGGAAAAAATCGTGGGCATTAAATACTGCCTGGCAGCTGAAGTATTCGGTAACGACGAAATCCCTAAAGAACCGCCAACATTGCTTACGTTGTTGGAATATATTGAGAAGTTTTACCAACGACAAGGGAGATTGATATCCGAGCACAGCGACGAGATAGCCGCCCGAGTCGAGCAGATGCACCAACGAGCGCGCACTTTTTTGGAGCAACTTCCTGAGAAAGAAAGAATACCCCTGAGTGTCTGGATGGACGTGCGCCACTCCATTGTTACAACGTAGCCGACCCCCGACCGCTCCTTGGCCTCCTGGCCTTGGGGCGGGCTTCTTTTCTAAAAATCCACGACCGCGGGTTTGACGTCGATTTCTTGCTTCTTTTTTGGCTGGACGCCGTGGACGATAAGGATTTGTTCAAACTCCTCGCGCTCGATTGTCTCAACTTCGACCAAGCGATGCGCGATTGCGTCGAGGAGCTTGCGGCGCTTGGTGATAATGTCGAGCGCCTTCTTGTACGCGCCGTCGATGATGTGTTTGACCTCCGCATCAATGTCAGCGGACACTTTTTCAGAATATTCTTTCCCTTCGACACCGGTGCCAAACAGCGCGCGACCACCCTCGCCCTCCAAGGCGACGGTGCCCATTTTGTCCGACATGCCCCAGCGGGTCACCATGTTGCGTGCGAGCGAGGTCAGCACCTGCAGGTCGTTGCTGGGGCCGGTGGTGATGTCACCAAAGACCTCTTTCTCGGCAATGTAGCCACCCAGCGACATCGCGATGTCATCGAGGAACTCGTTTTTGGACTGCATACGGCGATCCTCAAACGGCAGCTTGAGCGTGTACCCCGCAGCGCGGCCGCGACTGATGATGGAAATTTTGTGCACTGGGTCGGCATATGGCAAGAGCGACGCGACAATTGCGTGCCCCGCCTCGTGGTAGGCGGTGATCTCTTTTTCTTTAGTATTCAGCACATGCGACTTGCGCTCCGGCCCCAACATCACCTTTTCTATCGAGCGGATGAGGTCAAACTGCGCGACTGTCTTGCGATTTTCTCGCGCAGCCAAAATTGCCGCCTCGTTCATCAAGTTTGCCAAGTCGGCACCCGAGAACCCGGGCGTGCGCTCGGCGATGACCTCGAGGTTTACATCCTCGGCGAGCGGCTTTTTGCGTGCGTGGATGTTGAGGATCTCGACGCGGTCGCCACGGTCGGGCAGCTCGATCGTGACGCGACGGTCGAAGCGGCCGGGGCGCACCAGCGCTGGGTCGAGCACG
>CAIJFH010000032.1 GCA_903819895.1 Candidatus Adlerbacteria bacterium
CCAACAACCTTGCTTGGTAGTGATGGTGCCTTTACGCAAAGTATGGCACCGGTCTCGGCAAAATAAGTAGTGGTGCGTACTAACAATGATATGACTGAAAAAAATCCCGACACGTTGATGGAAAAAATTGTCTCGCTGTGCAAGCGCCGTGGCTTTGTCTACCCCGGGTCCGAAATTTATGGCGGCTTGGCGGGCGTCTACGACTTTGGCCCGCGTGGTGTCGAGCTGTTGAATAATTTGAAAGCGGCATGGTGGCGCGCCAATGTCTACGACAAAGAAAATTATTTTGGTATCGACTCGGGCATGTTTAAAAATCCGCGGGTGTGGGAGGCGAGCGGACACACGAGCGGATTCTCCGACCCGCTCGCTGAGTGCCGCAAGTGCAATATGCGTATCCGTGTCGACAAAGAGCTTGCAAAAGTTGGTGTTGTTGCCGACGAAAAGATGTCCGAGAAAGCACTCAATGATCTTTTCGATGCGCATCGCAGCGAAATCGTTTGCCCCAACTGCGGCAAAAAAGATTTTACCGCAGTGCGCGCGTTTAACTTGCTGGTCAAGACAAACCTCGGTGACTTTACCTCATCAGGGACAGAACCCGTGTACCTCCCGGGCGAGGCGTGCCAAGGAATCTACCTCAACTTTAAAAATATCCTCGATACGCTACAGCCAAAGTTACCGTTTGGTGTGGTGCAAATTGGCAAAGCATTTCGCAACGAAATTTCGCCGCGCAACTTTCTCTTCCGCTTGCGTGAGTTCGAGCAGGCCGACACGCAGTTCTTCATCAAGCCGAACCAAAACAAAGATGCGTATGAGCAGATCAAACAAGACCGATGGAATTGGTATCTCGCAATCGGCATCCGCGAGGAGAACTTGCGTTGGAAGCAGCACGAGAATCTTGTCTTTTATGCAAAAGATGCGTGGGACATCGAGTACAACTTCCCCTCGCTTGGCTTTGATGAGTTGGAGGGGGTCCACGACCGCACCGACTACGATCTCTCGCAGCATATGCAGTTTTCGGGTATCGACCTGCGCTACACCGACCCCGAAACAGGCGAGAAGTGTGTCCCATGGATACTCGAGACGTCAGTTGGCCTCAGCCGCATGTTTTTGGCGGTACTCGCGGATGCCTACACCGAGGACGACTTAGGAGGGGAGACGCGGGTGTTTCTCAAATTTAAACCAGCAATCGCGCCTGTTAAAGCAGCTGTCTTTCCACTCCTCAAAAACAAACCCGAGTTGGTGGCAAAAGCGCGCGAGGTCTACCAGATGCTCAAGAAAGAAATCCCGCAGATTGTGTGGGACGACAACGGCAACATCGGCAAGCGCTACCGTCGCCAGGACGAAATCGGCACGCCGTTTTGTATCACCATCGACTTTGACACTATCGGTGCGGGCGACCCCTCGAGTTCCTCGGGGCAGGGAGCCGTACTCAAAGACACCGTCACCCTCCGCGACCGCGACACCGGTGAGCAGCAGCGTGTCAAAATAGAAGAGCTTATCCCACTTTTGTCTAAAGCAATTCGAGCATAATACAAGTACGGGTTGTTGCTGTTTGTGCTATCATTCAAATATATGCACGAGCGCAATGATACGAGCAACGGCCACAATAACAGTGCTGTCAATATCCACATCACCTCGGGGAGCGTCGTCAAAACGCTCCTATTTTTGGTGCTCTTTGGTCTGCTGTGGTACCTGCGCGACATCGTGCTCATGCTGCTGGCCTCGGTGGTCATCGCCTCGGCAATCGAGCCCGGCATCCACGCCCTGATGCGCCGCCACTTCTCGCGGCTGCTCGCCGTCATCACGGTCTATGTGGGGATCGTCGGCGCGTTTGTTGCCGTGCTCTTCTTTTTTATCCCACCCATCCTCAACGACGCGGCAAACTTTTTGCAACAATTGCCCGCGACACTCTCAACCGTCAATGTCTCTGGTTTGACGCACGGATTGTTGCCCAGCTCGGTGGGTGACACGCTCAACTTGGCAAATGTGCTGCGCGAGTTGTCGACCACGCTGGGCAACTCGACCGGCGGCGTGTTCTCCACTGTCTCGGCATTTTTTGGCGGGCTCACCTCGTTTGTGCTCATCGTCGTCTTCTCATTTTATTTTTCTGTCCAAGAGACCGGTGTCGACGATTTCCTGCGCGTGGTTACTCCCGCCGAGAGTCAGGCCTACGTGCTCCACTTGTGGAAGCGCTCGCAGCACAAAATCGGCAAATGGATGCAAGGGCAGCTCATCCTTGGGTTCCTTGTTGGCATCTTGCTCTACTTGGGGTTGCTGATACTTGGCGTGCCGCACGCGCCACTGCTCGCGGTGTTGGCAGGCGTGTTCGAGCTCATCCCGGTCTTCGGGCAGATCCTCGCGATGATCCCCGCGGCGGCGGTCGGGTTTACTACCGGCGGCGTGACCGAGGCGCTACTCATCATCGGGCTCTATGTTGTGGTGCAGCAGTTCGAGGCGCACCTTATCTATCCGCTCGTGGTCAAAAAGGTCGTCGGCGTGCCGCCGCTCCTCGTTATCCTCGCGCTCTTGGTCGGATTCAAGCTCGTCGGCTTTCTCGGTGTCTTGTTGTCTGTCCCCATCGCCGGCGCGATACAGGAGTTTGTTGCCGACATCGACAAAAAGAATCGTCTTGCACTCAAGGGCAGTGCGGAGTAGGGTTGCAGTATGGAACAGAAACCTCTCTATATCACTACCACGCTCCCATATGTGAACGCCGACCCCCACATCGGCTTCGCACTTGAGGCAGTGCAGGCGGACATTATCGCGCGCTACCATCGCCTCGCGGGGAGGGAAGTGTTTTTTAATACTGGTACCGATGAGCATGGGCAAAAGATTTTCCAAAAAGCTGCCGAGACTGGGCAAGACGTACAGGCGTATGTCGACCACTACGCCGCGCAGTTTCGTAAGTTGAAAGAAGGGCTTAATCTATCCAACGATGTGTTTATCCGCACCACCGACACGGGGCATATCGCGGCAGCGCAGGAGTTGTGGCAGCGATGTGTGGCAAACATTGGTCTCGACGGTCCCGATATCTACAAAAAGAAATACAAAGGGCTCTACTGTGTTGGTGATGAAATGTTTCTTAAAGAGACCGACCTAGTGAGCGGTCGCTGCCCCAATCATCCAAACATGCAGCCAGTCGAGATCGAGGAGGAAAATTATTTCTTCCGCTTGAGTCGCTATCAAAGTTACTTGCACGACTATCTTTCGAACTCGTCGGTCATCCTGCCCGAGTGGCGGCGCGAGGAGGCGCTGAAGTTTGTCGACGGTGGGTTGGAGGATTTTAGTATCTCGCGCGAGACCGCGCGCATGAGTTGGGGCATCCCTGTGCCCGGCGACACAACACAGGTGATGTATGTTTGGTTTGATGCGCTCACGAATTATATTTCGACTCTGGGTTGGCCTACCACTGACGGTAACTTTGAAAAGTTTTGGAACAATGGCGAGGTGGTGCAGATGGCGGGCAAAGATCAGGTGCGTTTTCAGTCGATTATGTGGCAGGCAATGCTTAAATCGGGCGGCATCAAAGCGACCGACACAGTGGTCTACCACGGCTTTATCACTAGCGGCGGGCAGAAGATGTCCAAGTCGCTTGGCAACGTGATCGAGCCGCTCGCGATTGCCAACGAGTACGGCATCGATGCCCTGCGCTACTTTCTCGCGCGCCACATCCATCCGTTCGAGGACTCCGACTTCACCATGGAGCGGTTTAAGGAGTTGTATAACGCTAATCTTGCAAACGGATTGGGGAATCTTGTTCGCAGAGTTATTACTTTGGCTAGGAATAATGGTGTTGAGTTGGAGAAAGATGAGAGGGATAGTTTTGACGAGATAGTCAGAGGTAACGACCAGATATACCATGCTTTCATTAGAAACTTAGAAGGCTACAAGATTAGCGATGCCCTCGATATGATTTTTGGTCGTGATGTGCCTCACACTGCAATCGGCTGGATGGATAATTCAATTACCCAAAATAAGCCGTTCGAGCTGGTAAAGACTGATCTAAAAGCTGGACAGAAGGCAATCTGGTGGCTCATGAAAGATTTGTGGAGCGTAGCAACTCTACTTGATCCTATCATGCCAGATGCTTCGATAAAGATTCGCGAGGCAATAGTCGAGAATAAAACAGATATCCCAATGTTGTTCCCGCGGAAAGAATAATGCGTTACTTCGACGCACATACGCATGTGCAGTTTGCTGCATACAATGAGGATTGCGAGGTGGTGCTGTCGCGTGCACGCGAGGCGTCCGTTGGGATGAACGTGGTTGGTACGCAGCAAGATACCTCGCGCGAGGCGGTTGAGTTGGCACACTCGCTCGGTGCTGATGGAAAAGAGAGAAGTGATGTATACGCAACTATCGGTCTGCATCCGGTGCATACTGCGAAATCATTTCACGATGTGCAAGAGTTTGGAGAAATTGACGACGCGTCTAACCGACAATACGGCGGTTTTACTTCGCGTGGCGAGAAGTTTGATTTTGATTTTTACAAAAAACTAGGAGAAGATCCAAAAGTGATTGCGATAGGCGAGTGCGGGCTCGACTACTACCGGCTCGAGGAGGATACAAAAAAAGTGCAGACCGAGGCATTTGTCGCGCAGATTGAACTTGCAAACACGCTCAACAAACCGCTCATGCTGCATGTGCGCAATGGTGCGCGTGGTGGGGATGTGGCAGGCAGTGGCGATGCCTACCTCGACGCGCTCGCGCTGGTGAAGCAACATGCAAAAGTGCGCGGCGATGTTCACTTTTTCGCGGGCTCGTGGGACATCGCGAAGCAGTTTCTCGACCTTGGGTTTATGCTGTCGTTTACCGGCGTGATCACCTTTACGCACGACTACGACGAGGTGGTGCGCAATATGCCAATTGATATGCTGTTGTCCGAGACCGACGCGCCGTATGTGACACCCGTCCCGCATCGCGGCAAAAAGAACGAGCCCGCCTACATCCCCGACATTGTCCGCGCGCTCGCCCGCATCAAAAATGTTGACGAAGAATTTTTGCGCGAGCAGATTCTCAAAAATACGCAGGAGCTATTTGGCATCCTGCCATAAAATACAAACGTCATCCCCGCCATATTTCAGGCGGGGTTGTTCTCACGATAGCAAAATGGCTACATCTATGACAATCCACCCAAACAATACGCAGCAGACCGCAACAAGCAGTGCGTCTTGGACTGCAACGAACTCTTGTCTGGTAGCGCATTCTTGCGAACTGTTAGGACTGCCTTCGCGATAGAACGCTGGAGCACCTCCTGATCCATTGTTGTTGAGCATAGCTTTCTCCCCCTTGTTTTTTAGTGAGAAAGGACTAGTCGCTCTTAAGCGTATCGGCAATGTGCATGGGGGTCAATGCGGCAAGGGGGACAAGTGGGTAGGGTAGGAGGAGAGTAGGTTGCAGAAATCGACATTTCTGGTACAGTGTCGCCATGGCTACAAAAAAGTCGCATCCTGCAACAGCAGGGTTATCCCAAGCGACTGGCGAGCGAGCCATCTACGAGGTCGGTTTCCACATTGTCCCCACGGTCGGTGAGGACGGCGTGGCGGCAGTCGTAGAGTTCGTTCGCTCTTTGCTTGGGACTGCAGAAATTATCAATGAGCAGTTCCCGCAGAAAATGACGCTCGCCTACACGGTCGAGCGCTCCGACGCTGGTCGTCGTGAGAAGTACAACGAGGCGTTTTTTGGTCACATCAAGTTTGCGCTCGAGCGCGAGCTGGTGCCAGCACTCTCGGCAGCACTCACGGCCAAGAAGGAGGTCCTGCGCTTTCTCATCATCGAGACAACGCGCGAGGACATCACCGCGGCTCCGCGCCGCGCGGTGTTTGTCTCCGATCGCCTCGAGGGCGAGGTGATCAAGAAGCCAGTCGTCGAGGATGCCGCAAAAGTTGCCGTGTCCGACGAGGACTTGGACAAGTCGATCGACGCCTTGGTCGCCTAGCACGAGTTTCTTGACGGTGCCCTTCGTGCCCCGTGCAAACAGTAGTACTATAGAAGGGCGATTCTATACCAACTAATAACGAACGATATGTACATCAACAAAGCGATGGTGTTTGGCAACTTGACCCGCGACCCCGAGATGCGCGCGCTGCCCTCGGGCGGGAGCGTCACGTCGTTTAGCATCGCGACCAACCGCACGTTTAAAAAGGCGGATGGCAGCAAGCAGGAGGATGTGCAGTTCCACAACATCGTCGTCTTTGGCAAACAGGCCGAGACCTGCGCGCAGTACCTCAAAAAGGGCTCGAGTGCGTATGTCGAGGGCCGCTTGCAGACCCGTACGTGGGACAGCGACAAGGGCAAGCAGTATCGCACCGAGATCCTTGCCGAGGTGGTGCAGTTTGGTCCGCGCTCGGCAGGCGCTGGTGCCGGAGCGGCAGCGGGCGGTTCGTATGATGGAGGTGGCGATGTCGAGCCCGCATCTGTCCCACCGTTTGGTGGCACGAGCAGCGGCAGTAAGCCCGCGCGCGAGGATGCAATCGACTACCCGCAGGAGGATATCAACCCCGACGACATCCCGTTCTAGTCGTGTATCCCCAATCCTATACTCAATCGACTCAGTAGTTAGTATTCATTAGAAATTAGAATAAGTATTCGTATGGCAACAAAAGATACCTACGTCGCGCAGTTTAAAGCGCTCGACTACAAAGATGTCGAGGTGCTGCGCAAGTTCATCAACCCGCACGGCAAGATCATGTCGCGCCGTCGCACCGGCCTCTCCGCTCCCAACCAGCGCGCGCTCGCCGAGGCGGTCAAACGCGCTCGTTTTATGGCACTCTTGCCGTACATTGTGCGATAGTATCAAATCAACACGCGCATATCGCGAATCAAAAAGACCACGGAGCATTCCGCGGTCTTTTTGTGTTTGTGTGGCGATGCTGTATTGATATGCTATACTCGTGGTATGAAAACGCAGACGTTCCAGCTTGTGTTCGAAGCAGATCCGCAAGGAGGGTATACGGTCACCGTGCCGGCGCTCCCGGGATGTATTACCTATGGCAAGGATATGCAGGAGGCGCGCGCGATGGCTCGCGAGGCGATTGAGCTCTATCTCGAAGATATGGCAGAAAAAGGGGAGGACGCGCCAGAACCTGACACGACTCTTTTTGGTATGGTGCAGGTATCTGTTGCTGCATAACTATGGCGAGCATCTCTGTCCGCCGCATGTGCGTCGTGCTCGAGAAAAACGGTTTCATCTTTCAGCGGCAAAATGGTAGCCACCGCATCTTCTTTCGCACAGTCGACAAGCGCCGTGTGACCGTCCCGATACATCCGGGCGACCTACGTATCACCACCTTGCGCTCGATCCTCAAACAATCGGGGCTCTCGTTGGAGGAGGTGTAGAGAATGGCTGTGCATAAGTCGCTTGCGCGAGGCGGTATTTTGCGTATACTAGCAATGTCAGTTCGTAAGGCGCGGCTGACCGCCAGTAGCGTTTGCTGTGGTGTCCGTAGCGAGAGCTCGGGAATAAGCTAGATTTCACTGCTTGTGTTGTGCGGTTGTTGCACACCTTGAATCTACAGCGCTCTAATGGGGCGTTTTTTTGCGCTCCAAATTATCAAGATAGAGCAAATAAAGTATGGCAATAGCAACAAAGATCAGTTTCCCTGTGGTTTCGTTTAGAAAGATAGTGAGTCCGTATGACTCAACCAACCGTTCGACTTACATGGCGGTTGTTAATGTGCGAGATGTTCCTAATGAAATTGGTGACTGGAGGTCAATTAATGTTCGTGACCCAAAACTTACGGGTGGGGTGGCAAAAAAGATCCGAGAATCTCTAACTGATGCACCAGACTCTTTCTTCTTCAAAAACCGCGGCATGACGCTCATGGTTGAACAAACGGAGTTCGACAACCAGTCGAATATTCTAGCCGTTGAGTTGTCAAACAAAGAACTTCACGGTCTTCTTGATGGCGGGCATACTTTCAAAGTTATTCGAGAATATGCAGATTCCTTTGCCGAAGAGGATAGTGGAAAGATAACTGCTTGTGTCAAAATCGAAATACTAGCCGGTATCTCGGAGTTAGAAGATGTCGTTGGTATCGTTGAGGCAAGAAACACCTCGACGCAGGTTCGTGAGCAAAGCTTGGAAGAGTTGCGCGGGAATTACAATCAAATAAAGGAGGTGTTGCAGCATGAGACATATGCAGAATCGATCGCATACAAGGAATATGAGCTTGCAGAGGATGGATCAAAGAAAGACATAGACATCAAAGATATACTATCGTATCTCGTGTGTTTCGACACAGATTCATTCGATGGAAACAAGCATCCGATCATCGCATATTCGGGTAAGGGTGTTGTTGTGCAGCATGTTAAAGATCATCAGGCGCTAATATCTAAGTACATCCCACTACTTCCTAAAATATTAGCGTTGCATGATCACATATACGCAACATTACCAGATGCGTATAACAACAGCACGGGTGGTAAGTTTGGAAAGCTGGTTGGTGTTGGCGAACGCAAACCAGAAAAATTGCCATTCTCTCAAGAGGTGTCGAAGCATCAGATTCCCAGTGCGTTTATCTACCCACTGCTGGCTGCATTCCGAGCATTACTAAAATCTGATCAAGGCAAATGCAGTTGGGTTATTGATCCCATCAAGTTCTACGATTCTATTAAAGTTGAACTTGCTGAACGTATTGTAGATCAGGCTATGACAGTTCGTAATCCAAACAAAATGGGTAAAGATAAAGCAACGTGGGGACGTTGTTATGATCTTGTGCGACTCTCTGTGTTGGAGCGGAACCTGCTTTAGCAGCTCTCAATTTGAAATCAAAAAGACCTCGGAGCACTCCGTGGTCTTTTTGTGTTTGTGTGGCACACTATGTGCGTTGTGCTATACTTTCTGCATGAGTACCGCTGATACAAAAACGTCGGTAGGGGGTGGGCTGGTTGGCTCGGTGCGGCGTTTTGGGCAAAACGGCGTTTTGTACGAGGTATTGCGCGAGGTCGACAAGGACTCGGTGCTCATCCACGTGCTCGACACGAAAGAGGAGACCGCGTATCCGATCCGCGACGCGCTGCAAGATCCTAACGAATAACCCCTATGTTTGCCATCACTTTCGATTTGGTGGTTGCGGAGACAAACAAACACCATCCAAAAAATGTCACGCAGGCGTACAACGATATCGCATGTACGCTAGAGCGGTTTGGGTTTGAGCGGATCCAAGGGAGCGTCTATGTTACCAAAAGCGAGGATATGGCGAACCTGTTTCAAGCAATCATCGCGCTCAAGGCGCTCGACTGGTTTGCACCGTCAGTTCGCGACATCCGCGCATTCCGCATCGAGCAGTGGTCTGATTTCACTGCGGTTATCAAGAAGTAACGACTCGATTTGCAATAAAAATACTTATATGAAATGATAGTGGTGGGTGAGGGTCTGAAAGCCTCTACAGCACTTTTGTCCGATTTATTCGGACACGCCAGTCAATGTGCTGGGTCCTTGAGGTGAGAGGGATTGGATCTCTCGGCGTCAATCTCAGACCACAAAGCTAAGGTATTCTGAAGTGTCGGTGTTCTTTGGACACCCTCCACCGAAGCTTGGGGCAGTAGCTTGTGTTGCTCTGGCAGGTTGCACAAGCGCCAAAATACTGCGGTAGGATTCCTCACCCACTTCGTCTAGCCCCCGCGTCCGCGCTGGGGGTTTGCTTTTTTGTTGCGTCCCACCATTGTTTACTGATACCATATAGATGGACGTCGGCTAGAAACTTCCTTTCGGGAGACACCAAATGTCGGAATCACACGCTGAGACACTTGCAAAGATGTTTTCTGGGCAGTACTTCGTTGCTGTCGTAAAGACAAGGACAGGAAACGATCCTCTGCAGATCAAAATTGATTTTGGCGGAAAAGGTTACGACGGAGAGCAAAATCAGCTGATGATTGGCTGGGCGCACGCCGAGCCATTTGAAGATACCAAAAGAGTCGATGCTGCAATTAGAGCAGCAGGAGAAACACTGGGCTTCGTCGTCGTGTTGAATCTAGAGCGAAGCCCTGAGATTGGGTTCCGTTTCTTCGATCTGGAGGGTGACCTGCCGCAGTTCAATCCCGACGAGTTTATTACGTGTGTCGCGTACGAACTGCACGGCATGACCAAATAGTTTTTGGGTAGCAAAAGCCCACGGGACAATCTGCGTCCGCGTGGGTTGTTCTGTTTGTATGCTCGGCTTTTTTACTTCTTATCCACCCGTTCAACATACTGCCCGGTTTCGGTGTTGATGCGGACGAGGTCGCCCTCGTTGATAAAGAGGGGAGCGTTGATGACGGCGCCGGTCTCGAGGACAATCTGCTTGCTGCCGCCCTGCGCCGTGTTGCCGCGCACCGCTGGCGGCGCCTCTTTGACCAGCAGCTCAACTTTAATCGGCACACGCACCGAGATAATTCGCCCGTCCTCGTCGTCGCTCTTGGGGTCGGTAAAGACAACCGCCTCGACCACCGTGTTCGCTTTCAAAAATTGCCCTGCGGTGCCGACAATATCAGCGGCAAGAGTAAAACGATCCCCCGGGTTTTTGATCGAGCAAAACCAGTACTCGCCCTTGTTTTGATAGAGATACTTCACCTCTTTGGTCGCGAGGTCGGCCTCGTCGGCTTTCTCGGCCTGATGGAAGGCCTGCTCGGTCACCTTGCCGGTGATCAGGTGGCGCAGTTTTGTCTGGTTGACCGGCTTGCGCATTTGTTTGCGAAAGACGTGCGCGTCGAGCACCTCGTACGGCTCTCCCTCGAGTAAAATCACTTTCTTCGGTAAAATTTCGTTGTATTCAAGCATAGATTGTTTCGATAACCCCTGCATTGTAGCCAAAAATCTCAAATTGTCCAACTGCGCGAAACTCGCGCCATGTTCCGCGGGTTATAGTGTAAAAGGCCACATGATATATAGTATAGACATGACAACGGACTATCTCTCGATGGAGGATGAGTGGGAGGGGAAGTCCGACGAGGATGTGTTGGCGGCGTCGGTGGCGCGCCCGTCGCTGTTTGCGCTTTTGGTGCGCAAGTACGAAGCGCCCTTTTTGCGCAAGGCGGTGGGGATTGTCCGCTCGGCCGAGGAGGCCGAGGATGTGGTGCAAGAGGCGTTTACTAAAATCTACCTCAACGCGAGCAAGTTTAAAAAGCAGGAGGGCGCACAGTTTTCGTCCTGGGCCTACCGCATCGTGGTCAACACGGCGCTGACGCACTACGCTCGTCGCCGCCGCGAGCAGGGTGTGCGTGCCGACATCGACCCCGAGATATTTGAGCTCATCCCCGACAAAAACCTCCGCCAGTTTGAGAAAAAAGAGGTGATGGACGAAGTCGCATCCATTCTTACTCGCATCCCACCCGTTTTTGCTCGCGCACTCACGGCATTTTTTGTCGAGGGCAAGACGCAGGATGAGATGGCAGCCGCGGAGGGTGTGTCGGTTGGGGCGATCAAGACCCGGGTGCATCGCGCCAAGCGCGAGTTTAAAAAGGTGTATGATGCTATTACAAACGCCGCGTAATCTAGCTGGTCTGTAACGTTAGATACGATAAAACACTTATATAAGCATGAACAAGAGCAACATAGAGCAGCAGGTGATGGCGAGTGTCGCGGTGGTCTACATGGCGCGGCAACTCACGAGCGCGACCGCGCTCAAGGTGTATGCGCTTTGCGTTTCACTCGCTGGTGTTGCTGCGTTTGTGTCGGTGCCACACGTGGCGGCAAACTTTTTTGCAGTCGAGAGCGGCGGTTTTTCAAGTATTGCCACCTACCTCCTGTCGGCGGTCACGGGCACGCGGCTTGTGGTCCAACTGGCGCTTGGTGTTGTAGCGCTAATCGGCGTCTCTTTTATCGTCGATGCGATGCGCTTGCTCATCACGACGCCTCGTCGTACGTTTGCAGCGCAGCGCGCGTAGGCACTGCTTCTCAAAAAATCTGCGTGGCGAGATTACTCCTCGTCATCCGACCCTTGCTTGGTCATCGTCTTTGCCGACCCAGCAGCAAGTGCCGCTTGGATTTCTTTAAGCAAATCGTTGCCCACTTTTTTGTTCTCACGCAGGTAGGTGCGCGATGCGTCGTAGCCGCGGCCGAGTTTCTCCTCGCCAAACGAGTACGAGCTGCCCGATTTTTTAACTAAGCCAAGCGACTCGCCAAGCGCCAAGAGTTCGCCCTCGCGGCTGATGCCCTCGTTGTAGAGCAGGTCAAACTCTGTCTTGCGAAACGGTGCCGCGATTTTATTTTTAACCACCTTGACGCGATGTCGCCCGCCGACCACCTCCTCGCCTTTTTTAATCTGCGCGATGCGGCGGATATCAAGTCGCACCGAGGTGTAGAACTTGAGTGCCTTGCCGCCCGGCGTTGTCTCGGGGTTGCCAAACATCATGCCGATCTGCATGCGGATCTGGTTGATAAAGATGACGATGGTTTTGGACTTTGCAGTAATGGCAGTGAGTTTGCGCAGCGCCTGCGACATCAGCCGCGCCTGCTTGCCAACGTGCATCGCGCCCATGTCGCCCTCAATCTCATCCTTGGGTGTCAGCGCAGCGACCGAGTCGATGACCACGATGTCGATTTTGCCACTT
This sequence comes from Candidatus Adlerbacteria bacterium, assembly GCA_903819895.1. Lineage (GTDB taxonomy): Bacteria > Patescibacteriota > Minisyncoccia > Phycocordibacterales > SBAW01 > GWA1-54-10. The sequence goes on from CAIJFH010000032.1 coordinate 12,532, forward strand.
CTCACCAGCGACTCGACAATCTCCAGCGCCTGCTCACCGGTGTCCGGCTGCGAGACAAGCAACTCGTCGAGGCGCACGCCGATTTTTTTTGCATACTCGGGGTCTAAAGCATGCTCCGCGTCGATAAACGCACACACGCCACCTTTTTTCTGCGCCTCGGCAATCGCGTGCAGCGTGAGCGTGGTCTTGCCCGATGACTCTGGCCCATAAATCTCGATGATGCGGCCGCGAGGGTAGCCGCCAATGCCCAGCGCCCAGTCGAGCCCAATGGAGCCCGAGGGGATCGCATCCACATCGACACGCGCCGTGTCGTCCAACTTCATGATCGCCTCGTCGCCAAACTTGGTTTTGATCTCGCGGATAGCCGCGTCGATGGCGCTCGTGTCGCGCTTCTGTGCTCCCTCTGCTGTTGTGCCGCCTTCTTTTTTCTTTGCCATATAAAAATGAGTTACTCAGTAATATGCTCTAGTATACAGGATTTATACCGGACAGTAATCGAGCACGGTCAGTGCGATCGACTTTGCCGCCCGCCGCCCAAAGCGGTCGATGCTCGCCACCGTGACCACCGTATACCCCGGCGCAGGCGACAAGGTGTACGAGAAGTTGCCCGAGGGGTCAGTAAACGCGGGCGAGTCGTTGATGGTAAAAAACGAGACATTTTTTGCTGTGCCGCGCACGGTGAGCGTTGGCCCAGCAACCGCGGCGCCATCGGCAGGCGAGACAATCGTCACTTCGGGCCCGGCGATAATCCGCCGCGCCTCAAAGAGCCCGTACCCGACAACCAACGTGAGCATGATGCCAATCAGCAGTTTTGATTTCATGATTAGAATTCTTCTCCTTGTTGCGCGCCTGCGCTGCCGGTCGATGATCCTTTCTCGAGCACCTCGCGTGGTTTTGCTCCGTCGCCGGGGCCGATGACACCGCGCTCCTCAAGCAGGTCGATGAGTCGTGCGGCGCGCGCATACCCAACCCGCAGCTTGCGCTGGATATACGAGGTCGATGCCTTGCCCGCCTCAATAACCGCCATGCGTGCTGCCTCGTACATATCGTCGTCGACATCTTCATCAAGGCCACCACCGGAAGTGCCAGAGTCGTTGAGTGAGATACTTGTAGTGCCCGGCAGCGGCGCTGCGATATCGACCGGCAGCTCGGCGTCGTTGTGGCTCGCGATGTAGTCAACAATCTTCTTGACCTCCTGCTCGGTGATAAACGCGCTCTGGAGGCGTACTGGCTTGTTCATGTCCGAGGAGAGGTACAACATGTCGCCCGCACCCAAGAGCGACTCCGCCCCGCCTTGGTCGAGGATGGTGCGCGAGTCGATCTGCGACGCCACCTGGAGCGCCACGCGCGACGGCACGTTTGCCTTAATCAATCCGGTAATGACATTGACGCTCGGGCGCTGGGTCGAGAGGATCAGGTGGATACCGACCGCGCGGCTCATCTGCGCAAGCCGCACAATCGCCGCCTCCAACTCGCGCGGGTAGCTCTGCATGATGTCGGCCAACTCGTCGATGATGATCACAATGTATGGCATCGCCTCGGGCACCGGCTCGCCCTCGCCGTCGGCAGGTGCGCCCGATTTTCTAAACTTCTCGAGCGCAGGCGTGAGGATGTTTTGATGGTACGACTCGATGTCACGCACGCGGCACTCCTCGAGGATGTTGTAGCGGCGCTCCATCTCCTTGCCTGCCCAGCGCAGCGCGAGGATCGCCTTCTTAGCGTCGGTAATCACTGGCGTGAGCAGGTGCGGCAAGGAGCGGTACAAGGTCAACTCCACGCGCTTGGGGTCGATAAAGATAAAGCGCATCTGCTGTGGCCCGCAGCGGTACAGCAGCGAGTTGATGATCGCGTGGATCGTGACCGACTTGCCCGAGCCGGTCGCGCCCGCCACCAGCGCATGCGGCATCTTGGCAATGTTGGCAAAGAAGGATCCTCCCGCGATGTCGCGCCCCAAGCCAACCAGCAGCGGCTTTGGCGAGTCGGTAAACGCGGGCGACTCTAGCAAAGTGCCGAGGCCAACCGTGACCTTGGCCGAGTTGGGCACCTCGATGCCGACCAAGGACTTGCCGGGTATAGGTGCCTCGATGCGCACCGACGATGCCGACAGTGCCAGCTCGAGATTTTTCTGCAGGGTCAAAATTTTCTGGAGTCGCACCCCTTCGGCGGGTTTGACCGCGTAGCGGGTCACCGACGGGCCGATAGATATCTCGTCCAGCTCGACCACAATCCCAAAGTTGGCGAGCGTGCGTTTAATAATATTTGCGTTCGCTTTGATGTCGCCAACCCCGGGGCGGCCTTTGTCACGCTCGAGCAAAGAAAGTGGTGGCGGCGTGTACTGCCCGAGCATGCTCTTGAGGTTGGCGGCGGCGGTGCGCGCTTGGATATCTTTGGCGCTGGGCACCGGGGTTGCGGCAGTAGCGCGGGCGGGCATCGGGAGTGGTGTGCGCTCGGGCACGTCCTCGGTGTCGTCGAGGTCGGTATCTACACCGGCGACTGGTGCTTCGTCGTCTGCATCAAAATCAACATCGTCGTCGAGGTCGCTCGCTTCATGTTCTGTCGACGGGCCGTGGTAGAGCAGCCCCCATAGCCCGCGAGCACCCGCGGCAACCAACTGCCCCGCAGTGACAAACGGCTCGGGCGAGATGCGCCCTTCCACGAGCACCAACATCGACACGAGCGAGATGCTCCACAGGAGAATCAGCGCTGCATAGACATCAAACAGGTGGACCAGTGGGTGGGAGATAAACCCGCCAATCAGCCCGCCATCTTGGAAGGTGATATCAATAAACCCGAGCCCGGCAAAAAAGAAGATACTGCTCGCAACGATCTTGAGCACCGGCAGCCCCTCTTCGCTCTCGCGCAACACGCTCCAGGCGAGTGCAAAAAAGAGCAGCGGCAGCAAGAAGTACCCAACCCCAAGGAGGTACTTACAAAAGTGATACGTGTTGTCGCCTGCGATCCCGGCGCCGCTAAACGGTGCCAACGAGAGAAAGATGCCAACCACAAAGAGCAGCACAATAAGTATCGAGCGCTGGGTGTGGTCGGGTATCGCGACTAAGGGCGTGCGCTCCTTTTGTTTACCATTTTTCCGTGCCATATAACGGCTTCATTCTAGCACGGGTGGGCGTATTGTGTGGGTTTGTGCAAACGGGCGCCCGATGTGTATACTCAAGGACAAGAGCTGTCTCTGAAATGTCCGCAAGATGTAAAGGACACTAGGACAAAGTATGAGACAGCACAAGGACAATCAACATGGCCGATACGATACCCCACTTCCATAAAGTAGCTCTCGATACAGTCCTTTTTAAAGGACGGGTGGATGCGTATTTTTGCTTCCTTAAGGCAGAAAAAATTGCACACGTACTTTCGGTGTTGGCCGATAGTGCCGCAGCGGATGCTAAGGGGCAGTTGCATACACTCTGCCACGACGCAGCACTACTCCCGGCGAGCATTGCTCGATCTGCTGCGGGCGACACCGAGCAAGGGTCGGTGTTGGCACAGCTCTTCGCACTCCTCTCCATGGTGCATCTGGCAGATACACAGGGAGTGCTAGCACGGCAAACCGCACAGATTATCGCCACCGAGTACGAGGGGCTTATCGCTCGTTTTTCGTCCTCACTCAGGGTGTCGCCCTTTGTCTCTGCTGCTGACTTTGCACTGCCCGAGTTGCCCCACGCGGACGCGCCGCTTGGCCTCCGTGTGTCTGATAGATTGTCCGCGACTGTGTCCCAGAATGGCAATGCTGACGCAGAACATAAAAGACACATAAGAGACACACGTAGTGTAGAACAGTCGACGCCGCCAGGGCATGCAAGACCTGCGGGGCTCGTTACCAAAGAGCAGCAGGCGCGTCTGGAGAAAATCCAAAAAGTTGTCTTTGAAAAGGGTCGAGTGTCGATAAAAGACATCTCCGCCGTGGTCCGTGGCTGCAGCGAAAAGACCATCCAGCGCGAGCTGTCCGTACTCATTAGTAGAGGGGTGGTACAAAAGGTGGGCGAGCGCCGCTGGAGCGTCTACATGCCAACCATGGGGGTGTCCACACGTGGCACTCAGGTCGATTGACCCCGGGGCCCATTTGGTGTAGTTTTGAGGGACGTGGAAATGCTACAAGTGCCCCGCCTAAAAGCATTTTTTAGTGGGCAGTTGTGCGCTGTTGTCCACAGGGTGTCTTTGCGGTATGCGGCTGTACCGCTCTATACTAAACAGCAGTAGCTGTATAGATGGCAGTCAGAGGGTATATCTGCGCTCCCGCATTGCGAGTTCGTTGACAACAGAATAGTAGAAGCAAAACACTTCTCACGTGCTATGCACGGCTGATACTCTTTATCCCACCCATGGCTGCATGACCGCATGTCCCCCTCCACTCCACTACCAATCGTCTTCCTTGTAACAAGTGACGATGTCGCGCCGTTTCTTTTTTATAAAAGGAAAACGGTCGACGTCGCTGTTTGTGAAGAAGGAGAGACGGGTAGATATGTTTGGTTCTCTTTTATCCGTGATTACAAGTTAATTATCAAGTTCGCATTAATAACAGTTATGACTATTACCCAAAGTTCTACACGGCTCGTTGCGTATGCGGCAGGTGCAGTGTTGGCTGCGGCAGTCGCCTTTGGCGGCCTCGTAGCGATCCCCGCACATGCAGCATCGCTCACGCCGGCGCAGGTTCAGGCGATTGTCTCCCTCCTCCAGTCCTTTGGGGCTGACCAGGGCACAATCAACAATGTTCAGGCGTCGCTCACTGGCCAGCCGACCACTGGTACCACCGGTACCACGGGCACGACTGCCACTGGTTCGTTCTCGTATGTTTGGAATACCGACCTCCAGGTTGGTTCGACCGGTGCTGATGTGAAGGCACTCCAGCAGTTCCTCAACCAGACCGCAGCAACCCAGGTCGCAGCATCTGGTGCTGGCTCGCCGGGCATGGAGAGCATGACCTTTGGTCCTGCTACCAAGAAGGCGGTTATCAAGTTCCAGACCGCAAATGGTATCAACGCAACCGGCTATGTTGGCCCGGTCACCCGCGCAAAGCTTAACGCTCTTGCAGCAGGTACTGGCTCGACTGGTACAGGCACCGGTACCGGCACAGGTACTGGCACTGGTACCACCGGCACGGTTGGTTCCGCAACGGTCTCGGCAGCGACTCAGCCAGTAAATGGCATCGCTCCGAACAACGCGGCTCGCATTCCGTTTACCACCTTTACCGTTACTGCAACCGGCGGTGATGTCACCCTCAACAGCGTGACTGTCCAGCGCCAGGGTATCGCGCAGGATGGCGCCTTCAGCGGCGTGCTCCTCCTCGACAGCAATGGTAACCAGGTTGGTATCAGCCGCACGCTCAACAGCACACACCAGGCAACCATCGGTGCGCCGATTGTCATCCCTGCAGGTACGTCGCAGACCTTTACGGTCGCGGTGAACCGCGGTACGACCTCGACGTACTCTGGCCAGATTGGCTCGTTTGCTGTCATCGCGCTTAACACCAACGGCACTGTCTCTGGTGCGCTCCCGATCACCGGCGCTTCGTACACCATCAACGAGACCTCAAACCTCATTGGTACGGTGACCGCAGCAAAGGGTACCAATGACCCGGGTGCAAGTAACACCGAGAACGTTGGTCAGACCAGCTACATCTTCTCGTCTGTTCGCCTCACGGCTGGCTCGCAGGAGGATGTGTCGCTCAAGTCAATCCGCTTCCACCAGGTTGGTTCGGCATCGCAGAGCTATCTCGCGAATGTTGTTGTTGTAGTCAATGGTACGTCGTACCCGACAACGGTATCGACCGACAACTACTACACGGCAAACTTCCCGAGCGGGATCACGATCGCCAAGGGTAACGCACTCGATGTTGCTATCCAGGGTGATATCGTCAACGGCTCGAACACCAACGCGGAGTTCGATATCCAGAAGGCAGCTGACATCAACGTCGTTGGTAATCAGTATGGCTATGGTATCCTCCCGTCGTTCAACAACAGCAGCACTGGTGTAGCTGGCCAGGTCCAGTCGTCTGATGATCCGTACTACAAGGGCTACATTGCGACGATCAACTCGGGCACCATCACGGTCTCGACCTCGAACGCGGTTTCGTCTTCGAACGTCGCGATCAACCAGGCAGATCAAACCATCGGCGGTTGGTCGGTGCAGGTCCAGGGTGAGCCGATCACCATTGGTAAGATGGTCTTCAACATCGCAAATGGCAGCGCAACCGCTGCATACACCGACGTCACGAGCGTGAAGTTGGTTGACAGCACCGGCAAGGTACTTGCTGGCCCAGTTGACGCCACTAGCGGTGGTACGGTAGACGATGCACAGGTAACCTTTACCGACCTCGTCTCGCTCCCAGTTGGTACGACACAGGTGTTCCTCAAGGCAAAGCTCGGTACGGGCTTCGCTACGAACGACACCATCGCCGCATCAACCACACCAGCTACTCAGTGGACGACCATCACTGGTCAGACCACGAGCCGCTCGTTGACCGCAGGTCCGAACTCTGCTCTCGCTAGCGCACAGCAGACCGTAAAGGCCGTTTCGCTCAACGTCTCTGTTTCGTCGGTGCCGATTGCGCAGACAGTGATTGCTGGTACCAACCAGTTCACCTTCGCAAATCTTATCCTCGATGCAGGTCAGTCGGGTGAGGATGTTCGTGTCACGACCGTGCCGGTCCGCTACACGTGGACTGGTGCAGCAACTGATCTTACGAACTGCCAGCTCTACAACGGTTCTACGTCAGTGTCCGATCAGCACGTCTACAATCCGACCTCCGCTAACACCTCGGGTAGCGATATCAGCTTCGCTCTCGACAGTGGTGGCGTAACGGTGCCGAAGGGTACTCAGGTGACCCTCTCGGTCAAGTGTGACGTTCGCAGTGGTGTCACCGGTTCGTACAGCTTCGGTGTCACCAGCAACTCCTTGATTGGCGCATCCGGTGTCTCGAGCGGTCAGACCATCTCGACCGGCTACTCGGCAACCAATGCTGGCCAGACCATGGCAGCAGCATCGGGTGGTACGTTGACTGTCCAGCTTGATCCGTCCAGCCCGAGCTACGCAGTTGCGTCAGCTGGTTCGACTGGTGTCACGCTTGGTGCACTCAAGTTCCACGCGACAAACGAGACGCTTGACCTCCGCCAGCTCGCGTTGGTGTTGAACAACACCGGTTCTCGCACCGACCTCGTCGGTAGCCAGGTTACCCTCTGGGATGCATCGACCAACACACAGGTTGGTACCGCAGTATTCCCAACTGGTTTGAACGCGACTTCGTCGCAGATTGCTTCGGGTGCATTCCGCATCGCAGCAAACAGCGATCGTACGCTTCTCATCAAGGGTGACCTCTCGGGCATCAGCGTCTCTGGTCCGGTTACGGTCTCGGGTGATCTCATCGCAGTTGGGTACGACAGCAACAACCGCACTGGCACCAATGGTACCTATGCAGTTGGTGTATCGTCCGGCTCGAATGTTGCTCCGACAACCGCAGTCAACCAGATCGCAGCGGGTGTTAAGGTGACCAAGTCGTTCCCGACCTTCACCTACTCGACTGCGGGTGGTACTGCAATCAGTGGCACCAACACGCTCTTGACCCTCACTGTTGCAGCAGATGCAAAGGGTGATGTCACGCTCAACAAGCTCTCGTTCCAGATTGATCCGACCAACGCAACCGTCTCCAGTCCGACCTTCACTGGTCCTAATGGTTCGGTTACGCAGGCAACACTCGCAACCACAACCAACAAGCTCTATGTCTACTTCGACAGCCCGTCGAACACATCAGACGCTGTGATTGCTGCAGGTACGAGCAAGACCTACAACCTCCGCGCGACGGTTACCCTCAACGGTACCAACTCGACTGGTTCGGTCTCGGCCTTCCTCTTGGGCGATCCGTCTACGAACACTGGGCCTCTGGCAACAAGCACACTGAGCTCGAACATTATCTGGTCGCCTGAGTCAACCTCGACTACGCAGGTTGGTACAAGCTACAATAATGACTGGTTCAGCGGCTATGGCCTCCCTGGTTGCTTCACCGCAGCTGGTCTCGGTCAGAACTGCCAGGCAAACGTCCTCGCGAAATAATCTTCGCGTTGCGTGAGCACTCGGTTCTTGTCCCCACTGGTCTAACCACCAGTACGCAAAAGCCCCCTCGCAAGAGGGGGCTTTTGCTGTCCTTGGGTCACGGTCTGCTATCAGCCACAGTATACCGGCATATCTTGCAATTTTTATATTTGGGTAGATACTAAAGGCGCGTGTATCTATTTTTTATATGAACGAGGGTATACAAAAACCAAGTTGGGCGCGCCGCGTGTGGCGGGTTGCTCGCTGGCCGCTGGGGGTGCTTTTGGTGCTCTACATCGGCGTGGTCATCTACCGCGTCCCTGCGGTGATAGAGAAAGACAAGACCGCCAAAGCGGTGGCATACATCAACGCGCAGCACATCACGTTGGCCGATGTCGACGGTTCGCACCTGCCGCCCGCGCCCGACCAAGCGCAAAATGATGCGACCGTCGCTGGCATCGATGCCAACCATAATGGCATCCGCGACGACGTCGAGCTCGCCATCTTTCATCTCCACCCAACCTCCTCCAAAATCCGCGCCGCCGAACTCCAATACGCCCTCGCCCTGCAACTCGAACTCACGCAAGTTTCTAACTCGGAAACATGGGTTGCTGTAGTTCAAAAAGAAAGTCATGGTACGAGCTGTATCGCAGACACAACACCGCCGTTAAGTTCAACAACAACTCCGGAGTTTGATAAAAAAGTATTTGCGCTAATGGATGCTCGAAATAAAGAAGTAGAAGATCTTGTGCTTAATACTGAATTACGAAAAGAGAAGATAAAAAGCAACGGTTCATATAAAACCTCCTATGCAGCTGAAGGCGGGAACGGTTGTGATATTAATCTGGGTTCACTAACTGATTAGGAATGAAACGAATTGGTAATCTGTTTTTAATTCTCGTTTTTCTTTTTACTCCGTTTTCGTATGCATTTGGAGCTTGTCGTGCAGATGGACAGACGGTTGTGTATGTAAATGGAATTTTAACAAGTATTGATGATGCTAAAAAAGATTTGGGTGTATTAGAAGATAAGTTTGAAAAGAAATTTGGTAAAAATACAGGAACTCATTTTATAAACGGCTACAACCCGTCGCACTTGGCGGGGGCGGGGGATGTGGCGCAGACGGTGGCGCAGATTTTTGGCACATCCATTTCTGATTACGACCTCGACACGATTTTGCTGCAGATCCAACCCGAGGTGACCACCCGCAAGGTGCTGCTCCTGGGGCACTCGCAGGGCACGTTTTATACCAACGCGATGTACGATTATTTGCTGTCGCATGGCGAGCCGCGCGAGGCGGTTGGTGTCTACAACATCGCGACACCGGCCTCGACTGTTGCCGGTGGTGGCGCATACCTCACCGCCAATCAGGACTCGGCAATTGCGCTCGTGGCGCAGGCCGCCGCGGAGGTGCACGGCCCCGCGCCTTTGCCACCCAATGTCGACATGGAGCTGACCGCTGCCGATTTTCGCAATCCATTTCCTGGCCACCTGCTTGCCGATGCCTATTTGGCAGATGTGCCCGAGCGCGTGGTCTCCGACATGAGCACCGCGCTTGCCCGGTTGCAGCCGACGTATGCATCCGACACAGGTGATTGTTTTGATGCGCCCGATCTGACACTTGGCTACCATGCGCAGCAGCTGCTGTTTGCCGTTGCCGACCCAGTGACACAGGCGGGAGTAACGGGCACCGTGCTTGGTGCTGAGGGAGTTGCGGCTGTTGGCTCGGTGGTGTTTGGTGCGATCCATGCTGGCGTTGCCGCAGTTGCGTCGATATTCAACAGTGCAGCACAGGTCGCGTCGAGCCCACAAGTTAACCCCGCGGCGCCCGAGAATCGCGACAAAAATTTTACCATCGTCAAAAAACTCTACGGCTCGAGTGTCGATGCGCATGATGTTGATGACATCAACGGCCCGCCCACGAGCAACCAAGGTGCCGCAGTGGCGCTCACGTTTGGATCTGCTCCTGTTGCGCCAACATCCACGGTGCCGCTTGGTCGCGTGTTGGGCACAACATCTGCAGCGACCAGCACACCACTTGCTACCTCAACGCCGCCGGTTGTTGCGAGCGCGAGTGTGGGTGGTGGTGGCGGATTTGCCACACCACCGGATACTACCTTACATGCGTCAACAGATAGTACTGTTGTCGATGATGCTACAACAACCGCCTCGACCACTCCCGACGTCGTGCCTGCCGAGCCAACCTTTTTTACGGCATCAAGCACGCCGCCGGTAGTATCCATCAATGAGTGTGCGTACTCGCTCAACACCAGTGTCTGTTTGTTGGCGACATCGAGCGTCACGCTTGTGTGGGGTGCGGTGCCTGGCGCGGTTGGGTATCAAGTTTTGGTAGATGAGACACCGCTCGCGACCACAACAGCACTTGCCATGGTCGTGCCAGCAGCCGACATGGCGAGCACCACCTTCTCGGTCGTGGCGTACGACTCGGCGTCGAGCACACTTGCCTCCGATGAGGTGTCGGTGTTTGCAGCGCGCACACCAGTGGTCATCAACGAGATCGGTTGGGCGGGCACCAACGCGTCGGTCGATGACCAATGGATTGAGGTCAAAGACACGACACCGTATTGGATCGACTGGACGCATGTCGCGATTGTTGCGCGTGACGGTGGCTCGCAGTATATCCCGCTCGCGGCGCTCAACACGTTTTATCAACCGCCATTGCTACTGACAACACCACCCTCGTACGCGCCTGTGGCCTTTGCTCGGGTAGATGGGACATTTGGCGCGCGATTTCATTCGGTGATCCCGTTCGACACGCTCGCGCCAACGGGTGAGCAACTTGCGCTCGTGTGGGAGACGCCCGTTGGGACAACGACCATCGACCAGACGCCACCAATCTCGGCGTGCAATGGGTGGTGCGCGGGCGCTATCGCGTCGACGACTGGGTATTTTTTCTACCCATACACGACACCCGACAAACAGTGGATGCCACAAATCGACAACGTGAGTATGGAGCGACTCTCTGATGCCGACGGTACGCTCGCCACAAGTTGGGTAAACCCCGATGATTATTACCGATCGGGCATGACGGATCGCAATGGCAACCCGGTGTACGGCACACCAAATAGCACAAACAGCAGGCACGCGCCCGCGTTTGGGATGAGTTGTATCCATGAGTCGGGGCCATTAGTGCCTGGCGGGACGTACAGCACGCCGCCCTATCTGGAATGCACGTTTTATTCGGGGTTTATTATGCGCGATGTACGACGTGGTGCTGGTATTTTTGACGGTGAGGTGGGGAGTTCGACCACACTTTATACCTTTGATTTGCGAAACGGATTGGCAAGCGATCAATATATTTTGCCCAGGATGTACCAACCAATTCCCGCCGGTGAGCATCTCTTTTTGGCGATTTGGCAGGACACGTTCTCCCCTGATTGGTACGACTTCTCGGGGTACGTCACCGGGTATGGCCAAAACACGCCGCCAACACAAAACTATCGCATCTTGCCGTTTATCTGGGGAGGCGAACAGTGATTCGTTGTATCGTCCATGTAGAGTGCTGGACGGCAGGGCTCGGTGGGGTAGAATAGGAGTATATGGAACAGACAACACGGACGCGCTATGCAGTAGCGCTTGGGCTCTTGGTCGCGGTGGTAGTTATTGGTGTATTCTTCGTCAACAAAGAAAGTAAACACGCGTCGATCGCGCCAAGCAGCACCGTTGCATCAACAACACAACAAGCAACCACAACCAGTGCCGCATCATTTACCGGCGGTGCAGTGTCGTCGACCAAAACCGGCTCGGTCGCGGTGACCGGTGTTGCCAACGATGCGCCCAGCATCCCGCTGCCCGACCTGACCCGCCCGTACACACCGCCCGCAGGTGTGCCGCAGAGTGTGCAGGCAGAGGACAAAGCAGCGGTCGCGACCGCAATCCAACAGGTCAAGATCGACCCCAACCACGAGACCTACTGGCTGCAGCTGGGGATGTACCGTCAAAACGCCGGCGACTATGTCGGCGCCGAGCAGGTGTATGTCTACCTCACCAAGCGCTGGCCAAAGGATCCGATTGCGTTTGCCAACCTCGCCAACCTTTATGGCAACTATGTTCACGACTACAGCAAAGCGGTGTCGTATGCCAACCAGGTGATTGCGCTCTCGCCGCATGATATCTCGGCATACATCAACCTCTCGACGATCTATCGCGCAAACATGCAGGATGTTGCAGATGCAAAGAAAACACTCGAGCAAGGCATTGCTGCTAATCCATCAAACACTGACCTCAAGAGCGCGCTCGCGGCACTGGGGCAATAGTGCGTATCACCTGACAACTGCATGCGGCGTTACTTTACCAAAACATTCTGGCACTTCTTTTTTGGCTTTTTGGTGATACTCGTGGTGGCGTTTGGAGTGCTCTTGGTAGACGCACTACAACAGCATCAGCCAGTGGAGCCGGTTGACAATATCGCTGTGCCACGCTAGTGTTGCCGCATAAGGGCCAGAGACAGCGGGCATCCATAAGCCCCGCCGAGGCACACCCGAGAGTATACTCTCGGCGAGTCAGGTCGACTCCACGCCCTTAAGTAGGGGCGTTTTTTGTCCCAAAAAAATCATGGCAATCAATAAACAAAAGAAAGAGGAAATTGTCGCCAAGGTAGATGGCATCCTTGACGCGTCGTCGACGGTCGTCTTCGCAAAGTTCAAAGGCCTCACGGTCGAGGAGCAGAGCGAGATGCGCCGCGCACTGCGTGCTGCGGGTGTCGGCTACACGGTCGCCAAGAAGACGCTCGTGCGTCGCTCGCTTGATGCAAAAAAGTATGCAGGCACGTTTCCAACCCTCGAGGGTGAGGTCGCGATTGCCTACAGTGCAGACGAGTTGGCGCCCGCGCGCGAGTTGGCGGTCTTTGTCAAAAAGTTTCCCGAGCACCTCGTGTGGGCGGGTGGCGTGTTTGGCGGATCGTATGTCGACGCGTCGGGTATCAAAGCAATCGCTGCGATCCCAGGTATGCAGACACTTCGTGCGCAGTTTGTACAGCTTATCAACAGCCCGCGCCAGCGTTTGGCAGTGGTGCTGCATGCAAAAGCAGACGCAACCGCGTAGTTGGCAGTTCGTCAGTGTGTATCGTATAGAAATTCATTAATTACATTTAGCAACGTATTATGTCAGACGAAACAACAACAGCTCCGGTTGAAGCAGCTGCACCCGCAGCGGCTCCCGAGGCAGCAGTGGTAACCATCCCTGCAAAGTTCAAAGATATTGTTAGCGCAGTCGAGAAGTTTACCGTGCTCGAGCTCCACGAGTTGGTCAAGACGCTTGAGGCGCACTGGGGTGTCTCGGCAGCAGCAGTCGCGGTTGCGGCAGGTGCAGGTGCCGGCGAGGCAAAGGAGGAGAAGTCCTCGTTTAATGTTCACCTCACCGACGCAGGTGCAACCAAGGTTCAGGTGATCAAGGCAGTCAAAGATGCGCTTGGTCTCGGCCTTAAGGAGGCAAAGGACTTGATCGACGCAGCTCCGTCTGTCCTCAAGGAGGGGATGAAGAAGGAGGATGCCGACAAGCTCAAGGCGGCCGTCGAGGCAGCAGGTGGCAAGGTCGAGCTCAAATAATCTCACCACATCGAACGCAACTGTTCTCGCGTTCTCACAAAAATCCGCTGGCCATTGGTCGGCGGATTTTTGCATATTGTTTTTTATGCTGAAACCTTTCCCGCTCTCGCGAGTAGTAATAGGTAGATGAACCTGTGCGCGAAATTACATCCTGCGCAGGACTGACAGTGGAGGCCTGTTGGGTGATACCGCGGCGCTCTGCGCTGACGGACACCACACTCTCGAGTGTTTGTATCTTTTTACTCTCACTCACCTTCGTACTGTATCCTAGTACCTTCCCACTCTTTTCCAACTTCTTTCCCGCCCTTCCTTTCTCCTCTCCCCGTTTCTAGTTCCCCCTTTTCTCCCGTTCCTTTGCTCTTTCGTTCTCTCCACTTTCTCTCCGTTCATCCGTTCTCACCCCCCATCGCCGCCGACTCATTTTTTGAGCCGGTGTTTTTTATCGCAAAAACTTTCGATACGACACACCTATTGACTTTTGTACATATAATATGGTACGCTCTATGCAGCTGAACATCCCTCCCGCTACCCCTCAAGTAGGACACTCTGGACACTCGAATAATACACCGACGGGAACTGAAACCCCAAGCACTCACGCGGACGGTCGTTGAGAAAGGCGTGGCATGCTGCCAGATCTTCCTCAGTCACTGACGCAATA
>CAIJFH010000033.1 GCA_903819895.1 Candidatus Adlerbacteria bacterium
TAAAAAACGTGTAGATGAGTATGATCCCAACCTTGGGCTCGTATATGCAGACGACGACCCCGAGAAGACTGGCCACCACTTGGATCAAGAGCTGCTGATTTGCTCGACCAATAGCACGGGTGAGCCGGATATATTGAGCCGTTACGGCATGTCGCTGCGATTCCTTGAGCGGGCACTCGAGAATGTGGTCTTTCTCAAGGAAGAGCGCAAAGGCGGCAAGAACTACATCACGTTCAAGAATAAGGGGGTGGAAAAGATGTTCCGCCAATCGCGCGACTCCTTTATCGACGGCTATGCAAAGCTCTTGGCGCACAAGGAACTCTTGCGAAAGCTTGCGGTGATATATGAGGCCGACGTTGGGTTTCGGGTCGACACACTGCTCGCTCGCCTTGATGGCTTTATCGAGACGCACAACGACGCGCTGCGTGACGCGCAGGGGCCAGTTCGCTACAAACACACAAGGACGATGGACGAAGGCAAGATGCTAGCCGAAGTCGACCCAAGTCTATTCATCGACAAAAACGCGATACTGCCCGACCAGAGCGTCATCGCCGAGCATACGCAGAAACTCAAGGAGATTTTCTACGATTTCGCCTAACCGAAATTTCGTTTGACACCACATAATGCATGTCTTATGCTGCTGTTGGTGTAAATAGGGCACCGTACCTTTACTTGGAGGATGCTCGACGTGATACAAGGACACGAAGGACCACAGATTGCTCCTTGCGATGCGGCAGAAATCTTGGCGTTCGAGGCAGCGGCAGCGAAGGATGCCGATTCTGTGTGTTCGAGGCAGTGCGTGCTGGTGGTGGCTGGCGAATTTCCCCCCGCTTTGCCGATTTTGGAGGGAGTACTGGATACGTCTGTTGTGCACTACGTGTGCTGTGGTTCTCCTGCGGCTGTTACAAACAGCATCAGGATGACCGCAACATATCCTGGAATCGTTGTCCTCTACTTCGGCGGCGACAATATACTGCATCGCGAGCAACTGTCACGAGTTGCAGCACAAATCATCCCGGCACTGCGGCAGAGTCGCAGTTGCCTGCCGGTGATAGCGGTCGAAGCGGGGCTCGGTTGTCTGCGGCTGCTATTGCAGGAGATGTCGGTGGAGTTCGAAGAAGTCCCTGACGGGACAACACATCTCGATTGGTGGGACAACACGTTGAAAGCTCTGTCGTAAGTCAGCCAGAATATTGACTTCATGGCGATGACTCATTAGAGTGGCTACTAGCCCGTTCTGTGCGAAACACTGTCAGAAACAAGAGTCGCACGACTAGTGCGGTGCTCCCTCTCATCCGCAGGATATCCAACATCCTGCAGCTTCTGAAGGAAATAGAAACGATGTCGAGCGTTGACGACAACGACGAAACCGACCAACCAGTCGCAACAAGCGTGCCGGATACCGGTCATGTTCGTGGTGCTGGCAGATTACAAAGGCGCACTGGAGACGTACATCCGCTCGGCGAGCAGGGTGACGATCGGTTCCGCGATCCCTACATCAACTGACGTACATCAACCGGCGCGGGGCGGTCATCAGACCGCTCCGCTATCCCTGACACCCCAACAGTGTTGGGGTTTTGCTTTTTGAGTGCACCAAAAGTCCACCCAGTTACCTTTGAAGTAGGACAGAATGGATGCATTAGTGGCAAAACCATTTTGTATGAAAACGTACACGCATCTCTGTGCGCAGGAGCGGTTCGTGATTGAGAAATTACGAGGGGTCGGCATGCATATTCGAGCAA
>CAIJFH010000034.1 GCA_903819895.1 Candidatus Adlerbacteria bacterium
GACCCCTCGTAATTTCTCAATCACGAACCGCTCCTGCGCACAGAGATGCGTGTACGTTTTCATACAAAATGGTTTTGCCACTAATGCATCCATTCTGTCCTACTTCAAAGGTAACTGGGTGCCACCCCGACACAGCGTCGAGGTCTTTGGGAGAACGGTTCGATGAGCGACGATCTGAATGTAACCGGATTTTTTGCTTTGCGTATGGCAAGCGACTTGGCACTTGCAGTTATGAGCATGAAAATCGGTCCTGCTGGAAACCCCGACCAGGAAGCTGAGGTTTGCATCCGGGCGCTGATTCTTGAGCTTGCTGCTGATCCTCGCGCTACTGCCGAAAATATTCTCGAGGCATTGGAGATCTATTTCCAGCTCATTCAATGTATCGATGTGGCTACGAGCGAAAAGGCAGAATTCATTGCCGAAATGTACGAACTTCTCAAGAAGAAAACCGAAAGAGAAGAAAGCGGAGAAGGCACACCTACGAAGACCTGACCCGTCCACACCAAAGGAAAGCACCCGCGCTATCCTCGGTGCGGGCGGCTTTTCTTTTTGGCGGGGAGGCGGTACTCTATTTGATATGACACTCGACGAGATACGGGCGCGGTATTTGGCGTTTATGCAGGCGCGGGGGCACACGGTGATCCCATCCTCGCTGCTTGTTCCTAATGGAGATCCAACAACACTCTTTACTGGCTCAGGAATGCAACAATTGATACCATATCTGCTCGGCAAAAATCACCCAGAGGGCAATAAAATTGTTGATTCACAAAAGTGTTTTCGCTCAGAAGATATCGAGGAGGTGGGCGACAACCGACACACCACGTTTTTTGAGATGCTGGGCAACTGGTCGCTCGGCAATTATTTTAAAGATAAACAGCTGCCGTGGTTTTTTGAGTTTTTGACGAATGGCGATGATGCGCCCGAGGGAAGTCGCGGTATCGGGCTTGACCCATCGCGCCTGTATGTCACTGCGTTTATCGGTGATACAAACAACAATATTCCAAAAGATACGGAGTCGGTTGAAATTTGGCAGAAAAACTTTGCGAGCCTGCCAAAACCAATTGATGCCAAAGTAAAAGAAATCGGTAGCGAAGAAAATGGCTACAAAGTTGGCATGCGCACAGAGAGCGGAGAAGAAGCGCGCATCTTTTACTACGACGCAAAAAAGAATTGGTGGAGCCGCGATGGCACACCAGACAAGATGCGCGCAGGTGAGCCCGGTGGACCCGACTCCGAAGTTTTTTATCGCTTTGACGACTCGGAGCACACATCAGAAGAAAAACAGAAGTGGGGCGAGCACTGCCACCCCAACTGCGATTGCGGACGCTTTCTCGAGATTGGCAACTCGGTGTTTATGCAGTATCTCAAAAACGCTGATGGAACCTTTTCGCTTCTTCCCAAACAAAACGTCGACTTTGGCGGCGGCTTGGAGCGGCTGTTGATGGCAAAACACAATAACCCTGATATAATTTTTGTAGCACACAAACCTATTATCGACGCAATACAATACGTTGCGGGCATATCTACTAACGAAGTAAAATTGTATTCGCGCCCTGAATACACGAGAAGTTATCGTATCATTGCCGATCATATAAAAGCAGCAGTCTTTTTGATCGCCGATGGCGTACGCCCTGGCAAGGCCGATCAAGGATATTTCGTGCGTCGACTCATCCGCCGCAGCGTGCAACATCTAGATAAACTTGGCATCAGTAAAAGCGCTTTTAGACTCTCGCTTGTTGTACCAGCCGTCGCAGACATGTACAAAACACAATATCCAGAGATTAAAGAAAAAGAACGCGAGATAGAACAGATAATAGATACGGAGGAGTTGCAATTTCGCGAGACGCTGGTGCGTGGCACCAAAGAGCTCGCGCGGTTTGCCAGCGACGGATCGATTTCGGCACACGACGCGTTTCAACTGGTGACCACCTACGGATTCCCACTCGAGTTAGTGATCGAAGAGGCGGGGGAGCGGGGGATCAAACAGATTGATATGGAAGGGTTTAAGGAGCTGCTGAAAGCACATCAAGAGCTGTCGCGCGCGGGGAGCGAGCAGAAGTTTAAAGGCGGCTTGGCGGACGCATCCGAGCAAACAACGCGGCTGCACACCGCGCATCACCTGCTACTCAAAGCGCTACAGATGGTGCTGGGCAAGCATGTCAAACAGCGCGGCTCGAATATTACACAAGAGCGCTTGCGCATCGACTTTAGCCATAGCGAGAAAGTGACCCCCGAGCAGCTCGCCGAGGTGGAGCAGCTGGTCAACGAGGCAATCGCTGCCGACTTTCCCGTCATCCACAGCGAATTACCCAAAGAGGTTGCCGAGTCGCTCGGCGCCGAGCACGAGTTTGGTGCCAAGTACCCCGACCGCGTTTCGGTCTACTCGGTCGGCCCCACGGGCGCGACTGCCGAAAACCCACAGTACGAGCAGGCGTTCTCGATGGAGTTCTGCGGCGGCCCGCATGTTGAACACACAGGCGAGTTAGCTGGTTCGCGAGATCTCAACACTCTATCGAAAGATGGGGAAATCGAATCACTTAATAAAACCAATCCTCCTTTCAAAATCCTTAAAGAAGAGGCGGTTTCCGCCGGCATTCGCCGCATCAAAGCAGTGTTGCAGTAACTACGGAGGTCCGTCCTCCGTATGAGAGTTGGTTGCGCATTTTTGATGCTATACTTTTTGTATGACTGCGTGGTTTGGGGGGAAGAAAAAAGTGGAGGAGACCGTGCTCTTGCTCGATGTCGAGACAGGGAGCGTGGCGAGCGGGTTGGTGCGCGTGTCCGAGCAGCAAGCGCCAAAACTGTTTGCCGAAAATCGGATTACCTTGCCCGTGCCCGCAACACTCGACTCGCGCAAGCTGCTGCACGCGACCGAACGTGCTGTCGAGGAGGCACTGCTCCACACCGCGACCACCGCGGGGCGGCTGCGCACCTCGACACACACCCCAACCTTACAACACACCTCATCGCGCGTACGCAAACAGGTCGCGCAGGCGGGCGAGGTTGACCGCGCGATTATCGTTCTTGCTGCGCCATGGTCTGACTTTACTCCCACCAAAACCGGCTCGCCATGGACACACGAGCCCGAGCTCGTGGCACGGCTGCGCCGCGCAGTACAGCAGACATTTGGCAATATCCCGATTACCATTCGCCCTTTGGGGCATGTCGTTGCCGAGACGACGCATCGCATATTTGAGCAGCCGGGCGAGGTGCTTTTTGCCGCGTTCACCGGCGAGGTGTTGGAGTTGCTGCTTGCCGAGCGCGGGGCCGTTCGCGCTCGCGCGACCGTGCCGGTCGGGGTGCACACGCTAATCCGCACGCTCCAGAGCCACGCAGGGATGTCGCCCGCCGAGGCGCGCTCGGTGCTGCACCTCGCGCGCCAACACCCAACTGGTACACCAGCCACATATGCCGCGCCACTTGGTGCCGCCCAGGCACGCATTGTCTCGCACATTACCGACGCGGGCGCCGAGATCCTCCGTTTTAGCTTGGCGGGGCAGGTGGTGGTGCTTGCGCCCGAGCCCGCAGGCGAGTGGCTGGCACGCGCCCTTGCTGCCGAGCCGTCGCTGGTCGCGCTGTTTGCCAACGGCGCTAGTGTCCGTGCGCTGCATACCCATCACTTGAAGCCACATCTAGCTGCTCACGCCCCGAGTCCCGACCTTCTCTTGTTGCTCGAGGCAATCTACGCCGACCTGTGTATTGCTGCCCCGACGCCAAAGCCGCGATAGGGTATACTCAACCTATGCAAGACATGATTCCACCGCGCCGGCCGTCGATCCGGAACATCCCGGTCGCCGCCGAGCATCACCACGTGCCACCGCACGAACGTTTTGACGACGAGCAGCCGCCGCACCGGCCTGCACCACCACGCTCCTATGCGCTGTTGTGGTGGGGAGTTGGTGTCGTCGCGGTGTGCGCGGTTGCTGGCTTGGTACTCTCGACCCTGTTTGAGCGTGCAACCGTCACGGTATATCCAAAGACACAAAGCATCACCCTGCCACCCAGTGTCGTCGCACAACCCAACGCACCCTTGGGCTCGCTGTCATATCAAACTGTCACCGTCACTCAAACCGCCTCGACCACCGCGCAGGCGACCGGCACCCAAAAGGTCTCCAAGTTTGCCACAGGCGCTATCATCATATCCAACACCTACAGCACCGCGAGCCAGCAGTTGACCGCCAACACCCGCTTTCAAGCATCTGACGGCAAAATATATCGCATCCACGCGCCCGTGACGGTGCCCGGTGATACAAAAAATGTCGATGGGACCATCGTGCCCGGCACTGCAACCGCGATTGTCTACGCCGATGGTGCAGGGGCGGACTACAATCGCACTACCCAAACCGCGTTTACGATACCAGGGTTTAAGGGGACACCGCGCTACACCCGGTTTACCGCACAGTCGCAGGGCGCGATTAGTGGCGGGTTTGTCGGCACTGCACCCGCAATCGCCATCACCGACGAGACCGCTGCCGAAGCGACACTCAAACAGTCGCTCACTGCAGCACTACAGCTCGCCGCACAGCACGCAGCACCAAGCGGCTCGATTGTGGCACAAAGGCCGGTGACGCCAACCTATACCGACATCGCCGAGACACCGGTTGGCACGAGCAACAGCGTTGTTTTGTCACAGAGTGCGAGCGAGGTGGTTGTCTTTGTTTCTGCGGTCGACTTGGCAACATTCCTCGCCAAGCAAACCGTGCCTGAGTATAAAGGCGAGTCGGTGCTCTTTGCCGACCCAAGCACCGTGGAGCTCACCCTGCCACTCGGGGGCGCGACCACGGGGCCGCTCACGCTGGGGCTTGGTGGGAGCGCCACCTTGGTATGGCAATTTGATCAAAACACGTTGATACAGGCGCTGCTAGGCACATCCAAGGACGCAGCGTCGTTTGAGCGTGTGGTGCAACACTTCCAGCCCGCAATCGCCAAGGCCGAGGCGGATGTACACCCGTTTTGGAAGGGGACGTTTCCCACCAACCCCAGCCGAATTACCATCAAACTGGGTACACAGTAACCTCATGCACACCCCGCGTTTGACGCCCAATTGTGTTTCTGATATGATAGCCAACGTCGCTTAGTGATGGAGAACGAAAAACAAGAAGTACCGGGTGTTGTCGAAGAGGCCCTCCCTAATACCCTGTTTCGCGTTTCCCTCTCGTCGGGAGAAGTGATATTAGCATACCTCGCAGGCAAGATGCGGTTGCACCGCATCAAGGTGCTGGTAGGGGACAAAGTGCTGGTACTGCTCGACCCATACGGTGGCAAAGGACGGATCACGAGACGCCTGTAGTAGAAACGGAGAACACGATGAAAATCAAAGCATCCATCAAACCGCGTTGTGCTTCTTGCAAAATGCTCCGCCGCAAAGGGCGGGTGTATGTTATCTGCGTCAATCCGCGTCACAAGCAGCGCCAAGGATAATTTCAATAGTATATGCGTATTTCTGGTATCACCATCCCCAACAAACGAGTTCCCTACGCACTGACCGCGTTGTACGGCATCGGTATGCCGCTTGCACACAAAATTTGCGCACAAGCAAAGATCGACGAGACAAAGAAGGCCGACACCCTTTCGGCCGAGGAGGAGAACGAGATCCGCCGCGTCATCGAGCACATCAAGATCGAGGGCGACCTCAAGCGCGAGGTCTCGGGCAACATCAAACGCCTCAAAGACATCGGCTCACACCGCGGCTCACGACACAGCAAACACATGCCTGTTCGTGGCCAGCGTACCAAGACCAATTCTCGCACCGTCCGGGGTAATGTCCGCAAGACCATGACCTCTGGTCGCCGCAAGGTTGAAAAGACATAAAAAGTATAGTATAACCACTGACATCACCTATGGGTAAGAAACGAATAGTCAAAAAAGGAGGGGACACAGCGGGCAGCCGCGGGGCGTCTTCTCGTGTGAGCAAGCGCAAGCTAGATGCGGGTATCTTGTACGTTGAGGCAACCTACAACAACACCAAGGTCCAGCTCGCCGACGAGAAGGGCAACGTGGTCGCTTGGTCATCCAGCGGCTCGCTCGGTTTCTCGGGCGCTAAAAAGGGCACACCGTTTGCTGCGGCAAAAGTGGGCGAACTCTTGGGCGACCGCGCAACACAGATGGGCGTCAAGGAGGTCTCGGTTGTCGTGTCGGGCGTTGGTGCGGGCCGCGAGTCGGCGATTCGCGCGTTTGCCACCAAGGGTATCCAGATCGCTGGTATCAAAGACACCACGCCGATCCCACACAATGGCCCACGCCCACCCAAAGCACGCCGCGTATAAGCATCATTTATTTTATTTATGTTGGTAGGACCAAAATACAAAATCTGCAAGCGTCTCGGTGCCTCGGTGTTCGAGAAGTGCCAGACGCAAAAATTCCAGCTCGCCGAGCAACGCGCTCCGCGTCGCACCGCACGCCCCAAGCGTGGTGGCGGTAGCGACTTTGGCGCACAACTCCTCGAGAAGCAGAAGGCACGATTTACGTATGGTCTGTCCGAAAGCCAATTTGCACGCTATGTGCACGAGGCGATGGAGAAGCGCGGCACCACCGCATCCGCTGGCCTCGTCTCTCGACTCGAGGCACGTCTCGACAACGTCGTCTTCCGCGCAGGGTTGGTCAAAACCCGCCGCGCCGCACGCCAGCTCGTCTCGCATGGCCATGTCCAGGTCAATGGTCGCCGCATGACCATCCCCTCACACAAGGTCGAGGCAAACGACGTGGTGAGCATCCGCCCCGAGAGCCGTGGCAGCGCACTCTTTGCAAACCGCACCGAGACCATGCTCGAGACAAAGACCCCGGCCTGGCTTCAGCTGGAGGAGGGTGGCTTGTCTGCAAAAATCGTCAGCACTCCAACCATCGGCGAGACCGAAACCCCTTTCAATCCGGCAGTTATCATCCAGTTCTACAGCCGTTAATTAATCAGCATCTTATTAAGTAATCGCTATTTGCGTATGATGGAATATTCAATCACATTGCCAAGCAAGCCACGTATCGTCTCCGAAGAGGAGCATGCAGGCACGTACGAGATCGACGGCCTCTACCCGGGCTACGGCCACACGCTGGGCAACAGCTTGCGCCGCATCATCCTTTCGTCGCTCCCAGGCGCTGCGATTACCAGCGTCAAGATCGACGGCGTCGAGCACGAGTTCTCCACCGTGGATGGCGTGCGCGAGGACGTGGTGACAATTTTGCTCAACCTCAAGAAGTTGCGCTTTGAGCTGATCACCAACGAGCCACAGACCGTGACGCTTTCGGCAAAGGGACCAAAAAAGATCTCTGGCGATGACCTCACGCTCCCGGGCCAGGTCCGCTTGCTCAACCCCAACTCCTACATCTGCGAGTTGACCGACAAAAACGCATCAATCGACGCAGAGTTCCGCATCGAGCGAGGCCTCGGCTACGTGCCGCGCGAGGCGCTTAAGAAGGATCGCGTCGACATTGGCGAAATTTCCGTTGATGCAATCTTTTCACCTATCCGCCGCGTCAACTACGAGGTAGAGAACATGCGCGTTGGCGACCGCACCGACTTTAACCGCCTGCGCCTCACTATCGAGACCGACGGTACCATCGAGCCGCGCGCAGCGCTCGAGCAATCAATCGAGGTGATGATTACGCAGCTCAAAGCAGTGGTTGGCTTCCGTGAGGAAGAGCTCCCATCTGCGGCCGTGCATGGCGCAACATCCGCGGTTGAAATTGCATCAGCTGCGACCGAGCAGAACACCGACGCGCTCAAGACGCGCATCGAGGAGCTCGACCTCTCGGCGCGCACTGTCTCGGCACTTGAGAAGGCAAACATCCGCACGGTTGGTGGCCTCGCTCGCAAGAAAGAGGACGATTTGTTGGAAGTCGAGGGCTTGGGGCCTAAGGCGATCCAGGAGATCAAGCGCGCGCTCGCCAACTTTGGCATTGTATTAAAGTAATCGAGGAAGACCCTTACTCACCATGCGACACGGAAATCACAACAGAAAATTCGGACGAGAGGACAATGAGCGCCGCGCGCTTTTGAAGTCACTCGCGCGCTCGCTGGTTTTGGAGGGGCGCATCACGACCACGCAGGCCAAGGCAAAAGAAATTCGCCCGTTGGTCGAGAAGTTGGTCACCCGCGGCCGCGAGGCAAGCGTCGCCAACCGCCGACTCCTGATCGCAGCACTGGGCGACGCTGCAACCGCAAACAAACTCATCAAGACCGCAGAGCAGTATACGGAGCGCCCGGGCGGCTACCTGCGCATCGTCAAGATGGGCCCACGCAAAGGGGACGCATCACCGATGGCGGTCATCGAGTTTGTATAATCGCACCATTATTGAAACCTATATGATTACTATCGACGCAAAAGATAAAACACTGGGACGAGTCGCGAGCGCGGCGGCAAAAGCGCTGCTCGGCAAGCACTCGGCCGACTTTGCCAAGAACGTGGTCGCGGACGACGGCGTGACCATCGTCAACGCATCGCGCGTCAAAGTGACTGGCAACAAGCGCCTCGACAAAGAGTACGTCCGCTACTCGGGCTACCCAGACGGGCAAAAGTTCGAAAACTATGCTATGCTCACGGCGCGCAAGGGTGAGGAGGAGGCGCTGCGTAAAGCAGTCCTCGGCATGCTCCCCAAAAATCGTTTGCAAGCAAAGCGCATCAAGATGCTCACCATCGAGAAATAACATGGCTACTACAACTACACCAAAAGCAAAAGAGGAGCGCTACATCGAGGCCGTTGGCCGTCGCAAGACCGCCATCGCTCGCGCACGCATCACCCCGGGCACGCGCTCGCAGGTGACAATCAACGGCAAAGATCTTGCCCAATATTTTGATACCGAGTCGCTCCGCGCACAGGCAATCGAGCCGTTCCTCAAGGTCGCGCTTGGCACCCAGTTTGTTGTCACTGTTGTTGTCCGCGGCGGCGGCATCGCGGGGCAGGCGGTCGCGGTGCGCCATGCAATATCCCGTGCACTCATCGACTACGACATCAACCTGCGCGGTGCGCTCAAGAAAGAGGGTTTCCTCAAGCGCGACCCGCGCGCCAAAGAGCGCCGCAAGCCAGGCCTCGTCAAAGCCCGCAAGCGCAAGCAGTGGAGCAAGCGCTAATCTCCTCCAATCTCTCCCAAAACCCCGCACGACGCGGGGTTTTGGATTTTTTGACTCCACTCAATTTTCGTGTAAAATGTGGATATTATGGTTGACTCAGAAGAAGAATTCGTGCCGGAGGAAGAAGAGGAAATGGGCCCGAGCGTGGTAAAAAAGCTGCGCGAGAAGTTGCAAAAAGCGGTCGAGGAAAAGCAGGAATATTTGGAAGGATGGCAGCGGGCACGAGCGGACTTCGCGAACTTTAAAAAAGAGGAGGCGAGTATGCATGTCGACCGCGAGCAGCGCATCACTGCCAATTTGACAGAGGCAATCATCCCGACGCTCGACTCGTTCGAGATGGCGCTCGGCAGCGCATCATTTAAAAGCGCCGACCCGCAGTGGCAAAAGGGGATTAGCGCGTTGTATCAAGGGCTGGTGGGGTCGCTCGCGCAGGTGGGCATCAAACAGTTTAGCCCCAAGGGCGAGGTGTTTGACCCGCACAAACACGAGGCGCTGCGCGAGGTCGCGACCGAGGACGCTGCGCTCGAGCACACTATTGAAACGGTCGAGCGCAGCGGGTATAGTATTGGCGAGCGGATTATCCGCCCCGCGCAGGTGTCGGTGTACGCGCATACCGCAGCATAGCGCTACACTAGAAATCCTCACGCTCGTGTAGGTATACTGAGCATATTGGGTATCTTTATTATCAAACCGTTAGCAACTAACAGCACTACTATGGCAAAAATTCTTGGCATCGACTTGGGCACCACGAACTCGGCTGTCGCGATTATGCGCGCGGGCGAGCCGCAGATTATCGAGAATGCTGAAGGTGCGCGCACTACGCCGTCGGTCGTCGCAACCTCCAAGACCGGCGAGCGTTTGGTCGGCCTCATTGCACGCCGCCAGGCAGTGACCAACCCCAAGAACACCGTCTACCAGATCAAGCGATTTATCGGCCACAACTTCGACGAGCCGCTGGTGCAGAAAGATAAAAGCGCGGTGCCCTACGAGATGCGCAAGTCGGCAAACGGCGGCATCGAGGTGCAGATGGCGGGGCTGCCTGGTGTGACCGAAGGTGCATGGTATCGCCCGGAGGAGATCTCAGCGATGATTTTGCAAAAGCTAAAGACCGATGCCGAGAAGCGCCTGGGCGAGACGATCACCGAAGCAGTCATCACCGTGCCTGCCTACTTTAACGACGCGCAGCGTGCGGCGACCCGCGACGCAGGCAAGATCGCCGGGCTCGACGTCAAGCGCATTATCAACGAGCCGACTGCGGCGGCACTCGCGTATGGATTCAATAAAAAGAAGGATGAAAAGGTGGTGGTGTTTGACTTTGGCGGCGGCACCTTTGACATCTCGGTCTTGGAGGTGACGATGGGCACTGAAGGCGAGGGTTCGATTGAAGTCCGCTCGACCGACGGCGACGCGCACCTCGGCGGCAAAGACCTCGACCAAAAAATTATCGACTTCCTCGCGACCGAGTTCCAGAAGGAGAGCGGCATTGATGTCCGCAACGACCCGCTCGCGCGCCAACGCCTTGACGAGGCAGCCGAAAAAGCAAAGATCGAGCTCTCGACCGCGGTCGAGACAGAAGTAAACATTCCGTTTATCACCTCCGACTCGTCTGGCCCGCGGCATCTTCTCATCAAACTTTCTCGTGCAAAGTTGGAAGAGTTGTCGGCAGAGTTTATCGAGCGTGCAATCGCAATCACCAAGCGCGCGATGGAAGCATCACCGTTTAAAATCGGTGACATCAACGAAGTGATTTTGGTCGGCGGGCAGACCCGCATGCCTGCGCTCCAGGCGGCGGTCGAGAAATACTTTGGCAAGAAGCCGAACATGTCGGTGAACCCCGACGAAGTGGTGGCGATCGGTGCCGCTATCCAAGGCGGTATCCTCGGCGGCGATGTGCGCGATGTGCTCCTCCTCGACGTCATCCCGTTGTCACTCGGCATCGAGACGATGGGCGGTGTCGCGACGAAGTTGATTGAGCGCAATACGACCATCCCGACTAGCCGCTCACAGGTGTTCTCGACCGCAGCAGACAACCAGACATCAGTCGAGATCCACATCACCCAGGGCGAGCGCGCGATGGCAGCAGATAATAAATCACTCGGGCGCTTTGTGCTGGACGGTATCCCGCCCGCGCCGCGTGGCCTGCCACAGATCGAGGTGACCTTCGACGTCGACGCAAACGGCATCCTCTCGGTCAAGGCGAAGGACAAGGCGACCAACAAAGAGCAGTCGATCCGCATCGAGGCATCCTCGGGGCTCTCGGACGCTGATATCGAAAAGATGCGCAAGGAAGCCGAGGCAAACGCCGACAGCGACAAAGCAAAGGTTGAGCTCATCACGACGCGCAACGAGGCCGATCAGTCGATCTACGCGGCACGCAAGGCGCTCACCGACAACAAGGACAAAGTCCCTGCAGAGCTCGAGACCGCAATCAACGAGAAAATTACCGCACTTGAGGCAAAGAAATCTGCCGATAACGTCGCAGATATTAAAACCGCAATCGAAGACCTCTCGCGCGAGCTCTCTAAGGTGTACGAGGCAGTGCAAAAAGCATCCTCCACAGCCACCCCACAAGAGCCGCCGAAAACGGATCCGACAAGCTCACCGCAAGCAGACACGCAAGAACCTCCAAAAGACGAGCCGCAGCAATAGCTACACACTAAAACCTATCCACCGAGCAGCTCTCCCGACCTCTACCGGGAGGGCACTGTTCGTGGTACAGTAAAAATTCATGAACACGCCTCCCGCTACCCCTCAAGTAGGACACTCTGGACACTCGAATAATACACCGACGGGAACTGAAACCCCAAGCACTCACGCGGACGGTCGTTGAGAAAGGCGTGGCATGCTGCCAGATCTTCCTCAGTCACTGACGCAATA
>CAIJFH010000035.1 GCA_903819895.1 Candidatus Adlerbacteria bacterium
GCCTTGGCTTGCGGTTCGGGACCATTGCCAAACTGGCAAAGATCCTAGACCCTCCAAGACCCCGCTACCCCTGGAGTCCCTAGCCAAGGGAACCCACACCCACCCCGGCGCACAAGCTGCACCGGGGTGGAACTACTTTATATACTTCTTCCCTTTCAGTTTTTCAGGCAAATACGATTCGGTGTCGTACATCTCGTACGATTTGCCGTAGTTGAGATTTTTCATCAGCTTGGTGGGCGCATTGCGAATCTTAAGTGGCACGGGCAAGTTGCCGAACTGCTCTACATCGGCAAGCGCGGCAAAGTATGCGTCGTAGGACTTGCGACTTTTTTTACATTCTGCCAAGTACGCGACACCATGCGCGAGGTTGATCTGCGCCTCGGGGTAGCCGACCGTCTCGCAGGCGCGAAAGACCGCGTTAGCGACCACGAGCGCGGTCGGCACCGCCAAGCCAATATCCTCGCTGGCAAAAATCACCATACGTCGTGCGATAAACAGCGGATCCTCGCCCGCAGCAACCATCCTTGCCAAGTAGTACAGCGCCGCGTCGGGCTGTGACGCGCGCATACTTTTGATAAACGCCGAGACGGTGTTGAAGTGCTCCTCGCCTTTTTTGTCGTAGCGCAGGTGCGTCGACTGCACCGCCTCCTTGAGCGTCGCCAAGTCGACTTTGCCATATAACTTCTGCGCTGTCTCCATCACGGTGATCATCTGCCGCGCATCGCCTGCTGCCATCTCGATGAGCCACTGCCGCGCATCCTTTGGCACTTTCAGCTTGGTGCGTTTAATCACCTGCTCCATATCCTCCGGCGTCAGTTCATTCAACACAAACACGCGACAGCGCGATAAAAGTGCCGATATAACCTCAAACGACGGGTTTTCGGTCGTGGCGCCGATGAGCGTCAGCTCGCCGCGCTCGACAAACGGCAGCAAAAAATCCTGCTGCGCTTTGGTAAAGCGGTGGATCTCGTCAATAAAAAGAATCTTCGGCTTGCCAGAGAAGTTGAGTTTACCGCTTTGCAATACTTTTTTGATATCCTCCTTGCCCGCCTCAACCGCCGACAGTTCATAAAAATCGGCCTCGAGCGCGTTGGCATAAATCCGCGCGAGCGTCGTCTTGCCCGTCCCCGGCGGCCCCCACAGGATAAACGAAAAAAGGTGCTTATTTTCTATTGCCGTACGAAGTGGTTTCCCTTCCCCCACTAAGTGCCCCTGCCCGACAAACTCGTCGAGCGTCTTCGGCCGAATCTTGTTCGCCAGGGGTTCCATATCCCCCAAGCGTACCAGCATGCGGTATACTGGCAAGATGGAGGAAACGGATGAGGAGTTGGTCGCGCGGTATGTGCGCGGCGAGGAGAGCGCGTTTGAGGAATTGACGCAGCGGTATCTCAAAACCGTGTACTCTTTTATCTACCGCTTTATCGGCTCGCCGCACGACGCCGAGGATGTCACGCAGGAAGCATTTTTTAAGATATGGAAAGGGTTGCGCAACTACAACGCAAAGACCAGCAAGTTTAAAACCTGGGCGCTCCACATTGCACGCAACAGCGCGATTGATTACTTGCGCAAGAAAAAACATATCCCCTTTTCTCGCTTGTCGCTTAGCAGCGATGATGGATCCGACGCGAGCACCGTCCTTGCCGAGACACTCCCCGACCAAGAGCCCTTGGCTGATGAGCTGTTCGCGACCGCCGAGCGCGCGCAAATGCTCTACCATGCACTGGAGCAACTCTCCCCCGCGCATCGCGAGGTGCTGTTGCTCCACTACACCAACCACCTCTCGTTTGAGGAGATCGGCGAGACATTGGGCGAGCCCGCCAACACGGTCAAGAGTCGGCATCATCGTGCACTACACGCACTACGCGACATAATGCACAAAGACACAGACGGCGACACACGCCCACAAAAAAATGAAACCTACCGGAATACCCAGTAGCAAGACAGCAAGACGCACCAAAACACTATATGTCACCGTATACTAAGAACATGAACGACACCGAGCACCAGCTGCATCACGCGCTCTGCACAGTCGAGCCGCCAGAAGGGCTCTACAGCAAGGTTTTTTCGTACATCACCCTGCGCGAGCAGCGTGCTGCTCGGGTGCGAGCGTTCTTCCTTGGGATGCTCACCGTCTTCTCGGCGGTTGTCTTGGTGCCCGCTGTCCAGTATGTTGGCGCCGAGTTGTACGCCTCGGGCTTCTACGAGTTTGTATCAATCGCGTTCTCGAGCCACACGGTCTTTCTCTCTGCATGGCGCGAGTTGACACTGTCGATGCTGGAGTCGCTGCCGTCGGTCGCACTACTTGTCCTCGCCGCAGTTGGCGCGTCACTTGTCTGGTCGCTCACGCGCGCGGTGTCCAACGTGCGCGTCGGCTTCCTTGCAGTGCAGCGTTGGTAGTAGCGCACTCACCACAACACATTACTCATTTTTATTCTTACCATGCACCTACCCACCAACATCCGCGAGTTTTGTGCACGCAAATCAATCCGCATCACCGGTGTCGTGATTATTGCACTTATGGTTGGCGCACTCATCTTCCACGCGGGTGTGGGCTTTGGCGAGCGTCGCGCCTTCGACCGCATGCGCACGCATGGCGGCCACGGGATGCCGCCACCACCCATCGGGCTTTTTGGTATCCCACTGCCGCATGAGTTTATCCCCGACGGGCACGGCACCGTGGGGAAGATTACTGCCGTCGCATCATCCACCTCGTTTACCCTACAAGCGCGCGATGGCTCAACTGTGACGATTGATTTGCTCCCCGACACCCAGATTATGGATGATGCACCCGCCTCAACATCGAGTGCACTCGTTGTTGGAGCACTGGTTGTGGTTGTTGGGCAACCCGCACAAGACAGCGACGCCGGACAAGATATCGACGCACGCATTATCCACGTATTACCACCAAACCAACCGTAGCTGAATTTGTAGTATTTATTACTTAGTCACGATATATCTCACCACACACCATGATCCGCACACTTTCTACATACATCGCATCGACGCAAGCGTTCCTGCTTCGCCATAAAATCTGGAGTACCGTTGGCGCTGTGGTGATTATCATCTGTGCATGGTGGCTGTATGGCTCGCTCACCTCGACCACCGGACAGACGCGCTATGTGCTTGGGACTGTCTCGCAGAGCACCATCATCTCGACCGTCTCCGGCTCGGGGCAGATTGCCTCCAGCGATGAGCTCACCATGACGCCACAGGTGTCGGGGCAAGTGATCTATGTTGGCGTGACGCCGGGCGAAAAGGTGTCTGCGGGCACGCTCATTGCCGAGATCGACCCAACCGAGGCAGAGAAAACGGTGCGCAACGCACAGGCGAGTGTCGCCAGTGCCAAACTCTCGCTCGCCAAGCTCCAAGAGCCCGCAACCGCGCTCACTCTCTCGCAGGCACAAAACCAATTGACCCAGGCGCAGACCGCGCTCACGACCGATTACCAAACGAGCATGAACGATATCACCAACTCGTTTCTCGACCTGCCGTCGATTATGACCGGGTTGCAAAATGTCGACTTTGGCACCGACGCGTCGGGCAGCAACAGCCAATGGAATATCGATTACTACGGCACCGCAGCATCTATCTACAACCCCAGTGGCAGCGATTATCGCGACGCAGCATACACCGCGTACGAGGCGGCGCGCACCTCCTACGACCAAACCTTCCTTGACTACAAGTCGCTCCCTGCCTCACCCGACGCAACTACAACCGAGAAGATGCTTACCGAGACCTACAAAACCGGCGTGCTAATCCAAAATGCGGTCAAAACCTCCTACGCACTCATCCAGTTTTATAACGACCAACTCACCCAGGCCGGCAAAACCCCGCGCGCGGCAGCGACCACACACATCAGCAACCTCAACAGTTACACCGGCAAATTGAACCCGCATGTCTCGTCGATGCTTGCCGACACCAACGGGCTGGCGAGCGACAAGTCGAGTGTTGTCGAGAAGCAACAGTCGCTCACGCAGACACAGGCCGGCACCGACCCGCTCGATATCCAGTCGGCACAGCTGTCGCTCACGCAACAACAAAACGCGCTGCAGGATGCAAAAGATGCGCTCGCGAAATATTACGTCTACGCACCATTCGACGGCACCATTGCCTCGGTGCCCGTAAGCAAATACGACCAAGCAAGCAGCGGCACCACGCTCGCCACACTCATCACCCAAAAGCAGATCGCCACACTATCGCTCAACGAGGTTGATGCAGCAAAGATACAGCTGGGCGACGACGCGACGCTCACCTTCGACGCAGTACCCGACCTCACACTCACCGGCAAAGTGGTCGAGCTCGACCCCGTTGGCACCGTGTCGCAAGGTGTGGTCACCTACGCGGCAAAAATTGGGTTCGATTCGCAGGACAGTCGCATCAAGCCGGGAATGACGGTCAATGCCGACATCCAGACCGCGGTGCACCAAGACGCGCTGGTGGTGCCCTCGTCGGCAATCAAAACACAAAATGGCCAGACCTACCTACAGGTGTTTAGCCCCGCGCTCGCCACCAGCACCATGGCAACCAGCGGCACGAGCGCAGGAGTACTCTCGACCATCGCACCAAAACTCGTGCCCGTTACCGTCGGCATTGCTGACGACACCAACACCGAGATTGTCTCTGGCGCCACACTGGGCGAGCAGATTGTCACCCGCACTATCACGGGCACCGCTGCAGCAAAAACAACAAGCACCGCGACCACTGGCTCGGCACGCACCGGTGCTGCAGGTGGCGGCATTGGTGGTGCGGGCGGTATCCGACTCTAACTACATATGATTGACGTACGCAATATTACCAAAACATACGGGCATGGCGACACCGCCTTTCAAGCACTCAAAGGCGTGAGCTTTACGATTAACGATGGCGAGTTTGTCGCGATTATGGGGCCGTCAGGATCGGGCAAATCAACCTTGATGCATATTCTTGGCTGCCTCGACACGCCAACCTCGGGCACGTATCTCCTCGACAGCAAAGATGTCTCGACGATGAACGACGAGGAGCTGGCAGATATCCGCAAAGACAACATTGGCTTTGTGTTCCAATCCTTTAACCTCTTGCCCCGCACCACCGTGCTGCGCAATGTGCTGCTGCCACTGGTCTACGCCGGCGTTGGCGAGGAAGAGCGCGAGAATCGTGCAAAAAAAGCACTGATCTCTGCCGGCATGGACGAGACGCACTTTCTCCACAAGAGCAACGAGCTGTCGGGCGGGCAGATCCAGCGTGTCGCGATTGCGCGTGCGCTGGTCAACGACCCAACACTCATCTTAGCCGACGAGCCGACGGGTAACCTCGATACTAAAACGGGCGAGATTGTGCTCGGCACTTTCCAAAAACTCAACGAGGACCATGGCCGCACAATTGTCCTCATTACCCACGAGCCCGACGTGGCCGAGCATGCGCAGCGCATCATTATGGTGCGTGATGGGCAGATTATCTCGGACACAAAAGCGCACAAACAACGCTCGGCTCGCCACGCGTTCGGCAAATAATACTATGACCATCAAAGACACATTGGAGGAGACATACGCCGCACTGTCGGCAAACAAAGCACGCTCGGGGCTCACGATCCTTGGTATCGTGATCGGCATCTCGTCGGTGATCGCACTGGTGTCGATTGGCCAAGGGACACAGACGTCGATCAACTCGAGCATCCAGTCGCTTGGGTCCAACTTGTTGGTGGTCACTCCCGGCGCACAACGCGGGCCCGGCTACCAAATAAGCGGCGGCCGTGGTGGCGCCAAGACACTCACGCAAGATGACGCAGCCGCAATCGCCTCGCAAGTGAGCAACATCGCCGCAGTTGCCGAGGAGATATCGAGCCGCTACCAAATCACCGCATCGGGCACCAACACCAACACCACGGTCGACGGCGTGAGCGCGTCATACCCCACGATCCGCAATGTCGCAATCGACGAAGGCGCATTTTTTACCGACGAGCAAAGTGCGTCGCTTGCCAAAGTTGCCGTGCTTGGCCCCACCACGCGCGACGACCTCTTTGGCGCGGGCGCCGAGGCACTTGGACAAACCATCCGCATCAATGGTATTGAGTTTAAAATTATTGGTGTCACGACCGCCAAGGGTGGCAGCGGGTTTAACAACCCCGACGACATGGTGTACATCCCTCTTCTCACCGCGGCACGCTACCTCTCGGGCAACCAGTACCTCACCACCGCGGATGTGCAAGCAACTGACGCCACCTCGATGACTCAGGCCCAAGCCGACATCACCACACTCTTGCTGACGCGACACAAAATTAGCAGCGCCGCAGCGGCCGACTTTAGCGTGCTCAACCAAGCCGACATTTTGGCGAGCGCGTCGAGCATCACCAACACGCTCACCCTGCTCCTGGGCGCCATCGCGGGCATCTCGCTGTTGGTGGGCGGCATTGGGATTATGAACATGATGCTTACCACGGTCACCGAGCGTACGCGGGAGATCGGCCTGCGCAAGGCGATCGGCGCGCGCAAACAAGATATCTCGCTCCAATTTCTATCCGAGGCGGTGGCGCTCACGGTCATTGGCGGCGTTATTGGCATCATCTTAGGGGTCGGGATATCACTTGGCGTGTCCTACTCGGGCATTATCACCACCAGCATCTCGTGGCAGTCGATTGTGTTGGCGTTTGGCGTCTCGGCCGCCATCGGCATCGCGTTTGGGTACTACCCGGCGCGCCGTGCCGCGTCGCTCAACCCCATCGACGCGTTGCGATATGAGTAATAGTGCGTTAGGTTAATTATATAATCACACTAGAATATGCAAACTAACAAAGGTATCGCAGCAATCATCGTGGTACTGCTCGTTGGCGGCGGGTCGTTCTACGCGGGCATGAGTTACGAGCAAGCGCAGCAACCCGCAGCAAACGCGGCGCGTGGGCAATTTAGCGGCGCAGGCGGGTTTGGTGGCGGCACCATGGGCACACGCGCTGGCCGCACTGGTGGTGGATTTGCCACGGGGCAAATTGTCGCGAGCGATGCCAGCAGCGTAACCATCAAACTTGCGAGCGGCTCGACACAGCTCGCGCTGGTTGGCAGCAGCACGCAAATCCTCAAGAGCACCAGCGGCAGCGCAAGCGACCTTGCAAACGGCGCAGAAGTCACCATTGTTGGCTCGACCAATAGCGACGGTAGTTTGACCGCGCAATCTATCCAGATCCGCCCCGCGGGGATGCCTGGCGGGTTTAGTGGCCGCGCACCAGCAACACCAACACAACAATAATTACTGTTAAAATACTACTCGTATGAAACACATCAGCATTGGCATCATCGCAGCATTTTTGATTATCGGCGCAGGCGCGTTCCTGCTCTCGGGCTTTGGCGCAACCAACTCAAACGTCGCCACCAACACCACAACCGACCAGACCGCAGCAGTCGCTGCAAGTGGGACACCAGCCACCACCGGGTCGACTACACCAGCCGCGACGTCCTACACCTTGGTACAAGTAGCAACGCACAATAGCTCCACCAGTTGCTGGACAGCAATCAACGGCAATATCTATGACGTCACGGCGTGGATCAACCAGCACCCTGGCGGGCCGCAAGCGATCATTGCGCTGTGTGGCAAGGACGGCTCGGCAGCGTTTAACGGCAAGCACGGTGGCCAAGCGCGCCCCGCGTCCGAACTCGCCACCTTCCGCATCGGCGCGCTCGCAACCAACTAATCTCATCCGCACCACGAAACCTACTATGGATATACACACCATCGCGCTTGGCGTTCACATCGTGTCGATCTTCCTCGCCATCGGCGGCATCCTCTGGGCCGACCACACCGCGTACCACTGGTTTACCAGCAAAAAAGAGGTGCTCGACCACCGCACGCTGCGCTGGCTGCATGGCATCGTTGGCACTGCGCTTGGACTCCTCATCGGCAGCGGCATCATCCTCTTTTGGCCCGCACACAACTACCTGCTGTCGCAGCCACTCTTCCTGCTCAAGATGCTGTTTGTCGTGCTGTTGGTGATTAACTCAATTGCCATCGACCGTTTGATGCATCGCGCAGCCAACTTCCCCTACCGATTGCTCCCACGCGCACAAAAAATCCCGCTGTTTATCAGCGGAGGTGTATCGGCTTTTTGCTGGGTAGCAACGATTGTGGTCGCGCTGATTATGTTCTAGCCAGAATCACGAAACGTCCTGTTACTTTTCTTTTTTTGTCAGAGTTGTAATGAGCGAGAAGTAATCAATCATCACACCTATGACACATAGCGCTTGAGCCGAGGAGGTCTACCCTGCGGGGATACGGCCTCCTCGGCGTTTGTGCTACATAGGAACTGCCCCAACCCCACTGCGCGGTGGCACTTCCATCTTTTGCCGTTTTCTTGTACAGTACAGAGTGTTCGCAATAACCCATGTTCGGCCTCATCGTCTAACGGTTAGGACAGCGCCCTCTCACGGCGTAAATCGGGGTTCGATTCCCCGTGAGGTCACCAATCCACGCTCTATAAACAACGCGAGCCGCATCCTTCCCCGTTTTGGTTCTGGATGCGGCTTAGAAAATACTATTCTGGCACATTCATGCTTATAAACCCTCTTCGCCTAACATTAATGAGTCGCTGAAAAGATTCCTCTCCCAATACTTTTTTTATACGATACAGAGCACCACTCAGAGACACCCTCCCTTTCTCTGCGCTTGATACCTCGGGCCAGAGCACACCTATAAGAAGAGTACGCCTATAAGCAGCACCGGGAACCAAACCCAGCAAATACAAGACGCGTATTGCTTTGTTGTCTAGCGTAAACTCTTCTCCGGATACAATCAACTTGCACTGCTCCGTGTCAATAGTAACTGGTCCCCGGTTTATAACGACAGGATATTCCTGTCCGATACACGTATTTATTTCTTCGATACTTTTTCCTATAGCAGCTGCCGTATCAGGATTAAGCCCCTCGACGGCTCGACTCAAAGCTAGTAGCGCATTTCTGATTCTTACCACATCTTTTCCATTCAACAGTACGAAATCGGACATAGAGCGCACTCCTGTGTATTCCTGTGGTTAACTCACTCCATCAATTATACCATTGTGGGCCAAGTTGTAAAGCGGGTCTATTGCAAAAAGAGCTGCGCCATTTTTGGCGCAGCAAGCTAACAACGGATGTCATCATAGAGATCAGTGTGAGATTTTAAGAAACACACTGACCACCTGATTTTTTTGAGTTACTACACCGAACATACGCCCCCATCGCGGAGAGTTGAACTTGCTTGAAAGAGAGTGTATACAATCCATAAAGCGTTTGGATTGCCCCCTCTCACTCAACTCTGACCAACAGGCGTCTATTATTGCTTGGCGAGTTGCCCAGCACCCATCAGAGAGCAGTACCACGCAAAGAAACGCCGCATCGTCCAATCGCAACGCGACAGGACAAATCACACCAGGTGGGTCAGTGACAATCCTCGGCGGATGCAGACATCCTCCCACAACTCCACTGGGCGATAGCGTATTTTTACCGCCATACAATTCAATCTCCCCCGCAGCACCGAACAAGAACGAGCGGAGTGATTTTTGTCTCGGAGCGACGGGCACTTTCTTTTTTGCTTTGTCGCTCTTGACACCTAGACCAAGCCACCTAATCTCGTTTCTAAAACGGATAATTTGAGGGGTAAATATTTCGCCATCTTTAACGTAGATAGTGTACTCCCCCCGTACCTGCCTAGGATGTGGTCTCACTAGACCAAATTTCTTTTCTGAGCCACGGCCAGAACTATCAAGATAGAACAGCAGGTCATCATGACCAAGCGCTCTTAATTTATCCTTCAAAACTCTGAAGGTTCGATCGATTCTTGCGTGATACCTGAGATTATTTCTTTTGGCATCACCCCAGCACTGTCGTTCGATAAACAACGATGGTGCCAACAAACTTTTTTTGTACCGAGCAATGACAAACCAAAGGAAAGTCGCCTGCGCACCAGAAACGGGGAGAAACGCTCGCCCTGTTATCTGGGCAGGATTTCTACGAATTCTTCCTTGAATTTTCCCACCATCGCAACGAGCGAGCTCTATAATAGGTTTTCTGGCTGTATTCTTTTTCTCTACCTCTATAATACGCCCCCATGTCAGGGACGTGTCGCTGTCCACATGGTTGTTCATCGCACCCCCCATTGTTGTGCATCTGTTGCACCCGGTTTTGATTGAACACCACCTTAATAAAATAGTAAAGAGAGCGCTTCGTGTGATACAATTGCCCAATGACACATCATGAACCGCACGCGAGCGGGCCGGGGGTGCGGCTCAATTGGCTGCGCGCGGCGGTGTTGGGCGCCAACGACGGTGTCGTGTCGGTGGCGTCGATTGTTGTTGGGGTTGCGGGCGCGTCCAACACCACGGGGTTTATCTTGACCGCAGGCGTCGCGGGGCTGGTCGCCGGGGCGCTGTCGATGGCGGTTGGCGAATACGTCTCGGTAAGCACCCAACGCGACACCGAACGCGCCTTGCTTGAGAAAGAGCGCGGCGAGCTGCGCGACGAGCCCGAAGCCGAGTTGGCAGAATTGACGGCAATCTATCGCGCAAAGGGCTTGACCGAGCAAACCGCGCACCAAGTTGCCGCCGAGTTGACCGCGCATGACGCCTTTGCCGCACATGTCGAGGCCGAGTTGCGTCTCGACCCCGACGAGCTCACCAACCCATGGCATGCGGCGGTTGCATCTGCTGCGGCATTTCTCTCGGGCGCCATCATCCCACTTGTCGCGATTATGCTCCCACCTGCGGGCTGGCGTGTCCCCATCACCTTTGCAGCAGTGTTTGTCACTCTCATCATCACCGGCACCTTGAGTGCCCACGCGGGTGGCGCCAACAAGACACGAGCGACACTGCGCGTGGTCCTCGGCGGTATCCTCGCGGTAGTAATCACCTTTGGCATCGGCAAGCTGTTTGGTGTTGCGGGTATATAATAGTGGTATGACAAAAAAGAATGTGCAGCAATTGCAGTATAAAAAGTACATCAAGCCGTCGTGGGCGCCGCCGGATTGGGTCTTTGGCCCGGTATGGACAGTGCTCTACGCAATCATCGCCGTGTCGTTTGGCTGGGTCGGCTACGAGTACCTACAAAATGCGCTACCGCTACTCGTCCTGCTGCCGTTTGTGCTCAACCTCTTTTTTAATATCATTTTTACACCCATCCTCTTTGGGATGCGCAACTTTGTCCTCGCGAGCGTCGATGTCGTCCTTGTGTGGATCACGCTCGTCTGGGCGTTGTGGATTATTTACCCCATCATCCCCTGGGTCGCCTACGCCAACCTCCCCTACCTCGCGTGGGTCTCGTTTGCCTCGGTCCTCCAACTCACGGTCGCGCGGCTCAATAAATAACCCTTGTGCGTAGCCATATCCTAGGGGCTTGACAAGAAAATGGTACTTTGCTAGTATCTTTTTCAGTTCCGAACGTGGTTTTGTGCCCACGCGTTCGGAGTAGCTCTTCTTATTTCAACCATTGGGCACGTTAAAAGGAGAGCACGCGATGCGTAAGCATCCGCCGTGGGGTCGCAAGACCCTTTACAGAGAAAAAACAACCAGCGCCGGCCTCGGCGGTTAGCGACAAAGAGGGAGAACCGGGCAGGTTACTTCCCCCTTAGTGCCCGCTGACCGCAAAAGACCCCGAGTGTGTGATAGATACAAGGAGCAGCAGTGCTCCCCAAATCTGTCACCGCTCGGGGCCTTCGACTTTTTATGCTCAACCAAACGATACCGAAATGATGCTAGGCTAGCGGCGCGGAGTGGTGGAAGCAGCTGCCGGAGCTGTGTCGGGTACGGGGATGGTGCGGTATTGCACCACTGGCTGCACGGCTTGACCGTCGTTGTAGTAACCACCATAGTACCCGCCGCGCATCATCTGGCTGTGGTAGCCGTAGCCGCCATCTACGTTACTTTCGACAAAGGCCTTGAGCTCGCCAAACTCGATACCTGCCCAAAAGACAAAGAGGATGATTGCGAGCCGGAGCGCCCAGTGCATCCAATGCATATTGCAGCCAAGGCCAACACTTTTGCACATTGCACACGAGCACCCGTGCGAACCGCACTTCTCGCCATCGCTATTTTTATCTTTGTCGTTTGCCATAGAGATAAACTTTTTTAGATTATGTGTATGCCTACAGTATAGCATCCTGCACACATTATTTTGTCACACTGTCCACACCAAACACGCGATACAGTGCCAACTCTAGCGGGACAATGGGTAGCGGCGCGCGAGTAATCTCCAAGAGTGCAGTAATCAACTCTGCCAATAAGCGCGAGTTGACTGCAGCGCCTTTGCTACCCGCCAAGTCGGCCAAGATAGCACTGTCGGCCGCATTGTACTGCGCGGCAATCTGATTTTTGAGCTGTGGTGAGAATCGCAACAAGAGTATCGTGCGCACTTTAGCAACCAACAGAAGCACAAACACTTTTGCCTCGACACCTTGTGCCACTGCACTGTTGAGTAGCGCCAGCGCATGCGCGAGATCTTTTGCTGCGAGCGCGAGCAGGAGCTCGTTGACCATACCACTGGTTGGCGCGCCGACCACGCGGGCGATCTCCTCCTCGGCAAGCGTATTGTCGGCCGAGAGGGTGAGCACTTTTTGCAAGATGCCAAGCGTATCGCGAAACGAGCCATCACCCATGAGCGCGATTATCTCGGCGCCCGGGCGCGAGATTGCAACCCCTTCTTTTTTTGCCACATCAAGCACCAGCTGCACCAACACCTCCTGCGCGGGCTTAGCAAAGCGGAAGGTCTGGCAGCGCGAAAGAATGGTGTCAGGAACCTTTTCGAGCTCGGTGGTCGCAAGCACAAACACAACATGCGATGGTGGCTCCTCCAGCGTCTTAAGCAGCGCCTGCCACGCCTGCGGAGTGAGCGCATGTGCCTCGTCGATAATATAAAATTTGTAGGTCGACGCAAACGGGAGCGTGGCGACACTGTCGCGCAGCTCGCGTATCTCGTCGATACCACGATTGCTCGCCGCATCCATCTCGTAGATGTCGTTGTCCGAGGTGCCAACCGCATGCGCCAAAATGCGGGCCATCGAGGTCTTTCCTGTCCCTCGACCGCCCGCAAAAAGGTAGGCATGCGCAATCTTGCCCTGCTCGACCGCAGCACGCAACACCGACACGACCGGCTCCTGCCCGCGCACGTGGTCAAACACGCTTGGGCGATATTTGCGATAGAGCGCCTGATGCGCACGCTGCTCGTTGGTGGCACTGTCCATGCCACCAGTATAGTATGTTATCTGCTCTTGCGCGACACCTTCTTGGCGGGCTTCTTTGCTGATTTTTTAGCTGCCTTTGCCGCGAGTGCTGCCTTGGCCTCGGCACGCGCGTGCTGGACATGCTGCCACGCCGACTTGAGGTCGCGCTGGATCTGCGCGATGTCAGCCGATGTTGCGCCATCTACCGCCGAGTAGCGGCTAGCAACCTCGTCGACCACCTGCGCGTAGACCTTTTTATCAACCTCGGCAATCTGCTCGAGACGCTCGAGCGCCTCGGCACGCGCCTTAAGCATCCAACTCTTGACCTGCTTGCGATTTTTTTGTGCATGCTCTGCACCATAAAACCAGTACGCACCCGCAACCGCCGCCGCGCTGATTGCTGCCGCGACCCCAACCTCAACCGCCGTACCGACTCCTGACTTTTTTGTCGCCATATCTTTCTTGCTGTTTAGTAAACGTATAAATACTTATTCCTCATCCTGCTTTTTGGCTGCACGGCGTTTGCCGGAGACCTTACTCCACACGCGCTCCACACCGCTAGCGACCGTGTCGCTCGCGCTGCGCACCTCGGCCACGATGGCGCGGATGTCGCGCGCAATGCCGATCGCGTAATAGAGAAACACCGCCCAAAAAACGGAAAGCACGATGACCGCAAGTGTCGTGATGAAAAAGAATACATCTGCGTGCACTAGCTCGGTCATGCCACTAGTATACCCCCTCCTGCAAAAATTGTTCAACGATATTCTCCACCTCGGCAGCGCACTCGGTCTCCATCAGACGTATGCGCAGCTCTTTGGCGCCGGGGAACCCCTCGACATATGCCTTAAAATGCTTTTTCATAATCGCAAAACTTTTTACATCGCCGAGCAGCTGCTCAAACAACTTGGCATGCTCGACTGCGATGCGCAGGCGCTCGGGAACCGGAGGAGGAAGACGATTTGAAAACAACCACGGCGTGCCAAAGATCGCACGACCGATCATCACGCCGTCGGCATCAGACATATCCGCTTTTTGCCGCGCATCCTGCATATCCTGCACATCACCGTTGCCGATAATCAGTGTTTTACTGCTAGATGAGTTGCGAATCTCGACCGCGCGCGCGACCCGCTCCCAACGCGCGGGAACTTTAGACATCTCCTTGCGCGTTCGTGCGTGGATGGTAATTGCCGCTGGCTCCTCTGCCAACAAAATCGGTAACCAACTATCTAACACATCTTTGTTGTATCCAAGCCGCGTCTTGACTGAAATAGGGATTGGTTGCTGCCCCGCAGCAGTGGCGCTTTGCAAGACGCCGCGCTTTGCTGCACGAATGAGTTCTACTGCGAGATCCGGCTTCAACATCAACTTAGCGCCCGCGCCTTGCTTCTCGATACTCTTGTCGGGGCAACCCATGTTGATGTCGATACCATCAAAGCCGAGGCCTGCGACAATCGCCGCTGCCTGCTCCATATGCTTGGGGTTGGCAGTAAACAGCTGAGCAACGATGGGTCGCTCCGTCTCGGTGTAGACCAAATCACGCAACAACTTTTGCTTGCCCTCCTCGGTTGCGAGCACCAAACCATCCGCCGAGACAAACTCGGTCCACGTCACATCTGGCCCGCCCCAATACTCTGGTCGGGTCGACTTGCCATACTTCGCGATCATCTGCCGAAACGCAGCGTCGGTGACATTGGCCATCGGTGCCAGCACAAAAAACGGCTTTGGTAGTGTAGCCCAAAAGTTTTTCATGGTCATACCTTACTTCCCTTTTTGCTTGTAGTACAGCCGATCGCCAAAGCGCAGGTCGAGGTAGGAAAAGGTGGCGAGTGGCTGCGCTGCAAACGGCCCCGAGGTGAGCGCGAGCGCGTATCGCCGCAGCACGTCACTGCCATCATCGCCACCAGCAAAGATGAGCGAGAACCCGTCGACATAGGTGAGCCGCACATCGTTGTTTGCGTCCACCGTGACACTGGCGACACCACTCGTATCACCCTGCTTACCCAGCGCCACCACGAGCGCGGTCAATGTTGCAAACTGATCGGGTGTTAGAAATTGATTGCTGCTCGTCGCGAGCGCGCCATAGTAGGTGACAAACGCACTCGGCGTCGACGTTGCTGCTGGCGCGTACGCTACGCCGTGCATATCCACAAAGCGACACGACGCGGCAAAGATCGTGCTCGCGTCGCCACACCACAGCGCGACCGGCTGCTGCTCGACCGCAGTCACCGCGAGCGTATGCAAACCAGATGCGTGGACATCAACACGAGAGAGTGTTGGGATCTGCACCAACAGCGCCGCAGTGATTGCTTGCTTGGGATACAGCAAAATATTTCGTTTGGAAAAAAGGTGCAGGTAGGGATGCGCGAGTTCGTCGGCGACCACCGTTTGTATCGTCGCTGCGTCCACATCGCTCGCACCAGCAACGCCGACCGACGTGATTTGCCAAAACGGCGCGTCAACCAACCATACGACTCCTCCAAACAACACGAGCACCGCTGTGACAATGAGCCCCAATGCAACTAAGCGGCGCTTTCTGCGTCGCGCACGTGCCCTCGACTCGCCCAATGCAATCCGCGCCACCATGTAGACATTCTACCCTATCTTTGGAGCACGCCGCGCTCCAGCTCCCGCAAGCGGCGGCGCACCACGAGGTGGTTTGGCACCACCTCGGCGACCAATGTCCAAAAGCGCGCCGAGTGATTGAACTCGCGCAGGTGGCACAGCTCGTGGACGATGATATAGTCGGCGACATCGGGCGGCAGCAGCACAATTTTGTAATTAAAATTCAAATTGCCTTTGGTCGAGCAACTGCCCCAGCGCGACTTGTGATTTTTAATAAACACTTTTCTCAACTCCACGCCATACATCGGCGCAAAGTGCGCCAGCCGCGCATGCACGAGCGCCCGCGCCTCCTCGCGCAACGCCACATACTGCCGCCGGTTTCGCCGCATGGAGAAAAATTTGAGCATTCTCGCATTCTACA
Organism: Candidatus Adlerbacteria bacterium; assembly: GCA_903819895.1. Lineage (GTDB taxonomy): Bacteria > Patescibacteriota > Minisyncoccia > Phycocordibacterales > SBAW01 > GWA1-54-10. Next base: position 16,130 of record CAIJFH010000035.1, read on the forward strand.
AGAAATATGCTGTATGCCGAACTATCGCTTCAGCTCCTGCCCGGTTTGGAATGCGTTGCGCACCCAGGCGCTTGGTTGCCCACAACAGGACCAAGCGTGCCGAGCAAAATGGTCGCCAAGATTGCTGAACCAACAACAAACCCGACGCCGTACACAATCCCCACCAAAAACACGCGCCCAAACGACCCCTGCCGCGCCATTTGCGCGTTCAACTTCTCCAACTCCTCGATAATCGTTTCCATTTTATCAGCTCCAACATCCTCTGCTCCTCCGTCCTCCTCATCTTCTTCTACCCCACCCACGGCTAGTATCTCAATATCTTGTTGCTGCATATGTGGCTAGTATACCAGCCCTTTTCTGTCTCGTCTCCGCGTCCTTTCTTTCTTAATACTTCTGTGGCATAGTGCTGATGGACTCTAGACCCTCTGGCTATCGCACCCATCGAGCCAACAACAGGGAGACAGCACATGCCGCGTATCACCATAAACGGAATCCACCCGTTCAGGTTCTCTAAACGTCGTCGCATCGAGCAGATGTTGCGAGAAGCGTTCGTTGGTGCCGTCTATGCGAACGATATTGTTTTCGAATGTGTAAGCAGTCGAGTCTTCGACGTGTACGGTCGCTCGGCACCGTATCTTGGGGTGCACGACACGGAACCATCTCGGGCACAAGATGTCGCCAGACGATTGAGACCGTTCCAATGCAATCCTTGGAGATTTAGCATCGAGGTAGCCGCTCCGCTCTCAAGGTATCTTGAACCCCTATAACCCACGGCTGTCTGGAAAATAGTCCTCGCTCGGCAAGTCACTCGACTCGTCGAGCGATTTGCTTTTTATACCAATCATTTCTTCTCAACCTGCTTTCCTGTTGGATTGAGAGATGCGTTTATAAACGCCACGGTATGCTCGATTACTTGCGCCTCGTGCGCTTTGTCGCGGTAGGAGTGGTCGGCACCGTCGATTGGCACCAAGACAGAATCGAGAATAGTTGCCTGCAACTTCTGCGAGTTTGCAAACGGGATTGAGTTGTCGGCTGTACCGTGGATCAAACACACTGCGCCGTGACATGCCGCAAGGTACGCTCGGTCGAGCGTGATATCCAAAAGCGACCCGCGCAACTCTTGCAACTTCTGCGTGCGAAGCTCGCCGAGTGTCCCACCTGTGTCAACAACGCCAATCGCTGGAGCCCACAACACCTTTGCAACAATAGCTGCTTTCGTATTCGCAAGCACCATGCCGCCACCAAAACTCTTCCCTACCGCGGCAATATGTGTGTATCCAAGTCCCTGCAAAAACGCGACTGCGCGGTCGATGTCCTGCTGTATCTGGTCGATAGTCATTCCGAGCACCTGCTCCTCGTTGTCCCAAATATTCAGACGAGCAATCGCAAACCCGCTCGCCACCACCGCATCCACCAGCGGCTGATACCGATCCGAAAACACGCCACCGCTAATTCCTGGTAGTGCCAAAACGACTGCCTTTGTCGCCTCCTTGGGCGCATCTATCAACACTTTTGCTGTACTTTGTGGGATTTCGTAGGTTTCTCTCATTTGATTCTTTTGCCAGCTTCTAATTGTTGCGTAAGCAAATCAATCTTCGCATTTTGTGTAACAACTTGGTCTTTCAAGTCCTCAAATGTTGCCTGCGTTGCCGCAAAGTATTGCAATACCAATGTTACTACTAAAATAGCAAGAACGACTAATATTCCTATCATCCAAGCTTTTAGGTCGTCGACTTGGTTCTTGAGTCCAGAACCTTCATTAAGATTTGATTCTTTAATTTGAATATTGTCCATGTGCTATTTCTGTTCTGGCAGCTCAAAGAGAACTAGAGGAAAGTTCTTTAACTCCCCTGTCTGACGATTCACGAACACCTTAACAAGTATGCCGCTCGCAGGCAGAAAAGTTGGAGGCGAGGTATCAATATTTGCCTGAGTTATTGCATTATATCCATCCACAGCAATCCACGGTTTAACTGTTCCCGTTCCAGCATTTAACTCATCCAATTTCTTTTGAATCTTATCTGGGTCAATTTTCATAGATTAAATTCGGATATACTACCCCCTCTTCTCAATCCTCTCCCTCCCACCCATATACGGACGCAAAACTTCGGGGATGGTGATGGAGCCGTCTTCGTTTTGGTTGTTTTCGATGATTGAGATAAGGATGCGCGGGGTGGCGAGCGCAGTGTTGTTGAGCGAGTGGGCATACTGCATCGTGCCGTCTTGGTCGCGGTAGCGGATATTGAGCCGACGCGTCTGGAAGTCGTGGAAGTAGGACGACGAGTGCGTCTCGCGGTACTTACCCTCGGAGGGGACCCACGACTCAATGTCGTACTTCTTGACCTGCCCGAGCCCGAGGTCGCCGCCGCAGTTGACGACGACGTGGTACGGGATGTTGAGCCGCTGCAGCAGCCCCTCGGCATTCTGCGTCAGCTCCTCGTGGAGACGCACCGACTCCTCGTGGCTCGCCTCGCAGAGCACCACCTGCTCGAACTTAAAGAACTCGTGCACGCGCATCAAACCCTTGGTGTCCTTGCCGTGGCTGCCTGCTTCGCGGCGGAAGCACGGCGAGAACGAGATAAACTTGAGTGGCAGCTGCTCGCGCGGCAAGACCTCGCTCATGTAGTACGCCATCGTGCCGACCTCGGCGGTGCCTGCCAAAAAGTCGCCGTCTTGTGTCTTGTATAAATCCTCCTCACCCTGTGGGAGGTACCCCGTACCGAGAAACGCGACGCGCTTGACCAGCGACGGGACAAGAAGCGGCATAAACCCGCCCTTCTCGATAAAATGATTTTGCACAAACTGCCACACCGCCCAGTTGAGCAGCGCACCATCACTCTTCAGCATATAGCCGCGAAAGCCGGCGACCTTGGTGCCGCGCTCGAAGTCCGCCATGTCGAGGTTTTGCATCAGCTCGACGTGGCTCTTGGGGGTAAATGTAAAGTTCGGCTTAGTCCCCCATACTCGTGTCTCGACATTGTCGGCGTCGGAGTCGCCCTCGGGGACAGAGAGGTCGGGCACGTTGGGCACCTGCACCATCAAAAGCTGCCACTCGTGCTCGACTTCTTGCAGCTCTTTCTCTTTTGCTTGGAGCGTCTCCTTGAGCGTGCGCATCTCGGCGAGCAGCTGCTCTTTTGCTGCGGCGTCGGGTGCGGAGACAATCGCGTTTGATGTCTCGTTTTGCTTGGCACGCATACCCTCGACCTCCTGCATCAGCGCGCGGCGCTTTTCGTCAGCAACAAGGAGCGCATCCAAATCGACGTCGATGTGCTTTTTCTTCGCACCGGCTTTAACGATATCCACATTTTCCCGGATGAATTTAATATCTAGCATAGGGGCTGTATATAAGGAGTATACTGTATCGTACAATGGCATACCCGATACGGCAACTGACCCCGCGCGACTTCCCAAAACTTTTGCAGGAGATCCCCGACTGCCCCAAAGCACTCTACCTGCGGGGCGAGATGCCGCCCGAGGAGTTGAAGTGGCTGTGCGTTGTCGGCTCGCGCGCATGCTCGCCCTATGGTCGGCGGCAGACGGCGAAGTTGATCGCGGGGTTGGCAAATTATCCCATCGCCATCATCTCGGGGCTTGCGCTCGGGCTCGACTCCGAGGCACACAAAGCGGCGCTTGATGTCGGGCTGCCCACGCTCGCCGTCTTACCCTCCTCTGTCGACGACGCGAGTATTTATCCATCGAGCAACCGCGCTCTCGCGCAGCGCATCTTGGCACGTGGTGGCGGGCTCGTGTCGGAGTACCCGGCACCAAACAAGGCGCAGCTGTACGGATTCCCCGCCCGCGACCGGCTGATGGCAGGGCTCTCGCACGCGACACTCATCACCGAGGCGGGAGAAAAATCGGGCACGCTCATCACCGCTCGCCTCGCCTTGGACTACAACCGCGAGGTGATGGGCATCCCACACGAGCTCGACCGCGAGGGCGGGATGGGTGTCAATCGCCTCATCCGTGAAGGTGCGACACTCATCCGCGATAGCGACGACATTTTGCAGGTGCTTGGCATCAAGCCAAGCGACAAGCCGACGCAGCCAACGCTCCCGACCGACCTCACCCCCGCCGAGGCGGCGATCCTCACCGCACTTGTCGAGCCGATGTGCAAAGATGACCTCATCGACACTTCCCTCCTCTCTGCCCAAGATGCCAACATTGCGCTCTCCTCGCTCCAGATCCGCGGATTGCTTGTCGAGCGACTAGGAAAGGTCGAGCGCACGTAAACCGCAGGTTTAACCTGCGGTCGTGTTTGCTATATAAATATACTTGTGTTATTCTGAGACCTGCTGAACATAGCTACACCTCAAACATAAAGGATGCATTTCGTGAAATATATTCTGAGTGTCGATGTGGAAGGACCAGTACCAGAAGGAGAAGGGTATTCACTCGGAGACAACTTCTCGGTAATCTTCGAGACAATGCTTCCCGAAGGGACCACCATAACCCTTCCAGACGGGAACGGATCAGGGGCGTCAGTTGGTCGCGTCACCCCCGAAGGAAAACGCGAGTCACCATATCACGTATTTCTCTCTGCACAGGAACCAGCTGTCATGATCATCTACTTACGGCTGGACACTGATGTTGCGAAGGGACACCTCGAAAACATCGAGGAGTACAATAGATTCTGTAACGCAATGCGCGCCGCCGGTTGGGATCACATCGACAACGTACTGAACAGCGCATGTCAAGATGTGGTCTGATTACACCACGCAGACAAAGGCCTCGCCCCGGCGGGGCCTTTTCGTTATTAACGTTGACTGAGTATAAAACCTATTCGACCCAACCCATTTGCTGTCTGTTGCGATGTTTGCTATACAAAAATAGGAAGGAGAACAGCAATGTCGGACATTCCTGAAGTTGATATCTGGACGAAGATAGAGCAAGGCAGAGACCCTCTGCCTCGTGACATACGGCTTGTCGCAAGGGCAGCAGGGGCGGTCGCCCTTCTGGCACTGCTCGTGCTCGGCTATCGCTCAATCTCTTGAGACACACCCCGTCGCGGCAGCGGCGGGGATTCGCATTTGCTATATAAATATACTTGTGTTATTTTGTAGTTCGGCACATAGCTACTGGGAGCACGCGACTGATATTTTGCTTGTTTGGAGCATACGAGAGCGAAGCAGTGAAAGAATGGCGAATGAACACGTTAAGAGACGTTGAGGAAGCATTAGATGTCCGTCGAGACGCAGGATATTACCTGCGGATGGGCTTGGTGATTCTTTTTTTTCTTTCTCTCTTTCTCATCCCCCTCTACCACCTGCTCCACTAGAGCAACCCCGCCCGGCAATGCCGCGGCGGGGACTATTTTTTGCTATCCTTTGCACCTTTTGAGTATCCGTTGTATTACTAGATACAACACTACTATATATGAAACTGGTTATCGTTGAGTCGCCCGCCAAAGCGAAAACTATTGAGAAGTATCTTTCTGACATTGATGCGAAAGGTAATTTTACCGTGCGTGCGTCGGTGGGCCACGTGCGCGATTTGCCCAAGAGCAACAAGCAGGCGATCGACATCCCCGCGGGCTTTGTTCCCCACTACGAGGTTGTTGCCGGCAAGCAGCAAGTCATCGCGGATTTGAAAGCGCTCGCGAAGAAGGCGACCGAGGTGATCCTCGCGACAGACCCCGACCGCGAGGGCGAGGCGATTGCGTGGCACATAAAGGAGGAGTTGGGATTGAAAAAGCCCGCGCGCATCGTCTTCCACGAGATCACCAAAGAGGCGATTGCCGACGCGCTCGCCCACCCGCGGCTCATTGACGAAAACCTACGCTACGCACAGGAGGCGCGCCGCGTGCTCGACCGCTTGGTCGGCTACGATTTGTCGGGATTAATTTGGAAGAAGGTGCGCTATGGGTTGTCTGCCGGGCGCGTGCAGTCGCCGGCGCTGCGCATCATCATGGAGCGCGAGCGCGAGATCCGCGCGTTTATCCCCGAGACATTTTATGTGATCACGGCGCACACCAAGACGCCGAAAAAGGAGGCATTGGTACTAACCTGTGTTGAAGAACCGAAGGATCTGTTGCCTGAAGCTGCAACTGCCGATAATAAAAATGGTGGAAAGAAGGTTGCGAAATCAGAACATACAGGACGCGAAGGTCGGATGAAAGCCGACGAGATTATCGCAGCAGTCAAAAAAGATGGGTTGGTTGTCGTGGACGTCAACGAAAGCGAGATGAAGCGCTCCCCGCGCGCGCCGTTTACGACCTCGACACTCCAGCAGGCGGCATCCTCGCGCCTTGGGTATTCACCTGCAAACACGATGCGCATCGCGCAGAAGTTGTACGAAGCCGGACATATCACCTACATGCGCACCGACTCGACGAACCTCGGCAAACCGGCGCAGGCAGCAATCTTGGCGCAGGTGGAAAAAAAGTACGGCAAGCAGTACGCTGCAGCGCACACTTTTGCTACCAAGTCGAAGAACGCGCAGGAAGCGCACGAGGCAATACGCCCCACACATGTCGAAAAAGAATCGCTCGGCGCGACACCCGACCAGAAAAAACTCTACGAGTTGATCTGGGAGCGCACGGTCGCCTCACAGATGGCAGACGCAAAATTGCTCAAGACGAAAGTGGTGGCAGAAGTTCCCAATCAGGAGGAACTACCCGAGGAAAAAAGAGCGCCACAATTTACGGCAAACGGCTCGCGCGTGGTGTTTGATGGATGGCTCAAGGCCGACCCGCGTGCGCGTGGCGAGGATGTCGAGCTGCCCGAAGTCGCGGCGAAAGATCTGCTCAAGGTGGAGCAGGTTGACGCCGAGGAGAAACAGACAACGCCGCCCGCGCGATACAGCGAGGCCGGGCTCATCAAAGAGCTCGAGAAGCGTGGCATCGGCCGCCCATCAACCTATGCCTCCATCATGAAGACGCTCGACGAGCGCGGCTATGTCGAGAAGGACGGCCGCTCGCTCAAACCCACCGACACCGGCGACGTGGTATCGACCTTCCTCGAAGACAACTTCCCCACCTACATTAGTGACACCTTTACCGCCGAGATGGAGGACGAACTGGACGATATCGCAAACGGCACGCGCGAGTATGCCAAGACCTTGAAAGATTTTTATACCCCCTTCCAGGCAGAAGTAAAAAAGAAGGACAAAGAGGCGGGCAAGATTACCGATTTGGGGCCTGCACCCGCGGAGTTTGTCTGCCCTATCTGCGAGAGCGCGATGGTCTACAAGCTGTCGCGCCAGGGCAAGTTTATGAGCTGCAGCCGCTTCCCCGACTGTACCGGCGCACGCACCGAGACCGGCGAAGTAATCTCCAACGAGCCGTCCGCGCCGATTGGTACGCACCCCGACACAGGCGAAAACATCTACGTCCTGTCCGGCCGCTTTGGCCCGTATGTCCAGCTGGGCGAGATGCCTGAAGGCAAGGGAAAGAGCAAAAAAGCGAAACCAAAGCGCGCGAGCATTCCTAAAGAAAAAGACCCGACGACGGTGACCATCGCCGACGCGGTGCACTACCTGTCGCTGCCGCGCGTGCTGGGGCAGCACCCCGACACGGGCGAGCCAATCTCTGCTAACATCGGGCGCTTTGGGCCGTACATCGTGCATCAAAAGGACTTCCGCTCGCTCAAAACCGACGATGTCTACAAAATCACCCTCGCCCGCGCGCTCGAGATCCTCGCCGAGCCAAAAAAGAAAAGAGGTTTCGTGCCACGAAAGAAAGCGGCATAGTGTCTTGCTCCTCGACACTAATCCGTGCCGAAAAATCTGAGTGCGCTATACTGGGGGTATGGAGCAGGGACTCAAGGAAATCTTGGACTTGATGAATGGCCCGACGGAGCGGGAGAAGGATTTTATCATGCGTGCGTACCACTTTGCCGCCGAGGCGCACAAAGATTTAAAACGCTTCTCGGGCGAGCCGTACCTCGTGCACCTGGTCGAGACAGCCAAGGGCTTGGCACAACTGGGCATGAGCCCAATCACCATCGCGGCAGGGCTCTTGCACGACTGCATCGAGGACGCTGGCGTTAAACCCGAAGTGCTGGAAGAAAAATTTTGCAAAGAGCTCGTCTTTTTGGTCGAGGGCGTGACCAAGCTCGGGCATTTTAAATATCGCGGCGCAGAGCGACATCGCGAAAGCTTGCGCAAGTTGCTCGTGGCGACCGGAAAGGACGCGCGGGTGCTCATCATCAAACTAATGGATCGGCTGCACAATATCCGCACGCTCAAGTATGTCCCCGAGGAAAAGCGCCAGCGCATCGCCATTGAGACGCTCGAGATTTATGCCGCGATCGCGCACCGGCTGGGCATGGGGCTCGTGCGCCGCGAGTTGGAGGACGGCGCGTTTGAGTACGCCTATCCCGAGGAATTTCTGCAAGCAAAAAAGTTGTTGACCGAGCGCACGCGCGAGGCAGATGAGCGGCTCGAGAAGATGTCGCGCTCGCTCAAGACCGCACTTGTCGAGAATGGGATCACAAAGTTCCACATCGACTATCGCGTCAAAGGGCTGTGGAGCTTGTGGCAAAAACTCAAGCGCAAAGGCGGCGACATCGACAGCATCTACGACATATCCGCGCTGCGCGTGATTGTCCCCGATGTGGCCGACTGCTACCGCACGCTCGGCATCGCGCACGCGCTGTGGCAGCCGCTGCCCAATAAAATCAAAGATTATATCGCCTTCCCCAAGCCAAACGGCTACCAAGGGCTCCACACCACCGTCTTTACCGGCGATGGCGGCGTGGTCGAGATCCAAATCCGCACCGAGGAGATGCACCAAGAGGCGCAGTATGGCATCGCCGCGCACGTGCTCTACAAAGAGGGCTCGGGCATTGGTGGCGACGACGACAGCACACAATTTAATCGCAAAGTTGCCCCGCCGCCGACAACACGCGGATCGTCGAGTTTTGAGTGGATTCGCAGTTTGATCCCCTCCTTCCGCAGCGACGTGAGCGAGACAGCAGCAGCACCCAACACAGACGTGGCCCGGGTGGACGAGAAGGCAGCAACACCGGCAGCGGCAGCGGCAGAAAAAGATACGCCAAAGACCCGCCGCACACGCTACGCACCCGCCGAGACACCCGAGTGGCTCTCTGACCTCGAGAGCGAGACCAACAACCCCGACTTCGAAACCACCATCAAGACGGACATCTTTACACATCGTATCTTTGTCTTTACGCCACGAGGCGACGCGGTCGACCTGCCGCTCAACTCAAGCCCGATCGACTTTGCCTATGCGATACACTCCGACATCGGCGAGCATGTTGCCGGTGCCAAGGTCAACGGCAAAATGGTATCGCTCGAGAGCACACTCAAAAATGGCGACATCGTCGAAATCCAAACAAAAAAGTCGGCATATCCAAAACAAAAGTGGCTCGGCTTTGCCAAGACCACGCTCGCGCGACGACATATCAGGAACGCTCTCGAGCGCGAGAAAAAGAACAGCGTTCAGTAAAATATAAAAAAACACAAACGACCCTAGAGCGAGAAGCTGCTTGGGTCGAATGCGTTTTCGTCGATCTCTTTTTCTTCTTGCGAGCGGTCGTCAAGATCAAGCGTAGACGAAACAACTAACGGAGGGAGTTGCGAGCCATCCGAAGCTGCAACCTGCAAAGCGAACGACTGGCCGCCCTGTTCGACAGGGCCCGAAGGAGTGAGCGGAGTAGGTTGCAGCGAAGATACTTCTGCGGATTTCATTGCAGCAGCACGGGTCGCGGCAATACGCGAGGCGAGCGCAGCAAAGAGCGTCTGGAGGTCATCCTCGGAAAAGAAGTCGATAGTGAGCTTGCCGCCGTGCTCCTTGGGCTCGATGGCGACGCGCGTGCCGAGCGCCTCGGTCAGCTCGCGCTCCATCTCCAAAATCTCGGGCGCATAAATGTATTCTTTCTTGCGCACCTTGTCGAACGCGATGCGCCGCGCAATCGACTCTGCGTCGCGTACCGTGAGCCGCTTTTGCATAATCTCGCGAAAGAGCACGCGCTGCTCCTCGACGCGGTCGATGAGCATGAGCAAGGGTCGCGTGTGCCCTTCAGATATCTTCCCCTCCGACAGCGCCTGTTGCATCTCGGGGGTGAGCGTCAGGAGGCGGATCGTGTTCGACACATACTCGCGACTCTTGCCGACCTTCTCGGCCACCTGCGCATGTTTGAAATTAAATTCTGCAACGAGCCGCTGGAAGGCGTGTGCACGGTCAATCGGGTTGAGATCCTCGCGCTGCAAGTTCTCGATAATTGCTACCTCGAGCTTGGTCTTGTCGTCGTCGTAGTCGGCACGGATGATAACCGGCACTTGTGCCACACCGGCAATTTTTGACGCACGCAAGCGGCGCTCGCCAGCGATGAGCTCGTACTCGGTGGCAATCCCGCCGTCGCCTTTTTCAAACTCGCGGCGCGTCACCGTGAGCGGCTGTATGACGCCATACTGGCGGATCGACCGTGCGAGGTCATTGAGCTTTGCTTCGTCAAACTCGCGGCGCGGTTGGTAGGGGTTGGGCTTAATCTTCTCCACCTCGACCCAAAAAATCGCGTTGTTGTAAAACTCTGACATACGGATATACTAGCACAGTACGCCGGAGTGGTGGAATGGTATACACGTGCGACTCAAAATCGCATGCCCACGTGGCTTGAGGGTTCGAGTCCCTCCTCCGGCACCAAAACAGTTGAGCCAAGAGCATGCCTCTTGGCGATTACTGTTTTTGCCGAGGGAGGGACGAGAAGGCGAGCGCGGGGCACCCTGCCAGCAGGCAGGGTCGCGCGAGCAGGGTCGAGAAACTTTTTGGAGCGACGGCGACAAAAAATGTTCTTGACCGAGCATCCTCCGGCGCAGAAAATCATGCTATACTGATACTTTAGAGCGTACCCAAACTTGGAGTAAGAGTCCATGATTCGCACTTGCTGCGTACCTGGCTGCAATAACACCATCGTCGCATGCTTCGGAACAACTCTCGCCCGAGACGTGCGCGATGTCCTAGACGGAAAGCCGCTTATGCATGGCGTGCGGGAACTGTGCACACGGTGCGGGACAGAGGTCGTATTGTTTCCCGATTTCGGACACCTTCTTGCGCCAGAATACGCCGCACAGGCGCGAGAAAAGATTGCGTGGTGGTTGAGTGCCCAGTAACGGGCACTTTTCTTTTGCCACTTCCCCTTTACTCGCCTATTTGATACGCTGCAACCAGACGCACTTGTGCGCATGCGTAGTTGAAATAACCACAGAGGAGCCAGATTGTGACACTCCAACCAGAACGTGCTCGTCTCTTGCGCAACATCGAGAATCTACTTGTACACCTCTTCACGTTGGGAGCCGTCGAGGTTGATATCGAGAGGGGCTTCGAACTACAGGAACATCGTTGTGGTAGCGAACGCCCGCGCCCACCGATTTTCTTTAATCTGCGCAATGCAGACAACCCTCGCAAGCCAGGGAAGCTTACTGAACCGGACTTTGCCTTGATTGCAGGTGTTCTGTTGCAGCATCTTCGTCTCAACAATGTTCAATTTGACGCAATAGCAGCGATACCGAACGCAGGCGACCCAATCGGACGAGCGTTGCAGCAACTACTCATTCAGCAGGAGCGCAGCGCAACACCATTCATTCCGCTAAAGAAACACAATGGAGACATTGTTATAGACGGAGACGTATCGAGGAAAATGCACAGTGGCGCAGAGGTGCTTCTACTCGACGATGTGGTAAGCGGCGCAGGAAGCAAGATAAAACCAGCCGCACTACTACGAGACGCGGGTTTCTCTGTCTCCCGCTGTTGTGTGCTTATCGACAACGAACAAGGTGGGAGCGAGATCTTGGCGCAGATGGGGATTGAAGTGCTGGCACCAATCACTCGCCGCATAGCCGCTCGGATTGGTTTTGAGCACAATTTTTTAGACATAGCTGTGCTTGAGGCAATAGATGCATTCTATGCAAATATTGCAGCATAGCTCGACTCGCGGCGACCCGGTGGGTCGCCGCATTCCCTTTTTATACGAGACAGTGTAGGGTTTTTATATGACAGAGATTGGGGCACAGAAAAAGCCAAAAATCATCGTGATTGCCGGGCCGACAGCGTCGGGCAAGACGGCGCTTGGGATATATGTGGCACAAAAAATAAAAGCAGAGATTATCTCGGCCGACTCACGGCAGGTCTACCGTGGACTCGACATTGGGACGGGCAAGGTGACAAAACAAGAAATGGTGGGTGTGCCGCATCACCTGCTCGACGTTTGCTCGCCCAAGCGGCAGTTTAGTGCGAGCGATTTTGTGCGGCTCGGGCGCGTGGCAATCGACGAAATCATCGCGCGTGGCAATGTGCCAGTTATCGTCGGCGGCACTGGGCTCTATGTCGACGCATTGCTTGGCCGCGTCGTGCTCCCCGACGTGCCACCAAACGAGGAGTTGCGTGCGAAGTTGGAGAAAAAAACGGCCGAGGAACTATTCGCGATGCTCGCACAGAAAGACCCCGAGCGCGCGGCGACTATCGAGCCGCAGCACCAACGCCGTCTTGTCCGCGCGTTGGAGATCGCCGAGGCGCTGGGCAAAAACCCGCCAAAACACGCAGACGAGCCCTATGACGTACTGTGGCTTGGCATCTCCCCCGTCGAGAAGACGCTCAAACAGCGCATCCACGACCGCCTGCTGGCACGTGTGGGCGGCAACGCATCTGACAAAACAACAAGCGCTCGCAGTAATACGCAGAATATGATTACCGAGGCAAAGCGCCTACACTCCCCCTCGCCAAAAGGGATTGGGCTTTCCTACAAACGCATGCGCGAGTTGGGGCTCGAGTACCGCTTCCTTGCCGACTACCTGCAGGGCAAACTCTCGAAAGCAGAAATGATTGAGCAACTCGAGCGCGCGATCAACGAGTATGCCCGCCGCCAGCTGCGCTGGTTTCGCCGCAACCCGAGCATCCACTGGCTCACACACTCGCCACAAAGCGCCACCGGCCTCGCCGAGGCGACACGGCTGGCGAAACAATTTCTAAAAAACTAATACTCCTGCTGAAAACGTTTTGGCGGGCCCACGAGGATTCGAACCTCGGTCAACGGTTTTGGAGACCGCTATTCTACCACTGAACTATAGGCCCGAGCGAGGGAGAAACAAAAGCTCGATTTTGTTACGACCGAGCGAGGGCGTATATCGAGGCAACGCCGAAGATATAGGCCCGTGCTCGTTAGGATACCTTAAAAATAAGTAGAAGAAAAGCCGCTTTTGGCGGCTTGTCTTTTCTATTTCTTTGCCTCTTTGTGGACGGTGTTCTTCTTGCACCACTTACAATACTTTTTGAGCTCGATTTTGCGCTCAACCAGCTTCTTGTTCTTGGATGACCAATAGTTGATACGCTTACACTTCGTGCAGGCAAGCTTGATTAGGCGGTCTTGTGACATACAGGCAGTATAGCAGATGTTGCGTTTTGGGTCAAAATCAGAGATTACTGCGTCCGGACAGAAGTACCTGGGTCATAGGTGTTTACACAACCCATTGCTTTCGGATTCCACGCCACACCATTACTACTACCAGTCCATGGTTGATACCCATTGGTCTTGAACATACTCAGTGCAACACTGGTATTGCAAGCAGCATCAAGTTTTTGACTAAGTGGTTTACAATTGCCAGTTGCATTTTGAGTCCATTCATCATTCCCAATTTGGAACAATCCAGTATGTGTACTAGGGACACCCTTAATCATGTCCACCAAACTCGCATTACCGCTACTTTCTGTTTGCGCGATGCACGACATTGCGGCTGCTTGTGAGGCGACCGTAAAACCAGCCGCTTGAAGAGCTGCGGGGCTGCAGTAATTGTTTTGACATTGGGGACCACTTCCACCAGACGAACCACCCCCTTGCGCCACTTGTATACCATTGCTGCCCGCGTTGTTGGTGGTGAGCGCGGAGAAAAGAGTCGAGATTTGATTGGTACGCGGGCGATCGGTCGAGCACTGGATGTTTGCCCAGTTGCCGCCGGAGTAGAAACTTTGCTTAACCAGCACGTTGAGCAGCGTCTGCACCACAAAGTACCCCGAAAGTGCGATGATAAACCCAATGAACACATCTTTGAAGATTGCTTTGGCTTTGCTGATATTCTCGGAGTTTGCCGTGTTGGTAAAAAAGAGGATACCCGCGTAGGCAAACAGCGCGACGCAGATTACCGTCGAGATGCCGAGCAAAAATTGGATGATATTTTGAAAGAGCCCAACAAAGTCGCACAAACTACAGTTGGTCGCAGCAAACCCGCTTGGATCCATGAGGAGCGTCGTGACACCACAGGGCACCAGCCCGCCGTTGGGCGACGAGAGCCCGCCAGAGCTGGCAGAACTCACGCTACTGCTGTTGCCATTTGCGCCGTTACTATAGGTGCCACCAGCGCCCGAGGACGATCCGCTGTTGATGTCACTCGGGAGCGAGTTATCCACCGTCGTGGCGCCCGCCATCCCCGCAGGGGCGGATACACTGCAGGTGACCGTGCCGCCTGGGCCGACAAACGTGCCCACATAGGTGCTCGGCTGTGCCAGCGGCAGCAACAGGTTGACCGTGCCGGAGAGGCCCACCGGGCCCACACTAGTGATCGACACCTGCGCAGCGTTTTGGCTATCCCAATGGACGGTGATGCTACCGTTGTTGACATTGCCCGACATGGTGCAGGTCGGCTTGGGCACGGTCGGGGTGGATGATGCGGCTGCCTGCGCATGTTGGGTGGCGGGGAGCACCAACAAACAAAACGCCACGAGCGAGCACATGACCGCCGGCAGCACCGCCGCGCCAATTCCCCGTCGCTGTGTCGATTGCATACCCCTCATTGTACCATCAGATATGTACGCACAATCACCATCTTGTGAGTATCGTGTTTCTATAGTACTTTAGGTGTGTTCGTGTACGTACCACATATCCGCCCATAGCTCAGTTGGTAGAGCAACTCCCTCTTAAGGAGATGGTCCCAGGTTCGAGCCCTGGTGGGCGGACAGAGACGCAAAAAATCGCTAGCGTGTTGCCAGCGATTTTTTGCTGTATGGTGCGCCGGGAGGGATTCGAACCCCCGAAGGCCGAAGCCGCTTGGTTTACAGCCAAGTGTAATTGACCACTCTACCACCGACGCATTGTGTATCCCCCACAAGTAGGCAGGGCAGCTCCTACGGTACACTTTTTTTTGCCAATTGTCGATTACATTACATGTTTTGCACTGGTGCCGGGGGTGGGACTTGAACCCACAAGAGCAAATGCTCACAACATTTTAAGTGTCGCGCGTTTACCGATTTCGCCACCTCGGCGTTTAATGTTTCTGCCACGATGTGTCGGCTGCAAACTATGACAATTCGGGCAAAGAATCTGTAGATTCTCCAGACGATTATCATGTCGGTCACCATTGATATGGTCCAACTCCACTGGTACTCTACCGTCTTTTGACACTTCTGCCCAGCCGCAATATTCGCACCTTGGCTCTTTTACTCCAGTAGAAAAGAGTCGCAATTTAAGTTTGTAACTTTGAAAAGTACTATTACGCACAAGTATCCTTTCAATTGGTATAACAGGTTCTTTTGGGATAATTCTACCTTTGCGCCATCCCATTCCAGTAAAATGGGTTGTGTCGAGTTTCAAAGATGCAATTTGACGCTTGACATGTTCATAATTACCACCCGCTTCGACTAATCCGAGCTTAGCTATAACTTGACGATAACTGTGTGAAATTTGCACAGCTTGCACAAGCATATCTTCATCCCACTTCTTTTTCTTCGCCATACCAATATTTTATCAATCGGTAGACGTCCTGTATGTACTTATCCACATGGCTACCATTACATCACCCCGGCGCATCATAGTTTTACCACGAGGCGACGATGGAGGGAATCGGTCACCGGTTCTGCCTCGGAAGGCAGCCCGTCGACCCCGCCTCGCTGTCGCCAAGGCGACATGCTCCGGCTTTCGCTTCCCGACGCACAGCGCGCAGGCGCTGTGCTCCGTGGAGGCCACGGCGGGAATCGAACCCGCGTATAAAGGTTTTGCAGACCCACGCCTTACCACTTGGCTACGTGGCCGATTGCTCGGCACCAGTACACTCTACCGCGAAACAGCGCGATTAGGAATGGTCGCTTGATAATTCGTCCAAGCGTTGGCGGTTTTTCTCGCCACGGTCGATGACAAACTCGATGCGTGGAGGGAATGCCCCGCGCACCCGCTTGCGAAAGAAGTCGGCAAACTCGCCACGGTTGCGGTTGGCAAACGACAACGCGTTTTCTTCTGCAGCGTCGGGAAATACGGTGATGCAGATTGTGCCCTGCTTGGCATCGTCGGAGACAATCGCGTTGGTCACCGTGATGAGCGTTTGTCGCCCTGCCTCGCGTGCAAAAAACTCCCCTGCTACATCTTGGAGCGCCGCGCGTATTTTTTCGTTTCGGATTGACATAGTGTGTATAAAAATATTCGCTCTTTGGTGGACTACTTGAACACCACTTCAAACGCAACGAGGTAATCACCTGCGGCGGGCTCGACCTGCGTGCGCAGCATCGCGCCAAACTCGGCTCCCGCCTCCACCTTTTTTGTCGCGGCTTTTTGACTCTGCAGAGAAAGGATCCCGCCACGACCAAGCTCGATGTCGCGTCGCATCAATTTGACTTCGGCGCCGTCGGCAATGAGCCCTTCCTCGACCTTGCCGCCCACCACGACACGCCCCTTTGTCGCGCTAAAAATCTTGAGGATTTTTGCCGAGCCGGTTTGTTCCTCGCTATTCTCGCGCGGGCGACGTGCAACAACTTCGCTCGCGAGCCACTCGGTCAATTTGTAGATAATATCAAACACCATTACTGTGACACCCAAGCGCTCGGCCAGGTCGCGCGCCTCTTTCTCTACCTTTACATTAAAGCCAACCACGATGCCGCCCACGGCACCGCCGCCAACAAACTTCACATCATTTTCTGAAATCGTGCCGACACCACGGCTCACCACGCGCACCTCGAGGCGATTGTCCTTGGGCATCGCGTCGATCTCGTGCACTACGGCGTCGCCCGTGCCGGCAAAGTCGGTTTTGATAACGAGCGGCAGCACCACGGGCTGCTTCTCCTCGCTCTCGGCCGCTGTCGCACCAGTTGCCTGCTTTTTTGATGCTGCGCCAAGTCGTGTCGCGCGCGCATCGGCGACATCCTCCTCGGCCTGCTTTTTTGCCTCGACCACACGCCACACGGCGCCAACCGGTGGCAGGGAGGAAAAACCAACGACGCGGATCGGGCTCCCCGGCAGCGCCTCTTTAATGTTCTTGCCCAAATAATTTTCCATGATGCGCACCGGTGCAAACGACTCGCCACAGACGACATACTCGCCGCTTTCGACACTGCCGTTTTGGACAATGAGCGTCGCCGTGTTGCCGCGCTTGGGGTCGACATGCGCCTCGATCACCAACCCCTCGCCAGGCGCGGAGTGGTCGGCCGAAAGACCTTCGAGCTCGGCGGCAAGCAAAATAAGGTCGAGCAACTCGGGGACGCCTTGGCCGGTTTTGCTGGAGATTGCCACAAACGGCACATCGCCGCCGAGGCCTTCGAGGTAGACACCGTGCTCGACCAGCGACATCTTGGCACGCTCAATGTTTGCCGTTGGCTTATCCACTTTGGTGAGCGCAACGATGTACGGCTTGGTATTTTCTTGAATCAATTTGAGCGCCTCGAGTGTTTGCGGCTTGACGCCATCCTCGGCCGAGACAACCAACACGGCAACATCGGCGACCTCGAGCCCGCGCGAGCGCATCGCGGCAAACGCTGCATGCCCCGGTGTATCCAAAAAGGTGATGCGGCTTGGCTGTTTGGTGTCGGTCGCTACATGCTCGACTTCATATGCCGAAAGGTGTTGTGTGATGCCACCCGCCTCGCCATCAACGATATTGCTCTTGCGGATGTAATCAAGCAGCGTCGACTTGCCGTGGTCGATATGCCCCACCACCGCAACCACTGGTGGTCGCGTTTGACGGTCGATAGACGCAGGGCGTCCCTCGTGTGTAGGGTGTTTGGTCTTCATAGTGTGGGGTATGCTGCGTCATGCGGGCTTCCGCTTTTTATGCTCGGCGATAGCAACCTTTGCCTTTTCGATTGCCTCGCGCTCCTCTTTTGTGAGCTCGTAGGTGGAGACGCCGTTCTCGAGCGGTTTGGCATAGACGCCAACTCGATCGCGCGCGTACAGTGTCGACAATACCACGCCGCTGTGCCCCTCGTCAAGAAATGCGATCGCAAAACTTTGGTTGCCACTGCCGCCACTTTCGGCAAAGGGATTAAAGCGCACCATGCCATAGCCCTGCAAACTCCCCCGCAGGCGCAGCTCGGCAAATTTGAGATACTGCTCGAGCTCGATGCGAAAGGTCTGCAACTCTTTCACATCACGCGTCAAAATAGTGACGCTCTCCTCGATCGAGCCCGTGCGCCCCAGCGCGAGCCGGATAAATCGTCGACGAATTGCCAGAAGGAGGAAGAGCGCACCAATCGCGAGCACCAACGCCGCGAGTGCCACATACGGCGCCGCAAGGACAACCCACAGGTGCAGCTCTGCCAAAAATGATTGCTGGGGTGCAAAATCCATGCTGCTCAGTATATACTGAACACATGATGAAAGCGAAACGGCTCTACCTCGACGCGGCGGCGGCAACGCCGCTCTCTGCCCGCGTGCGCAAAGAGCTTGTGCGGCTGTTGGATGTGTATGGCAACTCGGGCGCGCTCCACCAAGAGGCCGTGGCGGCAAAAAAGGAATTGGATGCTGCGCGCACAGGGGTGGCAACGGCAATCGGCGCACATTCTGATGAAATTATTTTCACCGCGAGCGGCACCGAGGGCAACAACTTGGCGATTGACGGCACCCTGCGCCATCTACTCCACGAGCATGGCGAGCTGCACGCGGTCACCACGGCAATCGAGCATGCGTCGGTGCTCGAGCCCCTGCGCGCGCTCGAGAGCGATGGGTTGTACCTAACCGAGCTGCCCGTCGACCACGAGGGATTGATTTCGACCACCGGACTTGCCGAGGCGATTAACGACGAGACGGTGTTTGTCTCGGTGCAGCTGGTCAACAGCGAGGTGGGCACGATCGAGCCCTTGCGCGAAGTGGCAAAAGTGATTCGCCATGCGCGAAAAGAACGACTGGCACAAAAAAATCCGCTGCCGCTGTACTTGCATTGCGACGCATCGCAGGCGCCGCTGTGGCTGCCCATCGCAGTCGACTCGCTTGGGGTCGACCTGCTCACGCTTGATGCGCAAAAAGTCCAAGGGCCAAAAGGTGTTGGCGCGCTGTATGTGCGGCGACACACGCAGATCGGCCCCGTGATCCGCGGTGGCGTGCAAGAGTTTGGCCTGCGCGGCGGCACACCCAACGTGCCACTGGCGGGCGCATTTGCCGTGGCACTTGCCGACGCCGCAGCAGGTGTCGAGGAGCGCGCCCGCAAGGTAGCAGCCGTGCGCGACGCGCTGTGGAGCGATATACAAAAAGCAGTGCCGGATGCAGTGCTCAATGGGCCACACGTCGGGACAAATCGGGTTGCAAACAATCTCAATATTTCCATACCAGGGCTGGACGCCGAGATGTGCGTGATCGCACTCGACGCCGAGGGCATCGCCGCCTCGACACGCTCGGCATGCAAGACCGACAACACCGAGCCATCACACGTCATCAACGCGCTCGGCACGCCGCGCGAGCTGGCACAGACCGCAGTCCGGCTCACGCTCTTGCCTACAACCACGCGCGCCGACACACGAGGCGTCGCCACGACGCTTGCCAACATTGCGAAACGATACCGAAACGTCGTATAATACGCTCAATGGATCTTGAGCAAATGACACGACATCAAATCATTTTGCTCGCACTGCTCGTGAGCTTTATGACCTCCATCGTGACCGGCATCGTCACGGTGTCTCTCATGGGCCAAGCACCCACGTCGGTGACGCGCACGATCAACCAAATTGTCGAGCGCACCGTGCAGACGGTCGTCCCCGCACAAAGCGCCGCGGTGGTCACCACCACCAAAAACGTCGTGGTCAACAACGACGACCTCGTTGCCAAATCGATTGCGCAGGTTCAAAAAGGTATTATCCGCATCACCGCGCGCGGCGGCAAGGATTTGCTGGCACGCGGCATCATTGTTGATGCAAAAGGTACTGCATTGACCGACGCTGTGGCACTTGCCTCCTCGGGCGCCGAGGCGTTTGACGCAATCCTCTCCGACGGGACACGCGTACCCTTGACTATCCGTCAAAACAGCGGTACATCTACTAGCATCGCGACCGTTGATGTCGCTGTCGGCACCTCGACCGGCTTTGCCCCGGTGGCGATCACCAACCCTGCCAAGCTGCAACTGGGCCAAAGCGTCATCCGTATCGGCGGCAGCGGTGTCGACTCGGTCGCCGAGGGCGTGGTTGCGACACTCCCCAACACCACCGACACTGCTGCCACTATCGAGACCAGTGTCTCGTCGGCAACCCCGGGCGCCGTGCTGTGCACCCTGTTTGGCGAGGTAATCGGCATCGCCACAGACGACTCGCTCTCGCAGGGCAGCGACTTCTACACCATCGCGACGCCTCCCCCGCCTGCGGCACCAAAAGCACCGGCAACGACTCCAAAACCGTAATACTGTAGTATATACCTATGCCACCATTCAATCACTTCACCACCAAAGCAAAAGAGGCAGTTCGGCGCGCGCACGAGCTGGCTGTTGAGCGTGGTCAAAACCAGGTCAGCCCGATCCACCTGTTGTGCGCCTTGCTGCTGCAGGAGGAGAGTTTGGTCACCTCGGTACTCGACCGCCTCGAAATCGACAACATGCTGCTCACGGACACCATCCTCGAGCAACTTGAGGGGACGCCAAGCGGCTCGGTGCTGTCGCCCTCCTACCAGCTCTACCTCACCCCCGAGTTGGTGCAGGCGCTCGAGCGCTCGGCCAAAGTCGCGACCGAGCTCCACGACGAGTTTGTCTCGACCGAGCACCTTTTTATCGCACTGCTCAATGTGCCCGGTGTCGCGCGTGACACGCTCAACCGCTTTCGCATCACGCGCGAGTCGGTACTGCGCGCACTCAACGAGCTCAAAAACTCCAAGACCCCGCCGGTCGAGCAAAAGAAGTATCGCGCGCTCGCCAAGTACACGCGCTCGCTCACCAAGCTGGCTGCCGAGGGCAAGCTCGACCCGGTCATCGGCCGCGACGAGGAGATCCAGCGTGTCATCCAAATTCTCTCGCGCCGCACTAAAAATAATCCGATCCTCATCGGCGAGGCCGGTGTTGGCAAGACCGCGATTGCCGAGGGGCTTGCTGCGCGCATCGCCCAGGGCGACGTGCCCGAGTCACTCAAGGACAAAGACCTCGTGTCGCTCGACCTGGGCGCACTCATCGCCGGCACCAAGTACCGCGGCGAGTTTGAGGAGCGATTGAAGGCAATCATGAAAGAGATCGAGCGCTCCGAGGGCAAGATCCTCCTCTTTGTTGATGAGATCCACACCATGATCGGTGCCGGTGGCGCCGAGGGCTCGATGGACGCAAGCAACATGCTCAAGCCGGCGCTTGCTCGTGGCGACCTGCATGTTATCGGCGCGACCACCCTGCGCGAGTATCAAAAGCATATCGAGCGTGACCCCGCGTTCCAACGTCGGTTCCAGCCCGTGCATGTGCTCGAGCCCGCGATCGACGACGCGGTGGCCATCATGCGTGGGCTCAAAGAAAAGTACGAGCTCTTCCACGGCGTACACATCACTGATGACGCACTGGTCTCGGCGGTGCAGCTTTCGTCGCGATACATCCCCGACCGCTTTTTGCCCGACAAAGCAATCGACCTCATCGACGAAGCATCATCGGCACTGCGCATCTCGCTCGAGAACAAACCGCCCGCACTCGAGGATGCACATCGCCGCATCATGCGGCTTGAGGTCGAGCGTGAGGCACTCAAAAAAGAGGCAGCAGAAGTGTCCGTTGACGGCGTCGAGACCTCGGCACAAAAGCGCACGAGCGCGATTGACCGCGAGATCGCCGAGCTGCGCGAGAAGACCGGCGAACTTGAGCTGCGCTGGAAGAACGAGAAGCAGGTGCTCTCGGATATCAAAAATATTAAAAAAGAGTTGGAGGGCCTGCGCATGGAGGCCGACGCCGCAGAGAGCGCGGTCGACCTTGCGCGCGCCGCAGAGATCCGCTATGGCGAAATCCCCAAACTGGAGACCGACCTCGACACCAAAACCAAACGATTGAAAAAGTTGCAGAGCACGCGCCGGATTCTGCGCGAGGAGATTACCGACACCGACATCGCCGCAATCGTCTCCAAATGGACAGGCATCCCCGTGTCGCGCATGTTGGAGGAGGAGGCCGAGAAGCTCTCGCGCATCGAGCAGGTACTTGAGGCGCGCGTTGTTGGCCAAAACGAGGCGGTGCAAAAAGTCGCCGACGCGGTCAAACGATCGCGCGCAGGCATCGCCGACCCCAACCGCCCCATCGCATCCTTTATGTTCCTCGGGCCCACAGGTGTCGGCAAGACAGAACTCACCAAAGCGCTCGCCGAGTTTATGTTCGACGACGATCGCGCACTCATCCGTGTCGACATGTCGGAGTATATGGAAAAACACTCGGTGTCGAAGATTATCGGCGCACCGCCGGGCTATGTTGGGCACGAGGAGGGTGGCGCGCTCACCGAGCTTGTCCGACATCGCCCCTACTCGGTACTCTTGTTTGACGAGATCGAGAAGGCGCACCCCGAGGTGTTTAACATCTTGCTCCAAGTGCTCGACAACGGGCACCTTACCGACGCCAAGGGCCGCCGCGTCAACTTCCGCAACACAATCATCGTGATGACCAGCAACATCGGCGCGCAGTACATCGACAAGATGGAGCAACTCGGCTTCTCGGTTGGGGGCACGGGCGACACGCACAACTACCAGATGGCAAAAGAGCGCGTGCAGCAGTCGCTCAAAGAGCACTTCCGCCCCGAGTTCCTCAACCGCATCGACGAAATCATCATCTTTAACATCCTCTCGCACGAGGCAATCAAAGAGATTGTTGGCATCCAGGTCAAAGAGGTTATCAAGCGCTTGGCGCAGAAGGATATTACACTCAACATCACGCCAGCGGTGTACGAGTTCTTGGCAAAAGAAGGGTACGACCCACACTATGGCGCGCGCCCACTACGCCGGTTGATCCAAGACAAAATCCTCACCAAAGTGGCAACCCTCATGGTCGGCCGCGGCGTGCTCTCGGGCGGCATGGTCACGGTGGATATCAAGCCCGCCAAGGAAGGCACTCCCGCTGAGTTCACCTTCGATGTACGCAAAAGCGCAGCCCGCACGCGCATCAAATCTCCCCTCTCGGGCGTGGTGGTGTAAATCTTGCCCATATAAAATGCTATAGTGTTGTCATGAGCAGAAGGTTGCTTCGCACACTACTCCCATCTCTATTGATTACTGCATTTTTGCTGTGCAGTGTTGGGCATGCGGTGATTTCTGGCATGTCTATGTCCGACATGCCGATGCATGAGCAGCAACACACCGGGCAGCGGGGCGAGATGACATATCAAGACCATTATGCGCAGATGACCAGCGTGCCACGGTTGACGCTTGCGCTTTCGATACTCGCACTCGTGTGGCTTCTCGTGCTGCTCTTTTCAGTCACAGCGGCACTTCGTCTCCCTGTTTCGACAAGGTTTGTTTCATGGCTCTACACTCGCCCACCAGACCTTGTCCGTTGGTTAGCACGTAACGCCCTTAGTCCGCCTTGGCGAGTAGTCCTCTAGATTACTCATCTATTCTTCGTATCATCTCATGACAATGACTCACTATATGGAGCTGCTTGCCACCGTGCAGCCGTGGCATCTGCTCTTGTTTATGGCGGTTCCTGTTATCCTCGCAGAGACCATCGCAGTCAGCGAGCTCTACTTGCTGTTTACGCGGAATCTCTCTGGCGGGGTGGCGCGTCTGAGCCACTACTGCGGCATCATGGCTGGCGCGTACTTCTTGGGCGTGTTTGTGTATCTCAGCACGAACGTTGTCGTACCGCTCACGACAGGTGGCGGATGGCGCGGTCCTGCAGACATAATCGCGGTGCTCTTTTACCTTTTGGGTGTTGTGCCGCTTGGCGGCATTGCGCTCTTGGAGGTTGGCGTGTTGGGAAAAGGTACGGACACCGAGAGTCGCTTGAAGATGCACGCAGCGTTTGTCGCACTGTTTTTGGTGGTCGCGCATGTGGCAATGATCTTTGGCATGCTCAACCCCGAGGTGCTTGGGTGGACGCCACTCCCCACACCATCTGAGCAGGTAGCACCGATGCAGATGTAGCGGCGCAGATTCAAAACCAAGTCGCAGAAAATCCCCAGCATGGTGCTGGGGATTTTCTTTTTCTCTATTCTTCTCTGTCGGGCCGCCGGGAGGGCTACCTGTGATAGACCTTGTTCTTTTTTGGTCACGCCGGGAGGACTACCTGTGATAGACCTCACTCTCTGTCGGGCCGCCGGGAATCGAACCCGGTCTACATCCACCCCATGGACGCGTACTACCGGTATACTACGGCCCGTATAGCACAGCGATTGTACCGTGTTTCTAGGCAGAAATCCACGGGATCGGGAACTTCGCAAACTCGGGCAGAAGTTTTTTGTCATACAGGAGGCGCGAGATCACCTCGGCATGGCTTTTGGCACCGGTCAGCGCGTTGTGGGGTTTCGGCTCCTCGGGGATGCCGCAGTAGTTGAGCACTGCGTCGAGGTTGAGCGCGGAGTGTTTTTTGACAGGGTCAATGGGCGGAGTCAACCCGCGCTTGACCATGTGCATGTAGCACAGCGAGTGCGTGTCGATTGTGCGATGTGCAAACGGCCACGCAGTGTGCCCCGCGCGCGCCGCAGCTGCTTTGAGAAAGTCGCGATCAAACGAGACATTTTGCCCCGCGAGTGTGCGGTCGTCGAGTGTCTCAGCAAATGCGAGGAATTTGTGTGTCACATCCGCCTCGCTCTGTTTGCTGGGGTCAGTAATTGCCGCATCGCTTTGCCCATGCACCGCGGTGGCACCCGGCTCGATATGTGCGCCGTCCCAAATGCGACACTCTTTGTAGAACTGATGCTCGGGGCGCGACAGGTCGAGCGCACCCACACTAATGATGGAGCACGTTTGATAATCAACTCCGCTGGCTTCGACATCAACAACAAGCATACGTAATGGGTTTGTTAGTTACTAAAATAACATCTGTTGTACCAAGGACAGTCCTTTGTATTACTTACAGCCGCTCGCGAGCGTGTATCCGGCCGCTTGCGCATCCACCGCAGATGCAAACCACACCCGGTTGGCAACCTTGATGCGCGACACACCCGAGCAGCCCGCCGGATAGTACTTGGTCCCGTTTTTGGATGCAACAAAGTTGTGTGCCACATCGGCAGTGGTGCTCGCAGCCGCCGACAGCTGCTCGGATGATGCAGGTGTTGGGGTCGCAAGCATCCTCGCTTGCTCATCTACAGCAAGACCACCTACAGCACTTGCAGCAACTGTCGCCGATTGTCCACCCTCGAGTGCCGCTGGCGCGTATATTTTGAGCGCTCCTTTGGCTTCTTCGATTGCCGACAGCCGCCCGAGGCCAAACGCCCCCACCCCGACCAAGACAACGACCACTGGGGTGGCACACTGCCGGGCCTTGTCTAATAGAACACTCTTTGGTATGCTAAACCGCGTCACATTAATTAGTATACTATGGCATCCAAAAAAGCGGGCGGCACAGCGAAAAACCTAACTGACTCCAATCCGAAATACCTCGGCGTGAAGCTCTTTGCTGGTCAAAAGGCACAGCCGGGCGATATCATCGTCCGCCAGCGCGGCACCAAGATGCTCCCGGGCAAGAACGTCGGCCTTGGTAAAGATCACACCATTTTTGCACTCCAAAACGGCGTGGTCGCCTTTCGCAATGTCCGCAAAGTCGGCTACGACGGCCACAAGACCACCCGCTCGGCAGTCGATGTCGTCGTCGCACAGTAAACTATCTCCTTGCGCGTTTTAGATACTACCCGCAGGCAAGCGGGTTTTATTTATTTTGTACTTGACGTCGCCGGTGGCAGGTCGAGTTTGGCGAGCGCGTCGGTGTAGGTGAGGCCAACTTTTTTGCCAGGGTTAAAGATGTTGTGCGGGTCGAATATTTTTTTGATATCAAGGAAGAGCCCGTACATATCGCGGCCAAACATCTTTTCGACATAGGGCGTGCGCACCAGGCCGTCGTTGTGCTCGCCCGTGATCGACCCACCATAGAGCAGCACGAGGTCGTACACTTTGTGCGACAACTCGTCGATGATGCCGCGCACGGTTTGGTCCTTTGGGTCGACCAACGGGATGATGTGGAAGTTGCCATCGCCTACATGCCCCGCGATGGTGTGCGTCAACTGTGGATACTTGTCGAGTATTTTTTCTAGTTTTGGCAAAAACTCAGGCATCACCATCGGAGGCACCACAAAGTCGTCGATAAATGGTGCTGTGCGCATCCCGCGCACCTTTTGTCGCAAGAGATTAAAACTCTCGCGGCGGATGACCCAATACTTGCGTGCTTGGCGCTCATTTTTAGCAACACGCACGCCAACGTGCGGCTGTGTTTCGCGGATTTCCTTTGCCAATTTTTTTGCTGCAACGAGCGCTTCCTTTTGCGTATCGGCGCGAAACTCGGCGAGCAGCACCAGCTTGGGCACGCCACCGGTGAGCACCATCCACACCTCGGGCAAAAAGGAAAACCCGAGCGAGATGATCCCTGCCTTCATCTGCTTGGCAAACTCGGGGAAATATTTTGTCCCAAGTTTAAACGTGTTGTCATCGTACGACTCAAAGCTGTCTGGCTTGCTCATCAACACCTGCGGCACCAAGGCGCCGAGCTCGGATAGGTTGTCGAGAAAGAGCACCGTCATCGCCGCGTAGGGCTTGGGGTGCACCAGCGAATATTTTATTTTAGTAATGATGCCAAGCGTCCCCTGCGCGCCCACCTGGAGCCGCGCCAAGTTGAGCCACGGCTCGCCACCACCCGTGCCCTCTGGGTCGCCAATGTCCCACAGCGCATAGCCGGACGAATTCTTCTCCACCTTGGGTGTCGCGTTTTTGATGATGTCGCGATGTGTGGTGACGAGCGCTGCGACCTTACGATACACATCGCCCTCGTACCCCACCTCTGCCAACTTTTGTTTGAGTTCATCACCTGCAATTTTTTTGAGCGTGTGCACCTGGCCGTCGCCGAGCACCACGTCGAGCTCCTCGACATAGCGCGCGGTCTTGCCGTATTTGAGATTTTTCTCGCCACCCGAGTTATTGGCCGCCATGCCGCCCACGGTGTTTAGCTCGCGGCTCGCGGTGTAGCTGGGCAGCTCAAAGTTTTGCTTTTTTGTCTCTTTGTCGAAGTCGCGAAAGTACATCCCTGGCTCGACAGTGGCGACGCCCGATTTCTCGCCCTCACCTTGTTGCTCTTTTACTTCAACCAGATGATTGAGATGCGCGGTCATGTCGACCACAACCGAGTTGTTGAGCGGCCCGCCCGACATGTCGGTGCCCGCCGAGCGCGCGGTCAGCGACACATGCGAGTCGGGCTGCTGCTCTTTTTGCAGCAACGCCCACTGCACCAGCGAGCACACATCTTGTGCATCCTTAGGGCGTACCACCACCTCGGGCACGACGCGGAACAAACTTGCATCACGCGAGAATTGCTCCAGCAGCTCTGCCCCGTCCTCGACCTCGCCATGAATAACTTTTTGCAGTGATTCTTTGAGTGTCATATGTTGCTAGTATACCGCACCTCTGCGCCAATCTTTCAACACCTAAGCATCGAGCCGGTTGAGAAAACGACTCTTCATCATCTCAACAAAGAATAGATACGTGGACACCAGCACAATCAAGACAGCAAAGTATATTGCTGGTGGCGCGACAAAGCCGATGCTCGCGCCAATTGAGGTAAACGGGAGCGCAACCGACAGCGCGACCACGCCGAGGCATGACCAGAGGAGCCAGTTGCTGGGGCGGCTGGTAAAAAATGGACGGCGCGCGGTGCGGATCACAAACACGACCAAAATCTCGGTCATTACCGACTCGATAAACCAGCCGGTTTGGAAGAGCGCGCTGTGTGCCGCAAAACTCCCCGCGCCGTAGTATATCTGGATGATGAGAAACATCGCGCCAAAGGTGAGAAAGTCGTAGACCGAACTAATCGGCCCAAAAAAGATCATGTACTTTTTGATAAAATCGATATTCCAATGCCGTGGTTTGATGAGCGCTTCGCGGTCGACGTTGTCGGTGGGGATGCTGAGTTGAGAGATATCGTACACGCCGTTGGTGAGCAAAATCTGCACTGGCTGCATGGGCAAGAATGGAAGAAAGAATGATGCGCCCGCGGCAGAAAACATGTTGCCAAAGTTGGAGCTCGTGCCCATCAAAATATACTTGAGCGTGTTGCTAAACGTGCGCCGCCCCTCCATAATCCCCTCCACAATGACATGCAATCCGCGGTCGAGGAGCACAATCGATGCGGCCTCTTTGGCCACATCGACCGCGATGTTGACCGAGATACCAACGTCGGCACCACGCAGCGCGGTGATGTCGTTGATGCCGTCGCCCATAAAGCCGACAACATGGCCCGCGCCACGCAGCGTTTTGATAATGCGGAGTTTGTTGTCGGGCGTGAGGCGAGCAAAGATGTTGTGCGAGACGGCAACCGCCGCAAGCTGCTCGTCGGAGAGCACGTCGATCTCGGGACCGGTGATGACACCCGCAACCTGCATACCCACCTCGGCGCAAATTTTCTTGGTGACCGCCTCGTTGTCGCCCGTGACAATTTTGATCGCCACCTGCATATCGCGTAGGTCGCGCAGTGCCTGCTCGACCCCTTTCTTTGGCACATCAAGAAACGTGGTGTAGCCAAGCACTGCAAACCCCGGCACATCATCCCACGTGTACGCATCTTTTTTCTCGACCACCTTTGACGCGACCACCGAGACACGCAGGCCGTCGGCGTTGCACGCAGCAACCGTCGCGGCGAGTGCTGATGTGTCGCCACCCGCGCTGTGCGCGAGCATAAAATCCGGCGCTCCTTTTATATACATCGTGCGGACATCTGCATCCTCGACCACGGTAAACATCGCCTTGCGCGTAAAATCAAACGGCTCTTCGTCGACCTTGGTCGCAGAGGCGCTTGGGGCAATTTTGTTTGCCACGGCATACTTCCACAGCGCAGCGTCGATACCGTTGCCGACAATGTGGCCGTGCACCATGGCCGCGTTTGCATAGAGTGCCGCCACGAGCACGGTGGCGTCTTGGGCGCCCTGCACATTTTTGTAGTCGACCAAGGTGATATTGCCCTCGGTGAGCGTGCCCGTTTTGTCGGTGCAGAGCACATCCATGTTGCCAAGATTCTCGATCGCAATCAGCTGCTTGGCGATCACCTTTTTCTTTGCCAACTTGCCCGCGCCATGCGCCAAACTAATGGTGACAATGACCGGCAGCAGCTCGGGCGTGAGCCCAACGGCGATCGCAAGTGCAAACAAGAGCGACTCGAGCAGCGCGTGCCCGAGCGCGAAGTTGATAATGAAAATAAACAGACACAGCAGCAAAATGGTTTTGACCAGCAAGTTGCCAAAACTCGTGAGCCCTTTCTCAAACTCGGTTTGTGGTTTGGTAAACGCGGCGCTCTTGGCGATTTTGCCAAACTCGGTGTCTTGGCCGATACCAACTACGACACCCTTGCCCATTCCTGCGTCGACCGAGGTGCCCATAAACACACGATTGGACATCTCGGACAACGCGCGCGGTGTTGTGCCTTGATTACTCTCAAGCACTGCCGCCGTTTTGTACGTTGTCTTGGACTCGCCCGTAAGGGTCGACTCGTTCATCTGCAAGTCGTTCACCGATATGAGCCGCAAGTCGGCAGGCGCGATGTCACCCTGCGACAAGAGCACCACGTCGCCGATAGTCACCTGGGCGACCGGCACCTGCTCGCGCACCCCACCGCGCAGGACAAACGCGGTCGCCGAGATGCGCTTGAGCAGCGCCTCGACCGTGCGCTCGGCGCCATACTCGTTCCAAAACCCGAGCCCGACACTCAGGAGAATCATGGCAAAGATATAATAGGAGCTAACATGCTGCCCCAACGCGTAGGAGATCGTCGTCGCGCCCGCGAGAATTAAAATCAGTGGGTTGCCCGTGCACTGGCGCAATAAAATTCCAAAGACAGACGTTGTCCGACGATTGAGCACATTCAGCCCATACTGCGCGTGATGCGCCGCCACCTCGGCAGCCGTGAGCCCACCCGCGCGCGAGCCCGTGCGCACCAACACCTCGTCGGCCGACAGCCGCTCCACCCCCGCCTCCATCGTCGTCATTAGTTTGTATTGTACACCATCTCTCACCATAAATAGTCAGAGGCGGCTGCATTGCTGCAACCGCCCCGTTTCGCACATATCCGCCGACTCAGCTCAGCAGGAGCGGTCTTCCCATGCGCCGAGCAGTGCATCTGCGTCGATAGCGTTGTTTCTTCGCATATCCATCGCTCGGTCGACGAGTCCAACATCGGCAACCAAACGTATGGCGGCATCTTTCCATACTTTCACTTGGCTGATGACGCAAGCTTGAAAGAGCAAGTAGCTCGCAACCAGACCGAGAAGCCCTGGGATTATCCAATCGAATGGGCCAGGCATCCCCTCGAAATGGAGCATCGCCCAGAGCACTCCGAACACAAAGAGCCCAAACGTGGGTGCAACAATCGCACCAAACCGGATAAGGCGCCGCGGGCTGGTTCGCAAATAATAGTCGAGGTCGACCAATCCACCAGTAACGCGCTCCAATTCCACCAGTCGATCTTTGAAGTTGCGGAGCCACAGGCAGCGCCAGAAACTGCCAGTAAAGATAATCCCGCCGAGCATCGTTCTCCGAACAATAGCTTCGCTTAAAGTTGCGTCGGTGTAACCCTCACGCGCAAACAGCGCATCAGTGTAGCGTTGATAACAGCCGTTACAATGACGAGTAACCATCCCATCACGAGTTATGCCACCAAACCAATCGGGGGTTACGGCAACATGCCGCAACGTCCGAGCCAATGACCACGGATAGTCCATCGGTGTTCTCCTGTTTGTACTAGTTATTACTTTTGAGAGGCCGAGAGGGAGTCCTTATATCCGGCACCAAGATACCACAAAGTGCTGAAAAAGCCATAGTCGAGCATCGCTGCGGTGTGTGGCGTATGCTATACTACACCTATGCAAAAGGTGGCGATTTCGAAGGCGAAGGTGGAGCGCACAGGCGGAATGGTGGTACTTCCAGTTAAGGAGTATGACCGGCTTGTCGCTGCTGCTGTGCCAACCTATTACCTTTCGGGCAAGGCAGCGACTGATCTCGACAAGCTTGTTGCCCAAGGACTACAAGCGCACCGCGAGGGCAAGACGCGAAAGCTTCGTTCGCTCGCTGATTTGGATTAGCAACACACGCGTATGCCTATCGAGAGTATTCACACCACTCCGCAATTCGATAAGCACTATCGCGCACTCGCGAAAGCCGTTAAGACAGCGGCAAAAGAAAAGGAGGCGCTGTTCCGTCTCAACCCATACAACCTCCGTTTGCGCACGCACAAACTGCATGGCAAGGATGCTGGCGCGTGGGCGTTTTGGATAAATCAAAAATACCGCATCAAGTTTCTCTTTGTCACCGAGCGCAGCGTGCTCTTTCTCGACATCGGCACGCACGATATATACTCGTAGTTTGTCAAATACCGCGGTGGGTTTGCTTTATCGTGAGAGGTGGTATACTTTTGGCGCATAGCAGAAGTCCACACACTAACCACTTTACCCACATCCCTATGGCTCAGATACAACCAGAAATCGAAGCGTTCGCACGGATCCGCGTCGTCGGCGTCGGCGGCTCGGGCGGCAATGCTATAAACCACATGGTCGAGAACAAAGTGCGCGGCGTCGACTTTATCGCGGTCAACGCGGATGCGCAGGACCTCCACCACTCGCTCGCGAAGAAAAAAATTCACATTGGCAAAAACCTCACACATGGGCTTGGTGCAGGGATGAACCCAGAGCTCGGCAAGCGCGCCGCCGAGGAGACGAAAGAGGAGATCCAGCAGTCGATCAAGGGCTCGGACATGGTGTTTATCACCTGCGGGATGGGCGGCGGCACCGGCACCGGCGCGGCTCCCATCGTTGCTAAGGCCGCCAAGGAGCTCGGCGCGCTTACCGTCGCGGTCGTCACCAAACCATTTTCGTTCGAAGGCCAACAGCGCAGCCGCCTCGCCGAGTCGGGGCTCGAGGAGCTGCGCAAAGAAGTTGACGCGCTCATCGTCATCCCCAACGACCGCATCCTCGCGACCGTTGCCAAGGACACGACGCTCAAGAGCGCGTTCGCCGCATGCAACGACATTCTTAAGCAAGCGGTCGAGGGTATCTCCGACCTCATCACCCAGCCAGGCATCATCAACATCGACTTTGCCGACATTCGCGCCGTGATGGAGAACGCGGGCTCGGCATTGATGGGTATCGGCGTCGCCTCGGGCGAGAACCGTGCGCAAGTTGCAGCAAAAGCGGCTGTCTCCTCACCATTGCTCGAACTTTCTATCAACGGCGCCAAAGGCGTGCTCTTTGCCATCGCTGGTGGTGACGACTTGGGGATGATTGAGGTGCATGAGGCGGCAAAAATTGTCACCGAGTCGGTCGACCCGAACGCCAAGATTATCTTTGGCGCGATCAAGGACGACAAGTTGAAGAAGAACGATGTCCGCGTCACCGTGATCGCGACTGGCTTCCCTGCTGCGGGTGTCACCCCGCGCGGCACGCCGCTGTTTACTTTCTCGCGCGAGGCCGCTGGCAAGGAGAAAGAAAAAGAGCCGGATGTCTCGCCCATGTCATCTATGGGCCGCATCTTTAACTCGCCTGCAACCCCGGCGGCTGCTCCTGCTGCAGCACCAGCAGCACCGATTGTGATTAAAGAAAAAGACGACGAGCCAAAAAAGCCCGCAGAACCAGAGGCAAAAACTAAAAAAGAGGATGACGAGGATGACGAGTGGGGCGCAGTGCCATCATTCTTGCGACGTCCGAAGATAAAATAATTAGAACTATTCTCGCAAAAAACCCTTAGCTACGGAGAGATAAACAAGAAACTCCTGCGCTAAGGGTTTTTGCTCAAATAATGCGGTATACTCTTGATATGTATGATTTAGCAATTTTGGGAGGTGGCCCTGCGGGGGTGGCGGCGGGGGTGTATGCGGCGCGCAAGCGGTTGAAGACGATTTTTATTGCAGAGACGGTTGGCGGGCAGAGCACCGACTCGCTCGAGATCCAAAACTGGATTGGCACCGAGAAAATATCTGGCGTCGACTTGGGCAAATCGCTCGAGCGACACCTGCGCGCCTACGCGGGCGACATGGTTGACATCGCGCTCGGCAAACGTGTTGAAAAACTTTCTGCAACAGAGAACGGAGGCACAACACCTGCTACTATAGAAAAAATCCCTGGCGGGTTTGCACTGCACTCGCCTGCCGAGTACCAGGCGCGGACTATCTTGATCGCCACCGGCGGATCACGTCGCAAGCTCGCTGTCCCGGGCGCGAAAGAGTTTGAACATAAAGGCCTCACCTACTGCGCCTCATGCGACGGACCACTCTTTGCTGGGCAGGATGTTGTCGTTGTGGGCGGCGGCAATGCAGGGTTTGAGAGCGCGGCGCAGCTCTTGGCCTACTGCAAGTCGGTCGCGCTGGTGCATCGCGGCAGCGACTTTAGCAAAGCGGATGCGACCACTGTGGCAAGTGTCATGGCGCACCCCAACATGCGCGTCTACACCAACAGCGAGCCGGTCGAGGTCCGAGGCAACACGTTTGTCAGCGGCTTGGTGATCAAAAATAATCAGACGAACGAAACAACCGAACTCCCCGTCGCGGGCATCTTTGTCGAGATCGGCGCGGTGCCCAACACCACCTTTCTCCCACCGCTCATCGAGCTCGATGCGTTGGGTCGAGTACCGGTTGACCCAGCGACCCAGCGCGTGCGCTCCGCGGGTGTCGAGGTGCCGGGGCTATGGGCCGCGGGCGACGTCACCAACGGGCGCTTTCATCAAAACAACATCGCCGCCGGCGACGCCGTCAAAGCGCTCGAGGACATCTACCTCTACATCAAATCGACGCAGCACTAGCCACCGCCACAACTCCACCCGCCGCTGGACTTTCCACCCGCTTTGTGCCATAGTGTGACTTGGCACATGAGCGGAAACGCTCAACACAGGAGGATCGTCCAGTGACGAAAGAAAAAATCTACGAACACGCACACGCTGTTCAATTGATGTTTCGGCTTATGTTCGCTCCGGCGAATATGAGCCACACGCAGATGGACGTCGCGTTGGGGCGGTGGCTTCGCGTCCCCGTTGTGCGGTGTTTGTGGGCATACGGATTGTCCCGCCATGCCCATGCCGCGCTCAAAAAAGCGGAAAATGCGGAGCCGCGAAAACCACACCAAATGGCTCTCGCGCACGTTCGTGCAGCGATGGCGGAGATACTTCGAGTTCGAGACAGAGACGACTTAGCAACAAAAAATCGGGCCCTAAGACATATCCACCTCGCCATCTCTGGAGAAACGCTCCGCGCAATAAGAGGAGAGGGTGTGTATGGAGTACAGCAAGGCGTGTCTGTGCTCCAGCATGCTGTGAGATTTTTTAAAAGTCTCGGCATGACGAACGATGCTGAAAGAGCTGGAGCAATATTAAGAACATGGATTGAACTGTCCGAACAAACGTGGTAAACCACACCAACCAGCGGCGGCCCACCTCGGGCTGCCGCTGAATCTTTTTATACTTGGTGCGCGGTGAGGGACTTGGTCACAACTCTCGGATGCGCCGTCGCGCATCCTCGGTCGCGACCCCGGCTCGCGGTCTCGCCTGCTGGCTCGACATCGCTCCGCCTTTCTCGTCCCTCGAATTTGCTTCGCAAATGAGTGCGCGGTGAGGGACTTGAACCCCCGACCCTCCCCACGTCAAGGGGATGCTCTACCAACTGAGCTAACCGCGCATTTTTTCTTCTACCAAACTCTAACAAACAAGCGGGTATTTGTCAGCAAGTTGCTGCAAATGCCCCGTGCGGAGAGGGAGAGATTCGAACTCTCGATAAGGTTACCCCTATGCCGGTTTTCGAAACCGGTGCCTTCGACCACTCAGCCACCTCTCCAGATGTCGGGTCGGACAACACACACCATAGCACTTTTTCTCGATTCGAGCTATATTCTCCCTACGGCCTCATCGTCTAACGGTTAGGACAGCGCCCTTTCACGGCGTAAATCGGGGTTCGATTCCCCGTGAGGTCACTAGAAGCATCAAAACGGCTCTGAAGAGCGACGAATCCTTTTTTGCACTTATACTGCAACGTATTCTGCGTGAGGGTGAGTTCGGAAAATATAACGCGGATGATCTGCTCTTTTTCATGCGGTTTTGCCGCATCGTAAATAATAGCAGCGTCTTCTAGGAGTTCGGAAAGTTTTACAATATCTTTGATGGTCTCTGCCATTGAAATGTCCGATACTATTTCTGCCTCGCCGATTGTCACAAGTTCAGTGTTTAGTTGCGCCTCTTCGGCGACCAGTGACTCTGGAGTATACGCACCGCTGCGCAAGAGCGGCAAACGGTTGGCGTGCAAGTATGCAAGATCCTCGCGAATCTTTTTCTTGCGGCGCTCGCCCTCTTCGAGTTTGTTGCAACGCTTTGTCTCTAAAATGGCAACGTCGGTATTCGCCCGAGCGTCGATCTCTGCTTTTTCATCTTCGGTAAACACGAGTTTTTGTATCAACCCGCCCACCTTGTCGGCTATATAGTCAAAGTTGATGCTCTTGAGCGTATTAGTACAGTGCTCGCTACAGCGTGCGCCATAGTACATGATGCCTTTCTTTGGGTATGGAGTGTATACGCGCCCACAGTCGCCACAGCGCACCAAACCGCGCAGTGGGTGGGTGAGCACTTGAGCATAATGCACGGACTTATTTTTCTTTTGTAGCTGCTTTTGGACCGCCTCAAAAAGAGTATCCGACACAATAGCCGTATGGCTCGTGCTTAGTATCCAGTCGTTGTCATTACCCGGGACTCTGCCAGTATAAAAATGGTTGGTCAGAATCTTGTGTATCGAGTTGGCGGTCGGTATGCGAGACACAGCGGCAATCTCAAGTCGCATATCGTCCTCTTCTTCGGCTAGTATCTCCTCGTTGGTTCTGCGGCGGCGCACTGGTGGCATAGTAAAGCCCTGCTCGACTGCGTAGCGTGCAAGGTCTGCCAGACTCCACTCGCCAGTCGCCGCTTTCTCAAACAATGTGGCAATAATCGGCGCACGGACCGGATCAAGCGGCTTTTTGTCCATGTTGCCAAGATTGAGATACCCCACAGGGGCTTTATTCGTACACAGCCCGCGGGTGCGAGCGTTGCGGATAGTGATGCTCACTTTCTCACGAGTCACACGCGAGTGGTGCTCGGCAAACATGCCGTCAATATCCATATGCAACTCTCCAGCACTGGTCTTATCGTATTGTGCGAGCGTAAAGCGAATATCGACACCCGCTTTCATCAGCTTGCGCAGTATGGTGTTGTCGCCCTTGTTGCGGCTTGCACGGTCCCAGCACAGAAATACCACACCCTTGAAATAGCCCTTATTGAGCAGCTGCACGAGTTGGTAAAACTTCGGGCGGTCGACTCGATACTGCACCGCGTTACCGTCGCCAAACGCGAGTTCGACATTTTCTTTAAATCCCGAGTGTCGCTCCGAAATAACCCCGTCGGCACAAAAACCATCGAGCGTCAGCGCCGCAAGGTTGAGATTTTCACGAAATGCAAAACGGACATTCTCGGACTTTTGGTACTTGATGGAGTTCTTTTGATTCTCGGTGTCGTCGGTGCTCTTGCGGTTGTACACCAAATAGCAATCACGGTACGCACCGCTCGCTATATCCTTGAGTATCGCTTCTGCTGTTTTTTCTTTGGTCGTCATAGCTGTATGATGTCCTCTTTGATCATTTTACCATCCTTTTTTACATACCCCTCGCTCTTGAGACGTGTTCGGATACCAGCAAGTACGGCACCAAGCTCGCGCAATCCTTGGATTGTTTCGTCAGTAAAATACGTCTGCGCGTCTGGTAGATATACCACCTCCGAGAGTTGTTCTTTGCGGTTCTTGTTCATGTTGGTAGTTCGACCCCAAGCGCCCGCGCTAGGGCTTGCATACCCTTTGCAAAGCGTTCTTCCATCAGCAACAGTCTTACATATTGCTTGGTCAACCTGCCAGCATAGTGGGTTCGTTTTACGCGGTCCTTCTGGCGCTCAATATCGGGGATACTCACAAACCCTTTGTCATACGGTGGCGCGTTGCGGCTGGCATAGGTGAGCTTGTTGCAGTGTCGGCACGCAAAGCGATTGCCAAGCAGATACAGCGTCCCAACTCTCCGGCCGCAGTGTTGTCCGTCTGTATCCCACGGGCATATAAACCAGTAGCGCCTCCCGCCGTATGCGCATGGTGTCGACGTGAGCGGTATTTGATAATCCAGATACTGCTTTTCGCCAGTAACCCTGTCTGTGACGTTGTATACAAGCCGTACAGCCGATGAGATGCCCGAACTGGGTGCCTGGTTCGTGCATAAGAGCGGCAATATGGTGGGTTGCGGGACGGGCACTGCCCCGATCGTCGATTCGACCCAGTTCCCGACGCTTTCGACTGAAGAAATCTGGGACATCCTCGTCGCCGAGTTGGCGAAGTTGAAACTGCCCAAAGCCTAAGTGCTGATTACCTTGAGACCTCAAACCCATACCAGGGAATGAGGTCTCTTTTTTTATGCGATACTGCTGGCAATCGGTGTGACGTATGTCCTCGCCGTGTCGGGGTTTGGCTGGGAGTATTTTGAGGCGACGCGCTCGAGTGCACGGGTTAGCTGTGGGGCAATAGTCGTGATTTTCAGTTTGGCTTTATGCGGCAGGGGGTATTTTGGGCTGCGATGCGCGACGTGCACCCTGCCTGACGCCCGATTCGTATACATGTATGCACAGGACGAGTGTCACATTAACTCTTCATATAACAACGTAACGCAAGTCGCACTATGAAAAACAAACTCATTTATATCGTCGGTTCGACCATGGTCGTGGGATCGCTCGTGCTGAGCGGGTCTGCGTTCGCCGCAACGAGGCAGACGGTGGGCGCAGCCACGCACCAAAGCGCATCCGCACGCGTGGTCGGGACGCCGCCGTTGGTCTTTGGGACGATCGCCGCAGTCAACGGGACGAGTGTCACCGTGACGGGCAAGGCAGGCAAGCATGCGACGACGACGGCCTACACGATCGACGCGTCGGCCGCCAAAATTACAAAGGGGTATGGTCAGGGCGCGCAATCAATCGGCGTAGCAAACCTCGCGGTTGGTGATATGGTCGCGGTCGTCGGTGCGGTCACGGGCAATACCGTCTCGGCGACGTCGATTCGTGACACGGGCTCGGCAACCAAACAGGTAAAGACGCACAACGGCAAAAATACGTCAGCACACCCAAAGAAGACGAAGTAGCAGTACGTGGATATAAATAAAAGCGGGGGACGAGCCCCCGCTTTTTTTGTAGTCGTGCGTGGTCGACGTTTTTACCATCCGCCGCAATTGGGGTAATACGGCGCTATCGGGACCGAGAATCCCCAACTCGTGCCGCCATTGTTTTGGCCGTAGTAGAAGCCACCACCACCTCCGCCATAGTAGCCTCCGCCGTTGTTCCAACCGCCGCCTCCGCCCCAGCCGCTTTGGTTACCGCCCCAATTACTGCCGCCGTAGTACCCTCCGCCGCCATTCCAGCCGCCTTGGCCGCCGTGCCAGTGATTGTTGCCGCCCCCAGCCGCCGTTGCCATTCCAGCCACTTTGGCCGCCACGCCAACCGCCGCCCCAGCCGCCACGTTGCGCCTGCGCATCACTCATACCCACAAGGAGCATGAGTACGCACAGGCTGGCGACTCGTTTAGTACCCGTAGTACCCATAGCCGCCTCCACAAGATGAGTAGTAGCCACAAGTCGGTCCTTGGTAGGTATAGCCATAGCCGCCGCATCCGCTGCCGCAGCCTCCATAGTAACCGCCGTAGTACCCCGGATAGGGTGCCACGTAACATCCGCACAGCGACACGCACAAGAGCATGCACCGTGCGGCACGAAACATCCCTTTCATGACAAAGGCCTCTTCACTGTCCGCATATAAGCGTACCGAGTCGAAGCTGTGATTTGCTGAAAGCGCGAGTTACGCCAACAACGAATCGATCACTTCCTTTACGATTGTACCATCGGCTTTGCCCTTTAAATCTTTCATGAGGGCGCCCATGAGTTGATTGGCTTTCGATGTGTCGGTGATGCCAAGTTCTGCCGCTTTGGCGCGAGCAACCTCAAGAACCGCCTCGGCGGTCATTTGGGCGGGGAGCATGGTGTCGAGGATGGCGAGCTCGGCTTTTTCTTTGTCGGCCAAATCCGCACGACCACCTTTTTCAAATTGCTCGATCGAGTCCTTGCGCTGCTTGGCGGCACGGCGGATGAGCATGGTGACGTCGTCTTCGGCGAGTTCTTCGTTGGGCTTTTTGCCCTTGGCGACGAGTTCGTTCGTAATCGACGAGAGGAGTCCGCGCAGGACGAGGAGTTTGAGCTCTTCGTGCGCACGCATCGCCGCCTTGACGGCCTCTTTTAGTTCGTTGTGTGTCATATCCCCATCATACCAAACAATGCTTTCGTGATAAACTGAGCTCATTATGGAATGGCTTATCATCGTGCTTCTTATCGGCAATCTTGGTGCGATTTTCTTCCTGTGGTACAGCCGCAAAGAGGTGGTGGTCCCGCCGCCCGACATGCAGGGGCTCGTGCTGCTGCAGGGTCAGATGCAAGAGTTGACGCGTGCCATGGACGCCAAGCTCGACCAGGGCACGGCGCGCATGTTCGACTCGATGAAAACCCAGTTTAGCCAGTCGCAGCAATTGATGAGCGACATCACCAAGCGCGTCTCCGACCAACTCATTGAGGTGACCAAAGGCGTGACCGAGACGAAGGAATCGACCAAGCAGGTCTTCACCATCGCCGAGCAGCTCTCTAACCTCGAGAAAGTTTTGAAAAATCAAAAACAGCGCGGCAACCTCGGCGAGGCGTCGCTTGAATTGGTCATGGGCAACATTCTGCCGCCGACCGCGTTTAAGATGCAGTACGAGTTCCCGGGCGGCGAGACCGTCGACGCGGCTATCTTTACCAAAGAGGGTGTCATCCCGGTTGATGCGAAGTTCCCGCTTGAAAACTATACGCGCCTGCACGACGAGAAGGACGATCTGCGACGCGCGCAGTACGAAGAGGATTTCAAAAAGGATCTGAAGAAGCGCATCGACGAGACGAGCAAGTACGTGCGCCCCAAAGATGGCACGCTGCCGTTTGCCTTCATGTACATCCCTGCCGAGGGTATCTACTACGACCTCCTCAACGACGGCATCGGCGCGGTCAACACGCGTAACCTCATCGACTACGCGCAAAACGATCGCCACGTCATCATCGTCTCGCCGACCACCTTTGCCGCATACTTGCAGTCGGTCCTCTACGGATTCAAAGCATTTAAAATCGAGGAGCAGGCCAAAGACATCGCTAAAAACGTCGAGGCCTTGGGCCGCCACATCAACGCCTACCAAGACTTCTACAAGAAGCTTGGCAACTCGCTCGCGACCACGGTCAATCACTACAACGCCGGCACCAAAGAGTTGGGCAAGATCGAGAAGGACGTCCTGCGCATCGACGCCTCGACCGACATCAACATCGACCTCGCCGTCCTCGACAAGCCGCTTTTGGAAGGGAAGGATTAGCCCGCAGAACTGGGGTCCTTGTCCGCAAATAAAAAGCCCGCCCTCATTTTGAGTGGCGGAGCTTGATGGTCTTCACGAGCCGTGCGCGGAATGCTTCCAGCGCTGCGGTCGCGAGGCTCTCACGAATGAGTGCGCCTTTTTGAAATGACATGGCGAACCAATCTCGTCGGTCGCACCATATCCTTGCAGGCATTCCGTCGATGAGGACAATCTCGTCACCGGGGCATTTGAACTCCAGCGCGAACATCCCCGCGATCTCGGCCAGTGTCCGAGCGACGCCTGCCAGCATTAAGAAATGCTGCAGCTGCGCGACTAGCTCGACTGCGTCGACCCACCGACCGGCCTGCTCGAGCCGGGTGCTGCGTACTTCCGTTATCTGTAACACGGTCGCCTCCCAAGGGTCTACTGTTTGTATCATACCATATATGAGTTCCTAAGTCAAGCGCCCAAAATGGCCCAAAAAAGGGCCAAAACGGGGCGCTATTGCTTTTTTAGGGCTTTTTATATATAGTGTCACGTATGGCAACCAAGGAAGCAACCAAAGAATTTGCAGTTATCAAGACGGGCGGGAAGCAGTACCTCGTTTCGGAGGGCGACACGCTCAAGATCGAGAAGCTTGCAGGTGAACACAAAATCGGCGACTCTGTCGTTTTTGATGAGGTGCTCCTTGTCGACGATGGCTCGGACACGACCATCGGCACTCCGTTTATCAAAGGCGCCAAGGTGACTGCCGAGATCAGCAAGATCAGCCGCGCCAAGAAGGTTGTGGTCATCAAGTACAAGGCGAAGTCCAACTACTTCAAGAAGCGCGGCCATCGCCAGCCTTTCTTCGAGGTCAAAATCACGAAGCTCGCATAGGTGTAGCTCCACAAAAAATCCCTTGTTCCGGAGAGATAAACCTCACTCCTGTACAAGGGATTTTTTGTTGCGCATTCGGTGTTGTGTATGAAAATTTTTGGCGCACCTAGTTGGCGTCGTTGATCGAGTTCTCGACCCACTCGGGGATGTCCTCTTTGTCGCCGTCGTTGTGCTGCGCGCGATCGAACAGCTTCGTGACGTGGCGCCCGACGAGGGCAAAGAGCGTGATAATCACCACAAACCCGCCGAAGAAGGCGAGGAATAGCTCGGCCATTTGTAAAGAGTTCATAGTGCTATGATGTCGCGCTTTTGTCGATACGTCACTGTGGCTTATGCACAGTACGCCGTGTATGTGTTACTGGCGCGAACTAAGAGCGCTCGCGATGGTGTCGGGGTCGGCGTACTCGAGCTCGGAGCCGGTCGAGAGGCCGCGACCGAGCGAGGTGATTTTAAAATTCAGCAACGCCGCCAGCGGCAGTATTTTTTCTTGGAGCAGCAGTCGCGTGTGGTCGCCTTCGGTGGTGGCCGAGAGACCGAGGATCACTTCTTTGAGCGCGACCGATACGGAGGACGGACCTCCGTTGCCGGTGCCGGCCGCATCTGCCTCGATGCGCGACAGGAGCTCGCGCAGGCGGATGTATTTCTCGGGCTCCTCTGAGGCCAGCGGGATGGTGCCGCCCAAGACGAAGTAGAGGCCTTTGAAGCCGCTGCGCTCGACGTTGTCGATGTCGGCATCCTTCTCGACCACAAAGAGGACCGAGCGGTCACGCGGGCGAGCGGCGCAGATGGTGCACAGGCCGGCGACGTCGGCGCCTTTGACGAACCAGCGGTAGCACTTGACGCACTGCGCAGTGTGCGCACCCAAGGTGCGGATAGCGTCGGCCAACTCCGCGCGTAGTGCCGGCCGCTCCGATAGCAAATAGTGCACGAACCGTCGCGCCTGGCGAGGCCCGATGCCGGGAAATCGTTCGAACAATTCGGTGAGTCGATCGATGGGGTTCATAGGTGCGGTGCCGTATTAAAAGTCCGCCGCGCCGCCGAAGTCTTGTTTGTCGAGGGTGACGAACGAGGTGCGCTTTTCGTCGTAGAAGAGGTCGACCTTGCCGACGGGGCCGTTGCGGTGCTTCTCGACCAAGATTTCGGCGAGGTTGTTTTTCTCGGACGCGTCTTTATTTTTATCTTCGCGGTGGATGAACATCACGACGTCGGCGTCCTGCTCGATCGAGCCGGAGTCGCGCAGGTCCGAGAGGCGCGGTTTGCCGCCGCGCTGTTCGACGGCACGCGAGAGCTGTGAGAGGGCGAGGACTGGCACATCGAGTTCGCGGGCCAAAATCTTGAGCGAGCGGGATATCTCGGTGACTTGCTGCACCATCGAGTCGGAGGCGCGCGTCGTGGTCGGCACCATCAGCTGGAGGTAGTCGATGACGATGAGGCCGAGGCCGTTCTCACGCTTGAGGCGGCGGCAGACGGCGCGCATCTTGAGGATGTTGTTGCCCGGCTGGTCGTCGATGAAGATGGGCGCCTGCGAGAGGCGATCGTATGCGTCGCGGATGCGGTCGTAGTCTTCGCTGTTCTCTTTGATGCGGCCGGTGCGCCAATCCCAGGCGCTCACTTTTGCCTCGGCCGAGATCATACGGTCGACCAGCTGCTGTGCGGCCATCTCGAGCGAAAAGATGCCGACGACCGTGTTGTGCTGCACGGCAGCTTGGCGCGCGATGTCGAGTGCGAACGCGGTCTTACCGACCGAGGGGCGTGCGGCCAAGATGATGAGGTCGGATTTTTGCAGGCCCGCGAGAAGATTGTCGAGATCGCGAAAGCCGGTTTTGACGCCGCGCGATTCGCCTTGGTGCTCCTGCAAATGGACGTAGTGCTCCCACGCCTTGCCGAGCGTCTCGCGTAGTGAGACGAACTTGGTCAAAGTCGGGGTCGAGGTGACCTCGTAGACGCGCTTCTCGGCCTTGTCGAGCGTCTCCTCGAGTTCCTCGGCCTCGTCGAAGCCGAGCTCCGAGATGAACTCACCCGCATCGATGAGCGAGCGCAGCATGTATTTCTTCTGCACCTGGTTGGCGTAATGTTTGGCGCTGGTTGCCGCCGGCACGTCGCTGGCCAAATCGGCGAGGTAGGAGACGCCGCCTACACCCTCGAGTGACTCGGTGTCGGCCAGGCGTGCGCGGAGACTCTCGATGTCGATCGGTTCGTTCTTGCCGTAGAGCGCCAGCATCGCGCGGTAGATGATGCGATGCTTCTCGGCGTAAAAAGCGTCGGGCGAGAGGACGTCGACCGTGTCGACCATGCCCTCGGGTCGGATCATGAGCGCGCCGAGGAGCGCCTTCTCGGACTCGACGGTCTGCGGCGGCAGGCGCAAGTGTCGGTCTTTGCGCGGAGGTCGTGCCTCTTTGTCCTTATCAAATTTAGTGAAAGCCATGCCTCAAGAGTACCCCTTTTAGGGCCCGGGGGAAAGCAGACAATAGCCCCTAAATATCGTCGATTGTGGGGACAAAACGGGGATAATTAGCTGTTTTTCTGGGTGACGCGGGGTCCGTCCGGCGAATCTTTTATGTCGTAGCCTGCAGCGTCGATGTGGGCGCGCAGTTCGTCTGCCTTCCCGAAATCTTTTGCGGCGCGGGCGCTCTGGCGGTCGGCGACAAGTTTTTGCACGTTTTCGGGAAGTTCGTCGACGGCGATAGTTTTTTCTACGGTCAGCTGGCGTGCTGCTTGTTGGTCGCCAAGGCCCAGTCCCAAAAATTGGTCGGCCACGAGGAGCGACGCGCGTTTTTCGGCGGGGGAGAGCGACGAGTCTTTAACCATGTCCCAGGTGCGGGCAATCGCTTTGGCAGTGTTGAGATCGTCGGCCATGGCGGCGAGGAAGTCGGCGACGAACGTAGCGTTTGGTTCGGCCTCGCCCTCGGTCTCGAGGCAGTGACGCGAGAGGTTGCGCAGCGCGGTGTTGGCGCCCTCGAGTGCGTCCCAGGTAAAGTTAATCGGCGAGCGGTAGTGGCCCGTCAAAAACCAGTAGCGCAGTGCGCGTGCCGAGAATCCGCGGTCGACGATGCCAGAGAGATAGACGGTGTTGCCGAGC
This sequence comes from Candidatus Adlerbacteria bacterium, assembly GCA_903819895.1. Taxonomy (GTDB): domain Bacteria; phylum Patescibacteriota; class Minisyncoccia; order Phycocordibacterales; family SBAW01; genus GWA1-54-10. Next base: position 60,786 of record CAIJFH010000035.1, read on the forward strand.
GACTTGGAAATCTTTTTATTCTCGATTGTGATGAACGCGCCGTGCATCCAGTAGCGCACGTACTGCCGGGCCGTAGCAGCCTCAGCCTGCGCGATTTCGTTGTTGTGGTGGACGGGGATGTGGTCGATGCCGCCGGTGTGGATGTCGATTTGTTTGCCGAGGAGTTTGAAGATCATTGCCGTGCACTCGATGTGCCAGCCCGGGAATCCGGTGCCCCAAGGCGACGGCCACTCTTGCTGGCGCTTCTCGCCCTTCATCGAAAATTTCCATAGCGCGAAGTCGGAGGGATTTTTCTTTTCGGGATTTTCCTCGACGCGCGCACCTTCCTTCTGCTCGGCGAGCTGGATGTTGCCGAGTTTGCCGTAGGCGGGGAACTTTGCCGTGTCAAAATAGATACCGTCTGAAATCTGGTAGGCGTAGCCCTTCTCCTCGAGAGTCTGCACGAGTGCTATTTGCTCGCTGATGAACTCGGTCGCCTTGGGGAAGGTGATCTTCGAGCGGTCGATGCCGAGTGAGTCGAGGTCGGCGAAGTAGAGGTCGGTGATTTCTTGTGCGATGTCTTGCGCCGAGACGCCGCGCTTCTTGGCACTCTTCTCCATCTTGTCCTCGCCGTCATCGCCGTCGCTTACCAGGTGACCGACGTCGGTGATGTTGATGACTTGGTTGACCGCGTAGCCCCACTGGTCGAGCGTGCGGCGGATGGTGTCGGCAAAGACGTAGGCGCGCAGGTTCCCTATGTGGACGCGGTCATAGACGGTGGGCCCGCAGTTGTACATCTTTACCTCACGGTCGGAGAGCGGCGCGAAGGTCTCGACCTCGCCTGACATGGTGTTGAAGAAACGCAGCGCAGGCCGGGCGTCTGGCTGATCCCCGGTGAGGTATTTGATGAAAGAAAGCATAGTTTAAAGCCAGTCTTTATGTTTAAAATACGCGAAGAATCCCAGCGCGATTGTGGCCATTATACCAACGATGATCCAAAAATCGTAGGGTTGCCCGATGATCGGCATGTACTTGGTGTCCATGCCAAAGAGACTCGAGATGAGCGACAGTGGGAAGCAGAAAAAGGCGAGCGCGGTGAAGGTTTTAAGGATGTCGTTTTGTTTGGTCGACAGGAGCGAGTTGTTGGTCTCGCGCAGCTCGGTCAGCGAGTCGTGCAGGTTGCGTAGGGTGCGCTCGATGCGGTCATACGAGCCGATGAGGTGGCGGATGTAGTAGGTAAACTCCGGGCCGAATTGGCGCGCGGTCACAGGTTCAAGCTGTGCCAGCATCTCCTCTTGAGGCAAGAGCGATTGGCGAAAGTCGTGAATGATGCGGCCTGCCTGCGAGAGCTCGGCCACCATGCGGCGCTCGTCGCCGTTGAAGACGTGCTCCTCGATGTCGCGCAGACGGCGGCGGATGGCGTCGCACTCGCCGGTCAGTGCCCGATAGAGCCCGTGCATGATGAGGACGAAGATGTGCCCGCCGTGGGTCGCGAC
>CAIJFH010000036.1 GCA_903819895.1 Candidatus Adlerbacteria bacterium
CACCAACGCATCCCAACTCTCGCCAGCGCCAGCTATCACCAACGGCAACTGCTCGCTCGCGCCATCGACACCCGGCGCACCGTGCACCACCCATTCGATACCAGTAATTTCTATCTTGAGCACGATGCCAGCAAACCCCTCGTCCGGGACAAGTGTATTAGAACCACCACCGAGCACATACACGCGCCGCTGCCGCACCTCTGACACATACTCACCCGCAAGCGGCAGCATGAGTGCACGCGGTATATCTGCCACACTGGTGATATGCACCAACGCACGAGCTGCCCCACCGATGTGCAAGGTGGTCAGCGGCGCGAGCGGCGCATTCTCTTCAATCTGCATACTACTATTCTACCGCATCCTGCAGCGGCGTGTGCGAGAAAATAATCCGATACACAAAAAAACTTTCGAACGCCAAAAGAACTGAGGTGACGATTTGTGCGACAACGTACCACAGCCCCACCCATTCGACGAATACATACAGCAGCACCGTGTTGAGCGCGAGGTTGAACACATTGATGCCTACATAGTGGAGTAGCTCGTGTGCTGTGTGCTGATGCGTCCTACTGTTGAATGTCCAAAACTTTTGTAGGAGAAATCCAACCAACATCGCCGTGAGCACCGCCACAACCGACGACGCCAAGTACCACACTCCTGCATAGCGCGTAAGTAGATACAACACGGCAATGTTTACAAATGCCGCTGTCCCACCTGAGATGATAAATCGAAACAACCTCTGCAGTGGTTCGGAGCGGATCATACTACTATTCTATACGACAAAAAGAGCCAGACGATGGTAGTCGCGATGACGCCCACAAGGCACGCAACACGCATCCAACGATGTGGCAGGTATGAAAGCCCAACCACCGCAAGTAGGTAGAGCGGAATCGCCAGCACAAAAAAGAGTCGCGACGACACATACCCCCACGCAAAGACGACAAGTGCTGGCACCAGCGACATCACAATGAACACACGCTGCCAGTGCTCGAGTAGACGCGCACGCCATGCGCCAACCGCGGCAAAGGGCCATGCAAGCAGCAGGAGTGCGAACACACTCTTGGCAATATTGTGCACCGTGAGCTGTGTAGCAAACCCTGTCGCACCACCCGCGTGCCACCACGACAGGTAGGTGTAGTGGTAGTGCACAAACACATACCACTGCCAGAGCACATCGACACAAAGCACGCCCGCGACGAGCACTGCCAAATACCGCGCCTTGCTGTGCCGTGCAATGTCGGGATGTAGGAAAATGAGTAGGCCAAAAACAGCAGCCGCAACGACGCTGTACTCCTTCCACAATAGCCCGAGCGCGATAACCACCGTGTTGGCAAGCACCAACGACCACACTGGTCGACGCATGAAGCGCAACGACAGCAACAGTGACCATATATAGAAGAAGAGCGCGCCCGTCTCGGTATAGAGATCAATCCCATACTTGAGCACTGGGTAGGACAAGCCCACCAAGAGCGCGTAGCACACGGCGTACTCCACCTCGCCAAAAAATTGCTCGGCGAGCAGATACACCACCACGAGCATGCCCACGTAACACAACAGCACCTCGAGCAAAAACGCGCCACGGTCGCCAAACGTGGGCGCCAACAGCCCCACCCCAAAGGGCGCGAGCGGTTTAAGGATGCGCTGTGGGTAGAGTGTGCCCGCGTGCCCCGTCAACACCGCTGCTGTCTGGATGTACGACGTGTAATCGCTGTTGGGTGTCGTGCCAATGACACCAATCTTGAGCCAAGCACCGAGCATACCGCACACAATAACGAAGAATATTGCCGCGTATCGAACACTCTTACTTGAGCGTGCCATTTTGAATCTGCGTAATGATCCCTTGGATTTGTGTCGCAAGCGTTGGGCTCAACTGTGCCGCACGCTGGAGCTCGCTAATCGCTCCTTGCTTGTTGCCCGCGGCAAAGTACACCGAGGCGAGACCAACATGCATCTGTGGGTTGGTCGAATCGTTTTGGATGCGCAGCTGCCAAATCGCAATGGCACGACCATACTGCTTGGTGCTGGTGTATACCTGGAGCAAACGCGCATCGTCAACCGTAGTGGTGCCAAACCCTTGTTGCAAGAGTGCGTCGGCATCGGTGCTGTCGCCTGCGTAGTAGAGCCCCGCTGCGTAGAGGATGCGCGCGTCGCGATATTGTGGTGCCTCGGCAAACGCGTGCTGCAAGACCGGTAGCGCATCTTTGGTGTCGCCTGCGTTCAAATACGAAACACCCTCCTCAAACATGATTTGCTGTTTTTTAGGCGAGTCGCTAAGCGCTTGTTTGATTGTGTTTTGTGCTTGAGTAAACTGCCCTGCCGCATCGTAAAACGCACCGAGGAAGAGCTCGAGGCGCGCATCGTGCTGGCGCTGTGCCAGGAGCGACTGCGCAGCACCTTGTGCTAAGACAAATGCGCTTTGTTTGGTTGATGGGTCAACCGACGAAGAGCCAACTGCCGACGACGCAAACTGGAGCAACTGCTCGGTTGTCTCTTGTGTACCAAGCGGCGTGCCCGGCCACACAGGCGAGCCAAGTACCGCAGCAAACTGCGCCACATTTATCTTTGGATCCTTTGGTGCGCCAACCACACCACCACTGCCGTTGGACACCGGGGTCTGTGTCATTAATGCCCCAATGAGATTCTCGGCACGAGCGATGCCTGGCGCATTGAGCGCCCAGCCACCAACCACGACAGCCACCACAACAACAGGTGCCAAAATCGCAACGAGTTGATCGCTCCCTGGTCGTGAGAGAAACAGTTTTCCGGGCAACTTTTTGCTTGATACACCATGCGCAAACGCGAGCACGGTAAAGAAGTATACCGAGCTCATCAGGTCGTCGAACACAAAGAGGTTGTTGAACGCGTACGCCGCGAGCAACCCCAAAAAGAGCGCCTGCTCGGGCACCTCAAGTGCGTCAGCGCGGATAATCGCCCACGCAGCAAACGCGAAGAACGAGACGTACAAGAGAAACGCCGGCAACCCCGCAGCAATCAGCCAATCGATAAACTGGTTGTGTGCGCGGTCAAACCACTGCTCTTGGTCGTACATCGCGGGCGTGTAGTACTTGTTGAAGACAAAGTTAAAGTTCTCTTGTCCCCAGCCGACAACTGGCTTCTCTTTAAACCCTTGGTACGCCATCCCCCAGATTTGAAAGCGCGAGGTGGTGGTCCGATCGGTCACCGAGATAGACGCGAGACGAGCGAGCGTCGGGCTGTGCTGCACCAACGATGTATTGCGCACCGCGAGGAACCCGCCGATGAGTACACCAATAAGCAAGAGACCGCCCACCGCAACCTGGCGCAGCGACCGCCACTCTCGCCCAGCACCGCGCAGTGCGATATAGAGCGCTGCGATAATGAGACCACCGAGCACACCAAGCAAGGCACCGCGTGTCTGTGTGTAGTAGAGCGTCACCACCTGGAGCACGAGCGCTACACCCAAGAGCGCCTGCGCCACCGCCGAGCGCCGCTGGCGCACCAACATAAAGAGCGTGATAAAGATGTTGAAGAGCATAAACACGGCAAGGTAGGTCGCGTTGCCAAATGTGGTGTCGACGCGCGTACCGCTTTGCGAACTAATCGGCAACTTGCCTGCCAGCTGGAGCACCGCGTAGCTACCCATCACCGCCGAGGAGAAGATTGATACTTGGAAGAGGCGCTCCCACCAGCGCTCGGCGGTCACGACCGCACCCGCGATGACAAAGTAGGCAAACAGATGCAGCACGGTGATGTATCCCTCCATGCGCTCGAAGTTGCTCCAAAAACTTTTGATTGGGTCGACACTAAAGATAGTTGCGACACCTACCCACGCCACAAATGCGACTGCGGTCCACAACAGGTTGGAGGCATGCGGACGATACTTTGGCTCGCGCACCGCAAGGAGCACGTACACCCCGAGCAGCAGCTCAATCAAGATACGAAAGGCAAAATTCTTGCCCGTAATGAAGGGGAAGAACATGTCCGGAAACAGCGTGGTGCCATCAGCGACAATAAACGGGACAAAAAAGACCAGAGCCAAACCAAGTAAAAGCGCCCAGCGCAGGTATCGTGTATAAGCCATATACGCAGGACTATACCATACCAAACGGCTGGTATACACTGTGGGGACACTATGCGACCATACATTGAGCGTGTCTGGCAACACATCCCGCCCGGGCAGCGCATGCGCGTGGTTGAGATAAAAAATGCGCTCGTGGGCGGATTTAAACACCATCACTACTCGCAGTTTGGCGAGGATGTGATCTTGGGGAGCATGCTGCGCGCGCCACACGGCTTCTACGTCGACGTTGGTGCAAACCACCCGTGGCGCTACTCTAACACCGCGCTCCTCTACCAGCGCGGCTGGCGCGGCATCAACATCGACCCGAACACGGAGGCGATGCAGCGATTTGCCCAAGCACGCCGCCGCGACACCAACCTGGTGTGTGGTGTCGGCGCCAGCGAGGGGTTGCTCACCTACTACCGCTTCTCCGACCCGGCGGTCAACACCTTTTCGCCCACGGTTGCGGAGAAACTCCGCACCAAAAAATGGCTGGTGGAGCTCCCCGCACAAACGGTGCCCGTATTCCCTCTTGCAAAAATTCTTGCTGAGCATGTGCCGCCCAGCACGCAAATTGATTTTATGAATGTCGATGTTGAAGGGCACGACCTCGAGGTGCTTGCCTCCAACGACTGGGCACGCTTTGCACCAACCGTGATTGCAGTCGAGGATCACGCCTTTGACCCCGAGCAGCCGCACAGTAGCGCCATCTGCACCTACCTCCACGACCACGGCTATCACCTTGCCGCACACGTGGGCCCGACGATAATTTGTATACGCAAAGAAACAAAATAGTATTGTGCGTTATTTTTGCAACACAACACACCAGCCAATGGTTTGGGTCTTGCTCGGGAATCTGCGGTCAAGCCACAGCATCCAATTGCCATAGAGATAGATGAGCTTACCTGCGACCCGGCCCAATATCGGACGCTTATAGAGCCGCCCGACTTCTATCCAATGCACAATTCGCATCTGTGGAGTTAATAGCAAAAACGGGAGGATGTTTTCGATGTATCATGGCGTAACTACAAGCTAAAACCATGAACACATTCGTATGCTACGAAAAAAAGGGGTATCAGATGCCCCATCTGCGGCTCCACAGACACCAAAAAGAATGG
>CAIJFH010000037.1 GCA_903819895.1 Candidatus Adlerbacteria bacterium
CCCGCACTAACCTATAAAAAGATTCCGCCGCGACCCAAACCTAGGGTCGCGGCGGTGTTCGTTCACTCCCTCGCCCGTCTGCGCCACCAAACAAACCAGAATATGCCGTTATATGTGGGGACGAGCAAAAGTGCCAATCCTCCACATCCCGACCACAACATCAGGATGGAAACAGTAAGAAATCCAATGTTGTGGGTACCATAGGCGTACCAATCGACTCGTTTCATCTATGTCCTCCTTTATCAATTCATCAGCTCAAAGTGGAGCTCCTGCACCCCCTCCTTTGTTAAATCAAAGTCTTTCACACTGAAACAAGTCGAGGGGTTGCCACCATTGCTTGGAATCACACAGAGCTCGGTAGTCCCATTTACATATGAGTGGTTGCCATAGGTAAACAGATAGGGGGTACCGTCCTGAACAACCATCGCCCTATGATCGTCCAGCACCCGAACGAGATAACGATGGTGGTCAGTACTTGCTACCACCACCGCGATAGCCACGACGACGACTGCGACACCAGTCAGAATAACTGTACGAATCCGCATAGGACTCTCCTGTGTTTTTTTTTGCGACAGAACGACTGTTCTATCTGCACACAGTATTCAACGATTCTATATATCTGTCTGAAATAGGCACATGTGTTGCAATAAAACCATTGTTTTACAACGTATATTATATATCTACTGTAAAATAGTGTCGCTTTTATTGACACTTTGTACAGAAAGCAGCATACTGGATGTGTGGAAAAACACGAATCGCACCCAAAGTTGCTGCGAGCACTCGCGGGGGCGGGGTTGTCGGACAAAGCAGCGGCGATGTATCTGTCGCTGCTTGGCAAGAATCGGCTCGGCGTCGCCGAGTTGGCACGAGAGGCAGGGGTCAAGCGCGCGACCTGCTACGAACATCTCGAGCAGCTGCTCCAAAAGGAGTTTGTGGTGCGCGTCCCGATAGGGAAGCGGACGCTGTATGCCGCACAGGACCCGCAACATATCCTCCGCGCACTCCACACGAACACGACCGCGTTCGAGCAGGCACTTGGCGAGCTGTCGCAGATCCACGCGCAGGCGACCAACAAGCCGCGCGTCACCTTCCACGAGGGGAAGCGTGAGATACGCGGCATTTATGAGGATTTGTTCAAGACCATCGGCGATACGTACTCGATCTTTCCTGTCGAGGCATTCTTCAAGAGCTTTACCGAAGCCGAGTACGAGGCGTTTGATAAAGAAAACAGCGCACATGCGATGAAAACGCGCGACTTGTTTATCGCCAACGCCAAGACCTACAAAAAACTGCGCGCCTTGCGCGAGAAAAATGGGCATGCAAACAAATACGACAAGCGGCTGCCGGATTGGTTTACCTCCAACGTCGACATGCTGATTTTTAAGGACAAAGTTGCGCTTATCAGTTTGCGCGACCTGTCAGCCGTCGTAATCGAAAACGCCGACATTGCCGAACTGTTCAAAAACATGCACCAGTGTATGTGGAAGATGGTGTAAATCCTCCTTGAGCTTTATTTTTTGTCGATTCTGCCATACAGTGGGGGAGTTGTGCGGGCGCGATATTGTCCCCATTTCTATTCATCTATTATTTATTACACACACGGATATGCAATCGAAAACGTTTGAGACAGAAATCGGCGGCAAGAAGCTGGTTGCCGAGTTTACCGACCTCGCCGAGCAGGCCAACGGCTCGGTGCTATTGCGCTACGGCAACACTGCTGTCTTGGCGACCGCGGTGATGAGCGAGAAGACGCGCGACGACATCGACTACTTCCCGCTCACTGTCGACTACGAGGAGCGCTTTTATGCCGCGGGGCAGATTTTGGGTAGCCGCTTTGTCCGCCGCGAGGGGCGCCCGAGCGAAGACGCGATACTCTCGGGCCGCGTCGTCGACCGCACCATCCGCCCGCTGTTTCCATCCCACATTCGCAACGAGATCCAAGTAATCATCACCATCTTGGCACTCGATGAGGAGGACCCGGACACGATTGCCGTCAATGCGGCATCGCTCGCACTCGCGACGTCGGACATCCCGTGGAAGGGCCCTGTCGCTGCGGTGCGTATCGCCCTTCGAAGTGGCTCCACAAAAGAGTGGGTTGTAAACCCGACCTACGCGCAGCGCGAGCATCACGAAAACACGTTCGACTTGCTCGCCTGTGGCAAGGATGACACCATAAACATGATCGAAGTTGGCGCAAACGAAGCGAACGAGGATGATGTTGCCGAGGGGTTTGCACGCGCTGTCGACGAGCATCGCAAGCTGATTGCATTTCAAGAAAAAATTATTGCCGAAATAGGGAAGGATAAGAAAGTTGTTGCCGAGCCCGAGCTGCCCGAAGCACTGCTCGCGCTCTACAACACCGAGTTTGCACCCAAGATGCAGGCGACTGTCTTTTGTGGCGAGCCGGGCAAGAAGTCGATTTATGCGCTTAAAAAAGAATTTCTTGCGCGCGTGGTCGAGAATGCCGACCTTGCTGTATACAAAAAACTTGCTGACCGCTTTTTTGAAGATAAGGCCGACGAGGAGATCCATCGCGGCGCGATCGAGGACAGCAAACGCGCCGACAATCGCGCGTTCGACCAGATCCGCCCACTGTTTGCCAAAGCAGGGGAGGTGTCACCGATACTCCACGGGTCGGGCATCTTTTACCGCGGCGGGACGCACGTCTTTACTGCGCTCACGCTTGGTGGCCCAGGCGACAGCCAGGTGATTGACTCGATGGAGGAGCACGATGTGCAAAAGCGCTTTATGCATCACTACAACTTCCCGCCGTACTCCTCGGGCGAGACGGGGCGCATGGGTGGACTCAACCGCCGCATGATCGGCCACGGCGCACTCGCCGAGAAAGCATTGCTCGCAGTCATCCCAAACAAAGAGACATTCCCCTACACCATCCGCCTCGTGTCGGAATGCTTGGCATCCAACGGATCAACATCAATGGGCTCGGTGTGCGCATCCACGCTCGCGCTCATGGACGGCGGCGTGCCGATTACCGCGCCCGTCGCTGGCATCGCGATGGGGCTGATGCTCAGTACGCAGTACGCACAAGATAAAAAATACAAGGTGTTGACCGACATCCAAGGGCCCGAGGACTCACACGGCGACATGGACTTTAAAGTCGCGGGAACAAAAAACGGCATCACGGCGATCCAGATGGATATCAAGCTCGACGGCGTGCCCGTGCCTATCCTTGTTGAGGCGCTGCATGGCGCAAAGAAGGCGCGCGTGCAGATCCTCGATGTCATCACCGCAGTAATCGCCGCACCACGCGCGACGATTAACCCGCGCGCGCCAGAGATTTTGACCACCAAAGTGCGCCCCGACCAAATTGGTTTGGTGATTGGTGGCGGTGGAAAGACGATCAACGGCATTAAGGAAGTGTGCGGTGTCGACGACATCACAATCGATGACGACGGCTCGGTCTTTATCACCGGCAAAAACGGCAGCGCCGCCAAAGCAAAGGCGATGGTTGAAGCATTGGTCAAAGAGTACAAACCGGGCGAGGTATACGAGGGCGAGGTGACACGGCTGATGGACTTTGGCGCGTTTGTGCGCATCGGCCCCGGCAAAGATGCCGAGGGGTTGGTGCATGTGTCCGAGGTCGCACCCTTCCGCATCGACAAAATTGCACAAGCGGTCTCGGTCGGAGACAAAGTTCGGGTTATGATTAAAGAGATAGACGAAAAAGGCCGCATCAACCTGTCGATCAAAGCAGCCGACCCCGAGTTTGCTGCGAGAAAAGGTCTCACCCCGTCGTCACAACCCACCAATGGCTACCGACCCAAAGATCCCGGCTCCTCCAACAGCTCCACCACCGCCACCCCCCGCGGGTAGGGAGGCGCCTGCGCAAGGCGCGGGGGCGACACCCGTGCCGCATCTCTACAATCTCTCCAAAGAGGATATCTTGCTGCCCAAAAAAGAGATCCACACCTCGGCAAGCGCTATGCGCGCCGACGCGGGCGAGCTACTCAAGCAGGAGCAAGGTGCCGAACTCCCCAAAAAAGAAAAGCCAACCACTCCATCCGCGCCAGCAGAAAAGAAAAAGGATGCGCCCATGGTGCAACAGCTCGAGACCTTTCGTGGTGATATCGAAAAATATATGCACTCGGGTGGCGTGTCGGCGGTGACCATCGCGACCGCGCAGGCCGAGCGGAATCAAAAAAACGCATCGCTCTTGGGTGAGCAACCCGCGGGCCCAACACTGCTGGAGCGACTTGCGCAAACATCGCGGCGCGCACTCTTTATCGGTGTTGGCAGTGTGCTGCTCTTGTGCGCAGTTGGTGTGATGTCCTATGTGCTGCTGCGACCAACCACCGTGCCGGTGCAGATGCCCGCGCCTGCACCGTTTATCGGCGTCGATGACGCGACACAGGTCACCATCGCACAAAACGAGACGCGCCAGGACGCGCTCGCGGCGCTCCAAACAGCAAAGATGGGCGTGGCGCTGTCGCTTGGACTCGTGGGCCGCATCGAGCCCGTGGTCGCCTCAACAACGGCCGACGCCCCGGCAACAACTATGGGCGCACAATCATTCCTCGCACTGCTCGCGCCCAACATACCGGCCGACCTGCTGCGCACGATCTCGCCCACATTCCTCCTGGGGGTGCACTCGTTTGATACTAACCAACCCTTTTTGCTGCTCAAGGTCGACCCCTACGAGCAGGCGTTTGCCGGGATGCTCGCCTGGGAGCCGACGATGCACCAAGACCTGTCGCCCTTGTTTGACTACACGCCCAGCCCGCATATCAACACCGACACAAGCGACACAACCACTGCTGCAAGCAGCACCGCAACCGCGGCAACCAGCTCGGCAACACCAGCCACGAGCACAACCGCGGCGGTGACAAACCCCGATAGCGCGTTTACACAAGCAACGTTTGTCGACACGATTGTCGAAAACCACGACGCGCGCGCACTCAAAAATACTGCTGGTGATATCTACTTTCTCTGGACATTTCTCGACCGCAACACTGTGCTCATCACCACCAACCCCAACACCGTGCGCGAAGTCATCACCCGCCTCAAAAACGCGCCCATCTTGAGTATTCCGGGGCAGTAGGGGACATTGACGAACCATAACCGTTGTATATACTTTAGTTATGAAAACAGTTATTAGTGTTAAAGTCGATACTGACGTGCGCGACAAGGCGCGCAAGCTCGCCAAGAAAATTGGTTTGCCGCTCTCGACCGTGGTCAACTCGCAGCTCAAGCGGTTTGTCACCGACCAGCGCATCGAGTTTGCGGTACCACTGATCCCTAACGCCAGAACCGCAAAAATCCTTCGCCAAGCCGAGCGCGATTGGAAGGAGGGGCGAAAAGAGAAGTTTTCACCTGTATTTACTTCTGCCAAGGATGCCGTCGCATGGCTTACTGCAGAAAAATAGCATATGCACGCTCTTTTCTCGAAACAATTTCGGAAAAAGTACAAGCTGCTGCCAGAAGCAATACGGCTCCACTTTAACGAGCGTTTAGTGCTGTTTATCTCAAACCAATCAAACCCGGTACTTAACATGCATCCACTCCACGGCACATGGATAGGACACAGAAGTATCAACGTCACAGGGAGCTACCGAGCGATTTACTATCATATCAACAAGGACACAGTGATGTTCGTCGCCATCGGCACGCACCCCGAGCTATACGGCGAGTAGCAGAAAGGGCAGCCACGGTGTGGCCGCCCAGTTTTTTGTGCCCAGTGCTCAATATCTCCAGCAATAATCGCGGACAAGCATGAAAGCCACGAGAACTGCAAGAATGAGACATGGAATCCCAAGCAACTTAAAATCCCGGAACATCCAAGCCCAAAACAAGCAGGCTCCAACAAAAATCAATCCGCACACGAGATCTTGATCCATCTTGTTTCTCCATGCCCCAGAACCCCGAGGTGCGGGTGCGCCGTGGTGGCGCAAGATTATCGACGGTGGGCGGTGAGAAAAACATTCTTCAGGTCTGTATCTGCTTCTGGATTATCTCCCTCATCTCCCCATGGGTCGCGAGGTTCTCGAACTTCGATTCGAAGTTTGAATCCATTTTTGGCAAGAACTGCGTCCACCTGCCTCTCTGTCACGCCCGCTCGATGTAGTGCATCCTTTCTAACTTCTGAACCAGAAAGGAGTATTGTTACGAACGCTTCTATTGCAGCCACCTGTTTATCCTCCAGAAGTTTTTCAATCTCTCTGAAAAGCAAGGAGATTTTCTCGAAGCACTCTCTCGCATCCTTTGGAGAAGGGAAGTCAACCGAGTGAGGCGTGCGTAGAGCTGTTTCATCTGTCTCCCACGCCCCCTCCACATCCTGACAGGCATACTCCTCAGCCGATGTGTAAGATTCGACACCCAAGAGATATATCTTAGAGCTGTCGGGCGGCAGAGAGACGACGAAATAGGACATCAACCTAACTCCTGCTATCTTGGGCCCCATGCCCGTTGTGAAGAACTTTCTCGAAGAAACCGCGAACGAATCGTGGCTTCTATAGAGGGGAGAAGAACCAACTTCTCCCACGTAAACCTCCTTTCATCCTGCTTTTGGATCTGCCGCCAAATAGCGAACATTCTTCCATAGTCTCTGGATATCAGAGTCGTCGATGCTATTGTGGTAACAGCCACGACCTGAATGGACTTGGCGTGAACACCAAGCCACATCTTCGGTACCAGAAACAACGGGCTTTTCGGCGACTTGAATGTACACAGAGCGTAATTGCTCTTTGGTCGCTGGAATTAAACCAACCCCAATAATTTTTTCGCGAGCAGATTCCCACGAAATAGCGACGTTAAACTCAAACTCAACAATGAACAGCTCGAAGCTAACAGTAGGGATGGCTGTAATTGTTATCGGAAGGCACCAATAGGCCTCTCTTGCATTAGCGAGTGCCTTTTCTGCATCTCTAACCGCGGAGAGTGCACGAGCGGTCTCAATCTCGATATTCTTCCAAGACGACATGAATTATCTCCCTCTCCCGAACCCCGGAGAACAGGTGCGCTTTCGGCGCAAGATTTTGTGAAGAACTTTCTCGAAGAAACCGCGAACGAATCGTGGCTTCTATAGAGGGGAGAAGAACCAGCTTCTCCCGTTGTAAACCTCCTTTCTGTTTGTTGCGAAGTGGGCTATCCCACTCCGTCAACCGCTGGCACCACAAAATGGTACCCGTTGCGCTCGACCATATACGGCCGAGCTTTGGTGTAATTGTAGTCGTCGAGAATCGTGAGGCCTGAAATCTCCACGAGTCTTTCACACATATCGCCACCATGCTTAATGAGCACAGTGACACCGAGACGCCTGCAAGCATCAACAATGGCCGTTGCGACTGGGAGGTTATGCTCCCTAATCACCCGCGCCCGGCGCTCTTCACTCCTCACTGCGGCGGGCATTATCGCGTTCCTATAGAACGGACAATGTTTGTCGTACATGGCAGTCTCCCTTTGGAACTCGGCATCTTTCTCGTAGGAAGGATCTGAGCGGCCATGCATATGTCCTACCGTAGAGAAACGTATCTCTGGTTTCCCAGAATTATCGAGGAAAATGATTTGTCCACTCCGCCGCTCGAGATTAATGTTTGGGTCAGTCCAAAATAGAACACCGACCTCCTCTCGCAGTTTAAGTACCGCCATTCCGTGGTTCCCATCGAGCTTAAATTCGACAGGCTCGATATTTGGAAGGTGCGGAAGAATCAGTGCGACGTTCTTGGAAAAACCAAGACGAATGAGCTTCTCCATAACCAATCTCCACCCCAGAACCCCGAGGTGCGGGTGCGCCGTGGTGGCGCAGGTTTTCGATGAACTGTCTGCAACAAGTAAATCACTCTGTGTCAATGCTGACAAAGTAAGTGTCTGGTGCTGGTGGTAAAAATGGCTCTGTAGAATAGCTTTTTGTATATAAGTATATTGTTGTCAAAGATGTTGACAGTGCATACAGTTTCGGATACCCTATATATATGAACAATCCGACACAAACACTCGCGAAGTTGGGGCTCTCGGACAAAGAGGCCGCGGTGTACTTTGCACTGCTCAAGCTGGGGCAGGGATCGGCGCAGGCGATTGCCAGGATTGCGGGGCTCAAGCGCCCGACGACGTATGTGATTTTGGAAGAATTGCGCCGCCGCGGGTTGGCGCTCAAGGCGCCCGGGTCGGCAAAGCAGATGTTTAGTGCCGTGTCGCCCGAGGAGTTGGTGCGCGACCAGCGGCGGAACTTGGTAGAGGCCGAGCACGCGCTGCCCGAGTTGCTGCGGCTCTACCAGGGGAGCACCGCGCGGATCAAGACAGTGTACTTTGAGGGCATCGAGGGCATCAAGCAGGTGATGGACTATAAGCTGGGGGAGGGGGAGGAGCTGGTCGCCTTTTGGGCTATCGAGCAGCAGGTGCCCAAGGAGCTGTCGGCATATTTTGTCGAGTGGGCAGACAAGCTCAGGCAGAAAAAGATTACCATGCGCGGCATCGTGCCCGAACATCCAACACTCAAGAAGTATCGCGCCGCCGACGCTACGTATGGACGCGACATCAAGACGGTGCCGTTTGCGCAGTTTTCGTCCGAGGTGGCAATCGACACGTCGGGGGACATTGTCCGCATCCACGACTACAAAAACCTGCAGGGGATCGTGATCGAAAACGCCGACGTGGCAAAGACGGTGCGCGAGATATTTGAGATGCTGTGGACGAGGATTGACTAGGTGTTGTAGGCGCAGCTGTACGACCGGTGGAAAAATGGTACACTCGGGGTATGAATACAGAACAGCTGGCGCATTTTAAGAGCAAATTAACAGAGGAGTTGGAGCAAACCGAGGTGGAGCTCACGTCGCTGGGCTGGGAGAACCCCGAGACAGGCGAGTGGGACGCGACGGCGCGCGACATGGATATCGCATCGCCTTTGGCAGACGCAAACGAGGCAGGGGATGAGATCGAGGAGCTGGAGGAGCACGGCGAGGAGATCGACGCTATACAAACCCACTGGCGCAACATCAAGCGCGCGCTTACTAATATTGAGGAGGGTGCATACGGCATCTGCGAGATTTGTAGTAACGAGATCGAGAAAGAGCGGCTCGAGGTTATCCCCTCGGCACGCACCTGCGAGGCAGATCGCGACGGGGAAGTAGATCTTTTACCGTAGAAGAAACCAGTATTGAGATGTGAAAGGGGCTTTCGAGCGCGACGGCGCGAGAACTGAGAAATTTTTCAGCAGGAAAATTTCGTACCCTTGAACGTCTGCAATACTGGTTTCTCGTTTCGGGTGTACAATAGCGCCATGCAGTACGCACGGGTGTACGGCGCGCAGACGTCGCTGTTATCTCCATATTTAATATCAATCGAGACTGATTTGTCTCGCGGGTTGCATGCGTTTACCGTCGTGGGGCTGCCCGACAAGGCAGTCGAGGAGAGTCGCGACCGTGTGGCAGCCGCGATCAAGCACGCCGGGTTTGAGTCGCCCAAGAGCCGCAACCAAAAGATTGTTATCTCGCTCGCGCCGGCAGACCTCAAGAAAGAGGGGCCAATGTTTGACCTACCAATCGCCCTGTCCTACCTGCTCGCGGCAGATGATATCCGCTTTGACCCCGAGCCGTTTGTATTCATTGGCGAGTTGGCGCTCGACGGCTCACTGCGCGCGGTGCGCGGCATCCTCCCGCTTGTTGCCGAGGCAAAGAAGCAGGGCAAGCGCGCGATTTTTGTACCG
>CAIJFH010000038.1 GCA_903819895.1 Candidatus Adlerbacteria bacterium
ATCTGTGGTCGCCAAGCGCTCAAGTCGGCTCTTTGAACGATCGGGTAGAACCACTTGTATGCGCCTATATTTTCGTGCAGCATCGGCAAAAGGAGGGGAGAGTCGGCCATGCTGCTCCTCGGCCAATAAGGCCCTGCGGACGATCTCGCCCCACGAATCGGCCTCCAGCATTTCCTTGAGTTCTTGAAGTATCCTATACGACTCATCATCAAAGACCATCTGGGCTTTGTGAGACATCTGTCCATCCTTTTATGACACGAAACACATGCTATCGCTGTTCTTTACCGAAATCAAGCTCGATGCAGGTGTTCGAAAAAAATAGCCCCACCGCCGACACGTGTGTCGATGGTGGGGTCGTGTTACTCAACCTTTCGTTTATATGTCTGGTTGCTATCCAGGAGTGTAGTAGCTGACGACGATGGTGAGGGTGATCAAGCCATCCCCACTGGTTGATTGTTGAAGTATGGGTTCGTTTGGTCTGGGGCTTGCTGCGAGCCAGTGGTTGACTTCGTCTTGCAGTATTTCACGATCTTCCGGGGTCTTAAGCCTCCGAGAGAAGATTTTACACTGTATTCCCATGTGACTTTCCTGTTGCGTCTATAGAGCAAGGACTCGCTGCTCCGAATGCATACTACTACGTTTTAATTGTTTGTCTACACCCTTCGAATAGTCGCAACAAAAACGGTCGTCATATGTATGACGACCGTTTTTGTTTTGGTTGTTGAGAACTTACACCCCCAGCACGACCGGGATGACGATCGGGCGTTTGTTGGTCTTTTCGAAGAGGAAGCGGGCGACGGCGTCGGTGACGTTGTTTTTGACGTAATCGAAGTTGATCGGCTGCATGCCTTGCGTGGTTTCCTCGATGGTCTTCTTGATGATGATGCGTGTCTGCGACAAAAGTTCCTGCGACTCGCGCAAATAGACGAACCCGCGCGAGATAATGTCGGGCGACTTGCGCAAGCGGCCGGTCTTGGGGTTGACCGTCGCGATGATGACAAACATGCCCTCCTGCGCGAGCACATTGCGGTCGCGGATGACCACCTCCTGGATGTCGCCAATAGAGAACCCGTCGACGAGCCGCAAGCCCGCGGGAGCCATCTCCTTCAGCCGCACAATCTTCTGCCCCTCGTCCTGGATCTCGATAATGGCGCTGTTGTCGGGGATGACGATGTCGTCCTCGCTACGGCCGCATGCCTTGGCGATGTCGGCATGGACGCGCAGCATGTAGTGGTAGCCGTGCAGCGGCATAAAGAATTTTGGATTGATTTTGGAGTGGATCCAAAAGGTCTCGTCGCGGTTGGCATGGCCGGAGGCATGGACATCCATGGTCTGGCGGTCGATGATGTGTGCGCCTTGGCGGCTGAGATTGTCTTTGAGTTTTTGTACCGCGCGCTCGTTGCCGGGCACGACCGAGGAGGAGAGCACCACGGTGTCGCCTTTTTTAATCTTTACATATTTGTGCGTCTTCATCGCGACACGCATGAGTGCCGCAAACTCGTCGCCTTGTGCACCGGTGGCGAGGATCATCACCTTGCTGTCGGGGAGGTGGTCGAGCTGGCCCGCGTCGATGAATGTTTTTTCATCAATCTTGAGCATGCCGAGTTGCTTGACGATCTCGATGTTGACCTTCATCGAGCGGCCTTCAACAAGCACTTTGCGCCCTGTGCGCTCGGCGCACTCGAGCATGCGCATGATGCGCTCCAGCTGTGAGGAAAACGTACCGATAATCAGGCGGCTCTTGGTGTTGATGATAATGTCGTCGAGATTTTTTTGCACAATGCGCTCGGGGAGCGAGAATCCCGGGCGGTCGACGTTGGTCGAGTCGGCCGCAAGAAAGAGCACTTTTTTGTCGGCAAAATAGGCAAACTCTTTTTCTTCCTTCTCAGAGGGGATACCGTCGGTGTGGTCGAGGCGCAGGTCGCCGGTAAAGACGATGATGCCGTAGGGTGTCTCGATGATAATACCCATCGCGTCAGGGATCGTGTGCGTCACCGAGAAAAAGCGCACGCGCAGGTTGCCAACCCGCACCGCATCCTCTTTCTCCACCTCGTGGATGGTCAAGGGCTTGAGGTTGGGGAACTCCTCTTGGCGCTTTTTAATCATCACGCCCGTGAGTGTGCGGGTGTAGATCGGCGGGTAGCCGATGCGGTCGATGACATAGGGGATGCCGCCGATGTGGTCGAGGTGGCCGTGGGTGATAAACAGCCCGCGGATTTTGTCGCGGCGGTCCTCTAAATATTTGGTGTTTGGCAAAATGTAGTCGATGCCGGGCGTCTCCTCCTCGCGGAATTGGAATCCGCAGTCGATGGCAATAATATCATCGCCAATTTCGATCATGGTCATGTTGCGGCCGATTTCCTCGACGCCGCCCAGCGGGATGATGCGGATATTGCCAGGGGCAAGCGGAGGAATCGGCTTCTCGTCGCTGTTTGGTTCGCTGCCATTGGTGTCGATAATGTCGCGGCGCACGGGGTGCACTTGGTGGGGCTTGGGGCCGCTACGGCTGCGGAAGTCGCCTCGGCGGCCACCCCGCGCGCCACCTCGGCCACCGCTGCGGCCACCTGCTGGGGCGCCTGCGTGTGCGCCCGCGGCACCAGGCGCGCGTGGGCTAAACTGTGGGCGGCGATTCCTGTTCGCGCCCGGGGTGTGCGGCGTGTGTGCCGCGCTGCTCGAACTCTTCTGTGGTTCCATATCGTATGGTGATTACTGTTGCTATAAATAATTTTTTTTGTAACTCGCTTTTTTACCGCTGCCTCTCCTCGAAAAATGGCCAGACATGGTCGGTCTCCCGATACCACTGGTACACGCTCAAGAATCTATCGTCAGGGGTCTCGATGAGACCAAGAGAAAGCCCTTTCAGATCGTTGGGTACACTATACACGAAATCGGGCGTATAGAGAAATACCGCGGGGACATCTTTGGCGACCGCAGCGGAGAATTGGGTAAAGAGTGTTGCTCGTGTGGCCGGGTCGCTCGTCTGTCGCAGCTGCTCGAGTAGTTTGTCGGCGGATGCGTTGGCGTACTGGGCGATGTTGAGCCCCGGGTCGACACGCTGGCTCGAGTCCCAAAAGGCAAAGAGGTCGAGCTCGCGGCCAACCACCTCACCAAAGAGTAGTGCGTCGTAGTTGCGGGTGCGGATCACATTTTGCGAGAGGTCGCCCTGGTTATAGACCTGCACGGTCACTTTTGCCCCCACCTTTTGCCACGCAGCGCGGACATACTCGGCCGTCGAGCGCAGTTCGGGTACGTCGCCAGTCGCGAGCGAAAACGCGAGTTCAATGGTCTTTGCGTTTTTGCCGGTGCCGATTGTCTTTTGCAAATAGCCATCGGGCCCGGGCTGCCACCCTGCGTTGAGGAGTGTTTGTTTGGCTGCTTGTGCCAGCTGTGCTGCGCTTGAGGTGGCAAGGGTGTGCGACGTGTTGGCCAGGGTGCTGGGCGGGATGGGGCCCGTGAGCGGCGCGCCGTATCCGCTGAGCACGGTTGCTACCAGGTCGTCTTGATCAATCGCACTGTTGAGCGCTTGGCGCACGGTCGCATCGCGCAGCACCTCGGACTGGTTTTGGTTAAAAAAGACACCGAACACACGGCTCAGTGGTGCGCGCTGTATCGTAAACCCATCGAGCTCGTGTACTGCGGTAGCGGAGATGCCTCCGGCTGACTCGATCTCGCCGCTTTTAAGTGCCTGCACGACCTCGCCCTCGTTTTGATAAAAGCGGAAGACAAGGTGGTCGAGGTAGGGCGCGCCCAGTGCATAGCGCGAGAAGGAGGACAGTTGGTAGGTAGATGGGATGCCCGACGCGGTGCGCGACACCGACGTGACCGCAAACGGCCCCGAGCCAACGGGCTGGCTGTTGAGTGTGCTAAACGACATCTCGTCATCGCCGACACCTTGCCAGAGATGTTTGGGCAGGATACCAAGTGTGAGATTTTCGATAAACGGTGCGTAGGCCTGGCTGAGCGTAAACTGCACGGTGTGTGCATCAACTTTGGTTACTTGGACGCCGCTCCAGTTGGCGCGCTCGGGGCTTTTGATCACCGGGTCTTGCGTCTCTGCGATGGTAAACACCACGTCGTCGGCGGTCACGGGCGTGCCATCTTGGAAGGTTGCATTAGGTCGCAAGGTAAACGTGTATGTCTTGCCGTCGGGCGAGAGTGTGTAGTTTGACGCGAGGTCGGGGATGTAGTCGCCGCTCGGGGTCGCGCGCAAGAGGCCAGAGTAGACGAGCGAGGTGAGGTCGCGGTCGGAGTCGGATATCGCGAGCACTGGGTTGATAAACCGCGGCGCGCCGATGAGCCCCTCGGTGAGCGAGCCGCCGTGCGCAGGGATCGTCACCAACAGAGATGCGTTGAGGAGATACAAAAGCGCCACGGTGCTCACTACGAGCAGCCCGCTCAAGAATAAAAATAGTGCGCGGCCACTAGCCGAGAACGAGCGCACGGTGTCCTGCGCGGTGTCGAGCCACAGGCGCAGTGTCGAACCAAAACCATCGCGTCGAGTAGTACGCATAATACGGTGCTAACGATTTATATTGTATAGAGTGATAGAGCGACCAACAAACGGGGCAAGAGGACAAGAGAGGGGGTCTGGGATGCGAACCAGTGGTATCGCTTTTGAAGCTATTTGATGATGAGCGCAGCAAACGACGACAATGCAAACAGAATGCCGACGATAATCGTCGTATAGAAGAGGTTTTTCTCCATCCCGCGGCGGGTGTGGTAGGCAGCAGAGAAGTTATCTCCGCCAAATGCGCCACCAAGTGATGCGCCCGTTTGCTGCAGCAAAACGCAAACGATGAGTATCACCGCCAAGACAATCTGTATATACGGCAATAGGCCGTGCAAGGTCATTACTCACTAATCTACCATGTCCACCAAAACGGTGCAACCGACCTATTACAGATCCATATCCTCGATGCGGTCGATGGTTTTTTGGATGTACTCGTCGACGCGATTGATGGTGGCGCGCACTTCGTCGACCGCATTGTTCTCCGAGGCGGAGAGTTTGCGATGTTTAGTGGTCTTCTCGAGCGCAGCGACCTCGCGGGTTGCATCATCGGAGAGCTGCTTGAGCGCCTGGTGGATCCGGGTGCGTGCTGCCTCCAAATCCTTGCGCACATGGCGGCGCAGGTGGAAGAATTTATGCCACCCAAAGTAGAGTAGGAAGAGGAGACAGAGCAAGAGTGCGACCGTGGGCACCACGACCGACAAGAGCTCGGTCGAGTAGGAGCCAATCTGGATCAGCAGCGGCTTCTCGATGGCGATCGACACTTTCTCTGACGATGCGGCGGTGCTGCCGTCTTGGTTGAGCAGCGTCGCCCAGAGGATCGCGATGCCAGAGTCGGTGGTGGGGTCGCTGGTAAAGCGGAATATCCCGCTCGCGTCGGTGTGCACTTGGTAGGTCGCGATGTTGGTGCCACTGCTCGTGAGTGATACGGCGACAATTGCGTTGGGGTATGACGTTTGGCCCGCGACCGTGATGCGCTGACCCACTTTGACGCTGGTTGGGTAGGAGGTGAGGTTGATCGCCAGCGGCACGCTGATGGCGACTGTTTGTGTTGTTTGCACGCTGTTGCCTGCATGGTCGACTGCCGACACGGCGAGCGCGTGGTTGCCGCTGGCAAGCGCGGGCAAGGTCGACGTCGCACCACCCGATGTGTCGGGCTGGACAATAGTTGGTGGGCTTTGATCCACTTGGAGCATGTAGTGGTCGATACCCGAGAGTGCGTCGGTGGCGTGCATCGAGACGCTCACTTGGCCATAGGTGTTAGTGGATGTAGTGACAACCAAGTTTTTTGGCGCAGCGCTGTCCACCTGGAGTCGATAGTGCGCGGTCGCAGACCAGCCATCCGGCGTCTTGTAACGGACATGGAAGTACCACACGCCGTCCGGCATCGCGGTGACGTCTTTGCTGGTGATTGGTGGTGTGTAGGAAACCGACGGAATCGAGTCGGGATGTGAGCCCAAGAGTGTCTGCACCATTGTTGCATCATCGGGCAGCGACCATTGGAGCGTGGCGTTGCCGCTTTGGTACCACGCGTTTTGGTCGGGGTCGGTCGGCGAGGATACGGTTGGTGGTGGCAGTGCTGCGGCGTTGCTGCGTGGGGTGGTTGGCGCTGCGACAGGTGCTGGTTTGGCGGGTGCCGCAGACCCAATAGTGATGGTTGCGCTGTTTTTGGTGCTGAGTACGTCGGTGCCCAACCCATCGTTGGCGCGCACCGCAGCGTTGGCGAGCGACAGAGTCGCGGTGCCGGTCTGCTTGGCGCGGAAGGAGATGCTCAGGATGGTCCCATTGGTGCCGGTGTAGCCGGGGCTTGGCACGCCGCCATTAAACGACACGGTGCCCGCGGTGTTAGAGAAGCTCGGTGTGCCGATCCAAAGCGAGAAGATCGAGGACGATGTGTCAACCGACAGTGCCTCCAGCATATCGGTGGGGAATTGGACGACACCCTCGGCGTTGTTGATCGCTGCTCCTGCTGTGTTGACCACCACCGTTGCGGTGACAATGTTGCCCGCGGACACGTTGAGCGACGATGCGGCAAGCGACAGTGTTGCTGCCGATGCAGTGTGCGACATGCCAAGCAGCGCGACACCAAGTGCGACACTCACTACTCGGGCAAGATGTGTGCGGAGGGTTTTCATACTTATATTGTATGAGTGATGCGGGTACGGCGAGCGCGTCGGCGCAGGTAGCACACGCCAACGGCCAGGATCAGCAACAGGAGTGCCCAGGCACCCACGGTCCATGCGGTGTTGCTGCTGCCGCCAATCTGGTAGGTGCTGGTTTGTGCGAGCCCAGCTTTGTTGTATGCATACACGGTGATGGTCTCTGGTGTGTTTTGATGCTGGAGCACATAGGTGGTGCCACTGCGCACCGGTGCCGCAGCGCCCTCGGCGACCTCGTAGTGATCCACGCCCGAGCCATTGTCGCTGGTTTGGAAGAAGAGGTATTGCTGCCCGGCAAAGAGCGATGGATCTTGGCCGGGCAAGATAGTAAATGGTGCGGGCGGGGTCGAGTCCTGGGCGATGAGCGCTTGCCACGCGTCGTGCGGCGGGACGCCTGCTACAGCCGGATGCACAACAAGTGCCAGTGGTCGGCCAGTGACCGAAAGTGCCGTGCCTTGGCCATCGTTGAGGTAGGCCAGTGTTTTGCTGGGGGCAATAGTTGCGGCGCCATGGGTGCGCGCGGTGACATAGAGTGTAAAGAGTAACCCGTGTGAGGTAGAAATACCGTGCGGTACGCCGCCAACAAAGGTGAGTGTTTTGCCATCGGCCGAGAGCGACGGTGTGCGTGGCCACAAGGTGAGTGCCGAGCCCGCGAGGTCGATGTCGCGCATAGTAAACACCGCGTTGCCGGGCAGCGTGATACTCCCGTCGACCACGTTAATGGTCGCGCCGTTGGTGTTGAGATAGACGCTGATTGGTGCAGTGTCACCCTGCGCCATTGGTGGCACCTCAAACGAAATTGTTGCGGCTGATGTGTGTGTAGTCATAGGTTATTTTGCAGTCCACTCCGAAAGCATAATCGAGAAGTCGACTGAGTTTATCTTGCCGTCTTTGTTGATATCAACTCGTGGGTTGCCAAACGGCGGCTTTGCGCCCCAGTAGGCAAGCAGGATTGAGAAGTCGATCGCGTCCACCTTGCAATCGTGGTTGAGGTCGGCACTTGCAAAGGTCGAGCATGCAGCTGCTGCGGTTTGTGTGGGGAGTGGGGCAAGTACGCCGCCACCTCCACCTCCTCCGCTACCACCTCCACCTCCGCCGGAGCCGCCACCCGTGCTCCCTCCGCCCGAGTTGCCAGCCACCGCGGTGAATTGTCTCGACGCGCCCGAGCTTTGTGTGCCAAACACTGCCACCACCTTAAAGTAGTAGGTGCCAGGGGTTGGGACGGTGGCGGTGAGTGTGGTGTTAAAGTTGTCGCCCGGGTTGATAAACTTCGCCGCTGCTGCGTAGAAGACGTTGCTGTTGCTGCCATCGCACGGCGTGCTGATGCTCGACACCACACACCATGCGTAGTGGTACTCATACCCGGCTTGGCCCTCGTTGGTGATCGTGACATTTGCGGTAATGTCAGGCACGGTCACGGCGCTCACGTTGTTGACGATCACCTGTGCGGGCGAGGTCGTGAGGTTCCAATAGCTGGTGCCCGGGAGCGTCTGGCCGCTCGCGACGTTTGCGGTCACGTCTGTCTCCCAAACACCGCCCGGCGCGCTGCCGCTGGTGGTGTAGGTGTACTGGTAGATACCAACGCCGCTGCGGGTCATGTTGGCTGCGTTGATGATACTGTTGCGGCTCGGGTCATAGATGGTGATGGTGGGCAGGTTGGCCGAGTCGGTCAGGTTGCCGTTGTAGGTGGTGGTGACGGTCGCATAGTAGGTATTGCCCGCGGCAACCGTGCCCGAGTTAGACAGCGACACGACCCATGGGCTCTGTGACGAGAGGTTGAGCGAGGTGAGCGTGCGGCTCGCGGCGTTCCATACGCTGGTGGCAACGTTCGCCGGGAGAGACGCGACCGACGAGGTAATCGAGCCGAGTGTTGTTGCGAGTGTCCCCAGTGTTGACCCAATCGACGATGATGCGGCGGTCACCACCGAGTTGGTGTTGGTGTTCACCGCGCTTGTAATCCCACCCGTTGCGCTGTCAGTATGCGCATTGACGTTTGTGGTGATGCCCGCAGTTGCCGAGTCGGTATGGCTGTTAACCGCACTGGTAATCCCGTTCGTGGCACTATCCGTATGCCCATTCACACTGGTCACCGCACCAGTCACGTCGCTCTGTGTCGCCAATGATCCACCGCTCAACCCAGCGCCCGTGAGTGTGCGCGTGCCTGCAGCCCAAATGTCAGACGCGATGGCAACTCCCGAGGTGAGTGTTTTTGTCCCCGCGCCCCACACGGCAGTGGCGACGCTTGCGGGGAGTGAGGAGATGGAAGATAC